>JAUXOM010000118.1 GCA_030682175.1 Rhodocyclaceae bacterium
TCATCACTTCCAGCCCGCAGTGGTGACAGCGTAGCCGACGGTCGGCGAGATGCAAGACGAGATTGGCGGCACAGCGCCGGCAGTGCGAAATCCAGCCGCAGGCCGGGCAGGCCAGCACCGGGGCGTAGCCGCGGCGGTTGAGGAAGATCAGGCTTTGTTCGCCTCGCCCCAAGCGCTCGCCGATGGCGGAAATCATCTCTGCGGAGAGGCCATCCTGCAGTTTCTGCTTGCGCGTATCGATCGTCGTCACCGTGGGCATGGCGGCGGCAACGGCACGGAGTGGCAGGTCGAGTTTGGTGTAACGGCCGCTGGCGGCATGGTGAAACGTCTCCAGCGCAGGCGTCGCCGAGCCCAGCACGATGGGAATGTCGCGCTGCCGGGCACGAAAGATCGCCACGTCGCGGGCCGAGTAACGCAAGCCGTCTTGCTGCTTGAAGGAGGCGTCGTGCTCTTCATCGACGACAATCAGTTGCAGGCGCGGCAACGGCATGAATACCGAGAGCCGCGTGCCGAGCACGATGGCGGCGCGACCTTCCAGCGCGGCGAGGAAGGCGCGCGCTCGCGCCGCGTCCGCCACGCCGCTATGCGCGGAGACGACGTGAGTGCCAGGAAAGCGGGCGCTTACTCTGGATTCAAGCTGGGGCGTCAGGGCAATTTCCGGCACCAGCATCAGCGCCTGCCCGCCGCGTTCGAGCACGGCCGCGATGGCGCGCAGATAAACCTCGGTCTTGCCGCTGCCGGTGACGCCATGCAGCAGGAAGGTCTGGAAGCCGGATGCCGCGTTGATCGCGTCGATGGCAAAGGCTTGATCCGGCATGGCGACTGGCAAAGTCGGCGTGACCGAAGGGAATCCCTTTTGCGGGACTGGCGGTACGGCGTCCACCTTGTCTTTTAGCGCCCGCGGCTTCTTCCCGCGCCGCAACAGCGGCGGCAAGGCAAAGGTGACGACCTGGCCGAGCGGGTAGTGGTAATAGCGGGAGCAGAAACCGCACAACTCCAGCCAGTCGGCCGGCAGCGCGGGCAGGTCGTCGATGAGTTCGGCAGCTTTCAGTTTTTCGGCCGGCTGGTCGCTGGCGGCAACTTCGCCAACCACCACGCCGAACCGGACACCCTGTCCGAAGGGAACCTTGACCAGCCGCCCGACCGGATTGCCCTGAATTTCACCCGCCAGTCGATAGTCGAACAGGCGCGGCAGCGGTACATCGAGGGCAATTTGCAGAATGGTCACTGGGTGTTTGGGGTGCTGATTTAGTGCCGTTCTTTAAAATAATTATTCGTTAATTAGCTTAATCGCTTGGCAGCAAAGCGATTTTTAGCCAGCCGCAGATTTGTGGATAACTTTGTGAATAACCCTACGAAATATCCCGCTTGTTTTGCATGTCCGCTGGTTTGGTCATACTAATGTAACATTGCGACCACTTTAATGTCTTCAAATACAAAGAGTTAAATGGGTGCGGAGCCAGCATGGCCATGATCGGACAGAAAATCTTGAGACCATCATTCTGTGAATAAGTCAACTATTTGCACCTCGCCGAAACCCTTTTACAGTGCGGCTTGGCTGAGGGGGTGGTTCGACACCGATGCAAATAAAGGGTTCCCGGCCTGACTTAAATTTTTCTATGGCCGTGCACGGTGTCGACGAGTACGGTCACATTCTCGGGCGGGGTGTGCTGGTTGATGCCGTGGCCGAGGTTGAAGACGTGTCCGGTGTTGCCGCCGCCGACTGCGCCTGCGGCTACGCAATCGCCTGCGGCTCCGCAATAACTGTCGAGGATGCGCGTTGCCTCGGCTGCCACCGCGGCAGGCGAGGCAAACAAGGCCATCGGGTCGAAGTTGCCCTGCAGTGCGACCTTGTCACCGACACGCCGGCGCGCGTCGCCGATGTCGGTCGTCCAGTCGAGGCCGACGGCATCGCAACCGCTGGCGGCGATGGCTTCCAGCCACTGGCCGCCGCCCTTGGTGAAGACGATGCAGGGAACGCGTTCGCCGTCATGGGTTTTCTTCAGCCCGGCAATCACGCGTTGCATGTATTCCAGCGAAAATTCGCGGTAGGCGGCATGCGACAGCGCGCCACCCCAGGTATCGAAAATCTGCACCGCCTGCGCACCCGATTCGATCTGGGCGTTCAGGTAATTCGTCACCGCCTCGGCATTCACTTTCAGAATGTGGTGCAGGAGATCGGGCCGGTCGTAGAGCATGGTCTTGACCGTGCGGAAATCGGCCGAGCCGCCGCCCTCGACCATGTAGCAGGCGAGGGTGAACGGCGAACCGGAAAAGCCGATCAGCGGCACGCTGTTGTTCAGGGCACGGCGGATCTCGGCCACCGCATCCATCACATAGCGCAGATGATGATAGGGATCGGGCGCGGCAAGGTCGCGGATCGCCCACTCCTCGCGCAGCGGCCGTTCGAATTTCGGGCCCTCGCCATCGGCGAAATACAGGCCCAGGCCCATGGCGTCGGGCACGGTCAGAATGTCGGAAAACAGGATGGCGGCATCGAGGTCGTAACGCGCCAACGGTTGCAGCGTCACCTCGCAGGCGTAGCCTGGGTTCTTGCACAGTGCGAGAAAATTGCCGGCGCGGCGGCGTGTCTCGTTGTATTCGGGCAAATAACGGCCCGCCTGCCGCATCAGCCAGAGGGGGGTGTAATCCACCGGTTCGCGCAAGAGGGCGCGCAAAAAGTTGTCATTCTTGGGACGGGCCATGGTCGCGAATCCTGAATCCTATCGAGTGATTGAATTATCGCATGCCGGCCATTCCGAAATGGCGGACAATATCCGCTTCTCGAATGGAGGCAGCATGACCCAACACATTGGCATACTCACTGCCGGTGGCGACAGCCCCGGCCTCAACGCGGCGATTCGCGGTGTCGGCAAGGCGGCCATGGGCCACCACGGCATGCACATCATCGGTTTTCGCGACGGCTTTCGCGGCCTGATGGAAAACCGCACGATGTCGCTTTCCGGGGGCCAGCTCTCGGGCATCCTCACCAGCGGTGGCACCATTCTCGGCACCAGCCGCGACAAGCCGCACAAGATGCCGGTGGGGGGCAAGGTGCTCGACATGACCGACGCCATCGTCGGCAACTACCATGACAACCACCTCGACTGCCTGGTCTGCCTGGGCGGCGGCGGGACGATCAAGAATGCGCTGCGCCTGAAACAAAAGGGTCTCAACGTCATCACCCTGCCCAAGACCATCGACAACGACGTCTTCGGCACCGACATCACCTTCGGTTTCGACACCGCGCTGGGCATCGCCACCGAGGCGATTGACCGCCTGCACAGCACCGCGCACAGCCACCACCGCATCATTGTCGTCGAGATCATGGGTCACCGTGCCGGCTGGCTGGCGCTGGGCGCGGGCATCGCCGGCGGCGCCGACGTGATTCTCCTGCCCGAGATTCCCTATGACGTCGCTTCCGTGGCCGAGGCGATTCGCGAACGCGCGCGCGGCGGCAAGCCATTTTCGATTGTCGCTGTCGCCGAAGGCGCAATTTCGGTGCAGGATCTGGCGGCGCAGGTGGCCGTAAAAACCAAGAAGAAACCCATCCCCAAAGCCGCCAAGGTCAATAAAGCCGACAAGGATGACAAGAACGACGACACTGCCGCCGACGCCGCCGAGCTCGTCTATGCCGGCCGTACCCTGCTGCTCGCTCAGCGGCTGCAAAAGCTCACCGGTCTGGAAGCGCGTCTGACGATTCTGGGTCACCTGCAGCGCGGCGGCACGCCTTCGGCGGCTGATCGCATCCTCGCGACGCGGCTCGGCACCGCCGCCGCCGACCTGATCGCCAAGAAACACTACGGCGTGCTGGTGGCGGCCAAGGGCGAGGACATCCGCCCGGTCAAGCTCGAAGACACCGCCGGCAAGGTCAAGACCGTGCCGCCGGATCATCCCTGGGTGCTGTCGGCACGGCGCGTGGGAACGAACTTCGGGGATTGAGCTAAATTCGCCAGAACGCCGGTGTGAGAACTACGAGCAGGGTGAGCATTTCCAGTCGGCCGAGCAGCATGGCGAAGGTGCAGATCCAGGTCTGAAAATCGGTGAGCACCGCGAAGGTGGTGGCGGGGCCAACCTGGTTTAGGCCGGGGCCGGTGTTGTTGATGCTGGCGACGACCGCCGAAAAGGCGCTGACGATTTCGAGCCCGGAAAAAGTCATCAACAGGGTCAGTAGCGAAATGCTGCACATGTAGATAAAGCCAAAGGCCATGACTGCCGACAGGATGTTGCCCGGCACCGGCCTGCCGCCAATCCGCACCGGCCAGACGGCGCTGGGGTGCATGGCGCGGATCAGTTCGCGATAGACCTGCTTGTAGAGGATCATCGCGCGAACCATCTTGAGGCCGCCGCCGGTCGAGCCGGCGCTGGTGGCGAAGCAGCTGAGCAGCAACATCCAGAGCGGGGCGAAGATGGGCCAGAGGTTGTAGTCGGTGCTGGCGTATCCCGTGGTGGTGGCGATCGACACCACATTGAAGGCGGCATAGCGCAGCGCCGTGGCGAACTCCGGATAGACGCCGAGCTGCCAAAGATACAGCGCGATGCCGAGTACGCTACCCACGGTGACAAGCAGGAACCCGCCGGCTTCCGGGTCGCGCCGATAGGGCGAAAAAGATTGACGATGCACGGCAAGGAAATGGGTGGCGAAGTTCATGCCGGCAATCAGCATGAAGAGAATGGCCACGGCTTCGATGGCCGGCGAATCCCAATGACCGAAGCTGGCATCATGGCTGGAAAATCCACCCAGTCCCATGGTGGTGAAGGCGTGCATCACCGCGTCGAACCAGCTCATGCCTGCCAACCGGTAGCTCACGATGCAGGCCAGCGTGATCGCGGCATACACCACCCACAGCCCCTTGGCGGTTTGGGTAATGCGTGGCGTGAGCTGGGAATCCTTCATCGGTCCCGGTGTTTCGGCCTTGAACATTTGTCGGCCGCCGATGCCCAGCAGCGGCAGGATCGCCACGGCCAGCACGATCAGGCCCATGCCGCCCAGCCAGACCATCATGCCGCGCCAGAGGTTGATCGACGGCGGCAGCGTGTCGAGGTTGGCGAGCACCGTCGCTCCGGTGGTGGTCAGCCCGGAAACGGCCTCGAAATAGGCGTCGGTGAAGGAGATATTCAGATGAAAAAGCAGCGGCAGGCAGGCGAATGCGGGCAGCAGGGTCCACACCATTACCACCATGAGGAAGCCGTCGCGCACCTTGAGCTCGTGTTTTTCATGGCGGGCCACCCACCAAAGCATGAATCCGGCACCAAAGCTCAGCAGAAAGGCTTCGTCGTAAGCCGTCGCGGCACCATCCCGCCAAACCCAGGACAGCAGCAATGGCGCCAACAGGGTGAGCGCAAACCCCATCAGCAAGACGCCAAAGACGCGCAGCAGCGGGTAGAACCGCATCACGGCGGCGGGCGGGTTCATTTGCGCCAGAAAGCAGGCGTCAGCACGACCAGCAAGGTGAAGATTTCCAGTCGACCGAGAATCATGGCGAAGGTGCAGATCCAGGTCTGGAAGTCGGTGAGGATCGCGAAAGTCGTCGCCGGGCCGACGAGATTTAGGCCGGGGCCGGTGTTGTTCAGCGTGGCGACGACCGCGGAAAATGCGGTGACGATGTCCAGGCCGGTGAATGACATCAACAGGGTCAGCGAGACGATGCTGACCATGTAGATGAAGCCGAAAGCCATCACGCCCGAGAGCACGTGTTGCGGTATCACGCTGCCACGGATGCGCACCGGCCGGACGATGCTGGGATGCATGGCGCAGATGAGTTCGCGGTAGACCTGCTTGTAGAGAATCATCGCGCGGATCATCTTGAGGCCGCCGCCGGTCGAGCCGGAACAGGCGATGAAGCTGCCCAGGAACAGCATCCAGATCTGGGCGAAGAACGGCCACTGGCCGTAATCGGTGGTCGACAGCCCGAGCGAGGTCGCCAGCGAGATCGAGTGGAAGGCGACATAGCGCAGTGCCGTGCCGAAATCCGCGAAGACGCCCAGCGCAAGCAGATAGAGCGTCAGTGCCAGAACGGAGATTCCCAGCACGCCGAAAAAATAGGGCGCCTCGGGGTCGCGCAGATAGGGTTTGATCGAGCGCCCGTTGAGCGCCAGGAAGTGCGTGGCGTAGTTGAGGCCGGAGAGCAGCGCAAAAAACATCACGGCGATTTCGATCTGGAGGCTGGCGAAATGGCCGAGGCTGGCGTCCTTGGTGGAAAAGCCGCCCAGGCCCAGCGTGGAAAAGGCGTGCATCAGCGCGTCCCACGGCTCCATGCCGAGCAACCACAGGGTCACGCCGCAGGCGGCGGTGAGGATGAGATAGACGCGCCATAATCCTTTGGCGGTTTCGGCGATGCGCGGCGTCAGGCTGGCCTCTTTCATCGGCCCGGGCACTTCGGTTTTGAACAGCTGCCGACCGCCGATACCCAGGAGCGGCAGGATCGCCACCGCCAGCACGACGACACCCATGCCGCCGATCCAGTGCATGAAAGTGCGCCAGAAATTGAGCGACAGGGGGAGTTTGTCAATGCCGCTGAGCACTGTGGAACCGGTGGCGGTGAGCCCCGAGGTCGCCTCGAAATAGGCATCCGTGAAGGAGATGTCCAGATGCAGGTACAAGGGCAGGCAGGCGAAGAATGGCAGCACCGTCCACACCAGCACGACGAGCAAGAAGCCGTCGCGGACCTTCATTTCACGGTTTTCGCGGTATAGCCCGAGATAGAGCGCCAGTCCGCACAGCAGGGCGGCGATGACGGCCGTATCGAAGGCCGCATGCGCGCCATCGCCGACTACCCAGGACAGGGTCATCGGCACAGCCAGGCAGACTGAAAAACCAATCAGCAGCGCGCCAAAGACACGGAGCAGCGGATAAAACCGGTGCATGGTGGGTGGTTACAGGAAGTGAAAGCCGACCTGAAACAGTTTTTCGACCTGGGTGACTTCACGCTTGCGCGTGCAGAAAACGATGACGTGGTCGTCGCTCTCGATCACCGTGTCGTGGTGGGGGATGATGACGCGGTCAAGGTATTCCCTGGAGGGCAGCCCATCCTTGTAGATGATCTCTGGGTCATGGGTGCGCCTGACGATGGCGCCGATGTGCGCCCCCTTGATGAGCGGCAGCTCGTCGATGCGCCGGCCGACGACCTTGGAGGTCTGCTTGTCGCCGTGGGCGATCAGTTCGAGCGCCTCGGCCGCGCCGCGCCGCAGGCTATGCACGCGGGCGACGTCGCCGCGCCGCACATGGGTGAGCAGGGCGCCGATCGACACCTGCGCCGGGCTCAAACCGATGTCGATCGGGCCGCCCTGCACCATGTCGGCGTAGGCGCGGCGGTTGATCAGGGCCAGCACGCGCTTGCAGCCCAGTCGCTTGGCCAGCGAGGCGGCCATGATGTTGTCTTCGTCGTCGTTGGTCAGGGCGAGGAACATATCCGTTTCATCGATATTTTCCTGCGCCAGCAGATTTTCGTCGGTGGCCTCGCCGGCGAGCACCAGCGTATCGCCGAGACTGTTGGCAATGATTTCGGCACGCTGCCGGTCGAGCTCGATCAGTTTGACCTGGTAATTTTTCTCCAGCATCGCCGCGACCCGCAGGCCGATATTGCCGCCGCCGGCGATCATCACCCGCTTGACGGGTTCCAGCGAGCGGCGCAGCTCTTTCAGGACATGGCGAATATGTTTGCTGTCGGCGACCACAAAGACCTCGTCGCCGGGTTCCACGGTGGTGTCGCCGTCGGGCTCGATCGGCTGGTGTTCGCGGAAGATGGCGGCAATGCGGGCATCGACGTTGGCCGGCAGGTGGTCGCGCATGGCGCGAATGGGTTTGCCGACCAACAGACCGCCCGGATAGGCGCGTACGCCGATGAGTGTTACAGCGCCAGCGGCGAATTCGAGCACCTGGAGCGCCTCGGGAAATTCGATCAGCTTGCCGATGTAATCGGTGATGTCCTGTTCGGGGCAGATGGCGTAATCGACGGCGAAATTTTCATCCGACAGCAGTTCCGGATCGAGGAGGTCATGGGAGCGCAGGCGGGCGATGCGGGTCGGCACGTGAAACATGGTGCGGCTGATCTTGCAGGCGACCAGATTGGTCTGGTCGGACTGCGTTACCGCCACCAGCATGTCGGTGTCCTCGATGCCGGCCTCGCGAAGCACGGTGGGGTAGGCGGCATTGCCAGCTACCGTGCGCACGTCGAGGCGGTCGGCCAGTTCGGCGAGCGCCGCGCGGTTCTGGTCGATAACGGTGATGTCGTTCGCTTCCGACGAGAGCGCCTCGGCCACGCTGGCGCCCACCTGGCCGGCGCCGAGAATCAAAATCTTCATTCCTCGTTCTCTTTCGTGGCGTTGCGCAGGCCGAGATCCTTCAGCTTGCGATACAGGTGGGTACGCTCGAGGCCGGTCTTCTCGGCCAGCCGCGTCATGCTGCCGCCCTCGAGCCGCAGGTGGTGCTGGAAGTAGAGCTTCTCGAACATCTCGCGCGCCTCGCGCAGGGGCAGCGTCAGCATCTCGGGCAGCAGGCCGGGCGGGATTTCGGGCAGGGCCGCAGCGCCGGGCGTCAATAGGTGCTGCACATCCTCGGCGCCGATCTCCTCTTCGAGCGCGGCCAGCGCCAGCGACTTGACGACACTCTTCAACTGGGCGTAGCCCTCGGGCCAGGCATGCTGGCGCAGGGCGTTCTGCGCGGCAACGGAGATATGCCGGTTGGACACCTCGCCGGCCTCGACCAGTTGCGTCAGGATGTGTGTGGCGAGGTCGGGCACATCGTCCTTGAGCTCCGCCAGGGACGGCAGGCCGATACTGACGTCGAACAACACTTTCAGCAGGTCTTCTTCCCAGCCTTGTGCGGCCAGCTGTGCGGCATCCATTACGGTGGCGGCAATCAGCCGCAGGTTGTGCTTTTCCAGGCGTTCCACGGCAAACGCCAGGTTCTTTTGCTGCAGACGGGTCAGGCGCGCCAGTTCGCTGCAATAGAGCACCCCGCCCGCGGACTGGATCATGAGATCGAGGGTCAGCGGATGCGAGTCATGGCTCAGGTCGAGCCAAGCCTTGCCGGGCGGCTGCAGGGTGCGCGCCGCCAGTTCGGTGATCGATCCGGCGGGCGCGCGCAGCAATAGCAAACGGCTTTTGCCGGACACCTGCTCGAGGCGCCGCCGCAAATCCTTGAGTGCCGCCGAGCGCGGAAAGGCCGCCAACGACAGCACGCTGCCGCGGCGCGGGGCGCGGTCGAGGGCCTGTTTGACGCTGGCGAGCAGTTTCTGCATGCCGATGGGCTTTTCAAGGAAGCCGACGGCACCAATGCGGGTGGCTTCCACCGCGGTGTCGATGGTGGCGTGGCCCGACATCATCACCACCGGCATGGTCAGCTGACCGGCTGCCGCCCATTCCTTGAGCAAGGTGACGCCGTCGGTGTCGGGCATCCAGATGTCGAGCAGCACCAGATCGGGCCGTGCGTTATCGCGCCGCGCGCGTGCCGTCGCGGCATCTTCCGCGGTGACGACATCGTGGCCCTCGTCGGTGAGAATCTCCGAAAGCAGTTCGCGAATGCCGACTTCGTCGTCGACGACCAGGATTTGTGACATGGAACGTGATTATGCCGCCGTGCCGTCCTGACGGGAATGCTGATGTAAGGGTAATTGCATGCTTACTTCAGCGCCGCCCCCTTGTTCATTGGTCCGGTTGGCGAGCCGAATGGTACCGCCATGGTCATCGACGATTTTCCGGACAATCGCCAGCCCGAGTCCGGTGCCCTTGGCCTTGGTCGTTACGTAGGGTTCGAAGGCGCGTGCCAGTATTTGCGGCGGGAACCCCGGGCCGTGATCGGTGACCGACAGGCTTGCCATGCGGCCGCTTCTGGTCGTCACCGTGACCGCCGTACCCGCTGTGGGGCACTTTGTCCCGCCAGTCCCACGGGGATTTCCTTCGGTCACGCCAACTTTCTCGACCATCGCCTCGCTGGCATTCTTGAGGAGGTTGTGCAGCACCTGGCGTATCTGGCCGGCATCGGCCAATACGGGGGGTAATGCCGGATCAAGGTCTGCCAAGACCGCCACGGAGCCGTCTTCATACAGCTCAAGCACTTCCGCAACCAGCGCGTTCAAGTCCAGCGGCGCAGGCAGCGGTGGCGGCAGGCGCGCGTAGTCGCGGAAGTCGTTGACCATGTTTTTCATCGACTCGACCTGGTCGACGATGGTGCGCGTTGCGCGCTCCAGAATGGCGGCGCTGGCGCTGTCGAGTTTATCGGCCAGCTTGATCTGCAGGCGCTCGGCGGAAAGCTGGATGGGGGTGAGCGGGTTCTTGATTTCGTGTGCCAGCCGTTGTGCCACCTCACCCCAGGCGGCCGCGCGCTGGGCGACAATGACCGGGCTGATGTCATCGAACACCACGACGCGCCCTGCCGCTGCCGGCAGGGTGGAGCCGCGCAACAACAGGATCTGCCGTGCGCCGGATGGGCTGTCGATTTCCAGCTGACGCTGCCACTCGTCGCTCCCGCTGAAGCCCTCATGGATCGCGGCCTTGAACTCGGCGCGGTCCGGCCATGCAACGAGCGGGCGGCCGACGGTTGCGCACAGATCATCGCCGAGAATTGCGCAGGCCCCGCGGTTTGCCGCGCGCAGCATGAAGTCGCCATCAAAAGCCAGCACACCGGTGGACAGGTTGGTCAATACACCTTCTAGATAGGCGTGGGCCGCTTCGCGTTCGCCACGGGCCTGGCTGAGCTGGGCGGTCATGGTATTGAAAGAGCGCGTCAGCACGCCCAGTTCGTCGTCCGTTGCCAGTGCCGCGCGCGGCGTGAGATCGCCGGCCGCCACGGCGCGGGTGCCTTCAGCCAGGATCAACAGGGGTTTGGCGAGGCGTGCGGCGAGAAAAAAGGCGAGGGCCACGGCGGCGAATAAGGCCAGCAACAGCGAAAAGGTCAGTGTCAGGGTATACAGCCGCTTCAGGCCGGCGCGCCCCAGTTGCAGTTCCTGGTATTCGCGCCGCGCGCCCTCCACCAGCGCGGCGCTTTGGGTAATGGATGTCGGTACGGCTTGTTCCAGCTGCAGGATCAGCGGATCGCTGCCGAGGCTATAACTGGCCACGGGGATCAAGGCGTGCACCACCAGCCCGCTGGAGGTGTCGCCCTCGATGCGCGTGATGCCGGTGCCGAGGC
The DNA here is from genome assembly GCA_030682175.1 of Rhodocyclaceae bacterium. GTDB lineage: Bacteria > Pseudomonadota > Gammaproteobacteria > Burkholderiales > Rhodocyclaceae > Sulfuricystis. The sequence continues at coordinate 11,132 of JAUXOM010000118.1, forward strand.
GCGCCTGCCGCAGTTGGGCAGTCGAGGGCAGCGCGGGCAGCAGCCCCTGCACGCCGCCGCCGCTATTTGCCACCAACTGTCCCGCGCTGGTCAACAGGGTGGCGCCCTGCACCCCGGTTTGTTCGCGCAGTCGGTTGAGCAGCACGGGGCTGACCAGTGCCGTGCCGGCGAGGTCATAAGCCATGGTGCGCCCCTTGGCCAGCAGGTCATCCTGCATCGCTTCGAGCACGCCGCGGCCGAGGTCGAGTCCGCCATCGAGCGCCGCCTCGATGCGCACGTCGAACCATGAATCGATGCTCTTGACCGCAAATTGCATCGAAACCGCGTATACCAGCGCGCCCGGTACCACCGCCATCAGCGCCAGCATCAGCAACAACCGCGACTTGAGCCGCGCGCCGAAGACGCCGCCGCGATATTCGCGCCACAGCCGGCGCAATTGCGCCACCACCAAACCGAGGAGGATCAGCGCCGCCAGCGCGTTCATGCCGAGCAGCAGCGTCGTATGCTCGGCGAACAGCGTGGCGTCGGCGCTCGCCGTGGCGAGCAGGAATACCAGCATGGCACTCAAGCCGGCAACAATTGAAAGCGCGAGAATCATTTTTCTACGGCAGGCACGAAGCCCCAGCGCAGGATTTTGGCTTCGACACGCCAGTCGCGGTCCGCCAGTGCGTCAATCTGCAGTGGCTTGGGCAGCTGGCTATGGTCGAGCGACAGGCGTACCGCGGCCGTGTAGTTCTCGCCGGGGATGAGCGCGGGCCGGTCGACGACATGCAGGCGGGCGGTATGCTCCAGCACCTGCAGTGCTTCGGCCAGCGAGTCGAAATTGCGGTGCAGGCCGCCCAGCGACAGCCGGTACTGGCGCGTCAGCGCCTGATAACCGAGGCGATATTCGATCACATGGCCGGCGATATGCTCGTCAATCCAGTACCAGCGTTTGCGGGACAGCGTGAATTCAAGGCGAAAGTTGAGCGGTACGCCGCGGCCCACGGCTTCTTCGAGGCGCGGGCCGAGGTCGATGGCGAATTCCACGCTGAGCGCATGACCGCGCTCGTCGGGTAGCAGCACGGCGCTTTTCGGCTCGATGCTGCCGGCCAGGGCAGCACCCGTCGTCAACAGTCCCGCCGCCAGGAGGGCAAACAGCATTAGCCACTCAAGGCATTTTTTCCAGTAGCGCGTAATAAAAGCCGTCATTCGTGGCGGAAGGCAGTAGTTGTAATTCCGGGGCATCACTCCCCGTCGGCCGGCGACGGGCATCCGGGTGGCGCGCCACGAAGGCGCGCATCTGATCGTCGTTTTCTTGCGGAAAGACAGAGCAAGTACAGTAAAGCATTTTGCCCCCTGTAGCGAGCAGAGGCCACAAAGCATCGAGGATTGCCGCCTGGGTGCGTACGAATCCCGCCACATCGGCGGAGCGCCGCAGCCATTTGATGTCGGGGTGGCGGCGCACCACGCCCGAGGCGGAACAGGGTACATCGGCCAGGATGCGGTCAAAGCCCTGGCCATCCCACCAGGCAGCGGGCTGGCAGGCGTCACCGACCAGCAAGCTTGCCCTCAGGCCGAGGCGTTGCAGATTCTGCTCGATGCGCGCCGATCGGCGCGCATCGATTTCCAGCGCGGTCAGTTGTACAGCGGCACCCTCAAGGATATGGGCCGTCTTGCCACCGGGCGCGGCGCAGGCGTCGAGCACGCGTTGGCCGTCAGACAGGTCGAGCAGAGTGGCGGCGCGTTGCGCTCCCCAATCCTGTACCGACACGCGACCCGCGGCGAAACCGGGCAGCCGCTCGACCGGTAGCGGCTTGTCGAGCAGCAGCGCCGTATCGTCGAGAATTTGGGCCGAAATCCCGGCGGCCGCCAGTTCCTGGCTGGAATAGTCATTGCTGGAGGCGCGGCGCCGATTGATGCGCAGGCACAGTGGCGGATGCGCATTGCCGGCTGCGGCGACATCTTCCCAGTGCGCCGGATAGGCTTCCCGCAAGGCATCCAGCCACCATGCCGGATGCCGCCAGTGCGCGATGGCGTCAGCGTCAGCCGCTGCCAGCAGGCCATCGCACTGGCGCATGAAATTGCGCAACACGCCATTGACCAGCCCCTTGAGCCGTCCACCGGCGATTCCGGCGGCAGCCTTGACGGCCTGATCCACAACAGTGTGCGCGTCTTCCGGTCGTCGCTCCAGTCGTGCCAGAGCCACCAGCAACAGGGCGCGAATCCCGGCTTCCTTGAGGGGTTTGTCCAGCAGACGACCGAGCAGGTAGTCGCCGCGACCAAAGTCGCGCAGGGTCGTATAGGCCAGATCCAGCGTGGCCGGGCGGATCGCTGGCGCGGTTTGCGCCAGTGTCGCATCAGGTGTCCGGCCAGCCAGGACAGCGGCAACGACGCGCGCTGCCGCTGCAAGTGAATCAGACAGCCCGGGCTGGATGCGCGGTGGCGTTTTCATCCGCCAAGAGGGCCAGCCGCGCCGGACTGCGCTGCCGGCAGGGCGAAAGCCTGGCCGACGGCAAGCGGAAAGCCGTGCAAAAAGTCGGCGCTGGCGAGACGGCGGCCGCCCGGTTTTTGCAGCTCGACCAATTTGAGCGCCCCTACTCCACAGGCTACCGTGATGCCGGAGGGGCTGACGGCAATGATTGTGCCCGGTGTGCCCGCGCCGTTTTCCGGCAGGGCGCGCCAGACTTTGATGAGGGAATCGCCGAGTTGCGCCGTGGCGCCCGGAAAGGGATCGAAGGCGCGGATGCGCCGCTCGATGAGCGCCGCGGGGAGCCGCCAGTCGATCGCCGCTTCAGCCTTGGCGATCTTGTTGGCATAGGTAACGCCGGCGGCGGGTTGCACCACCGCTTTCAGTGATTCGAACTCGCGCAGCGCGAGAACGATCAGCCGGCTGCCCAGTATCGCCAGCTTGTCGTGCAAGCTTGCCGCCGTTTCGCCAGCGCCGACACTATTGGCCCCCCGCGCTCGCAACCCCGGCTCGCTGCCCCCCACTGGGGGGGCGTCGTCTTGGGACGGCCCGGCGCCGACGCGAAGCGAGTGCGCCAGCAGCATCGGGCCGGTATCAAGGCCGGCTTCCATCTGCATGATGGTCACGCCGGTCTCGGCATCGCCCGCCTCGATGCAGCGCTGGATCGGCGCCGCGCCGCGCCAGCGGGGCAGCAGCGAGGCATGGATGTTGAGGCAGCCACGCCGGGGGATGTCGAGTACCGCCTGCGGCAGGATCAGGCCATAGGCGGCAACTACCAGCAGGTCGGGCGCCGCCTCGATAAGCGGAGCATGGGTGGCGGGAGCCTTGAGCCGTTCCGGTTGATGGACGGGAATACCCGCAGCCAGCGCCACCTGCTTGACGGGGCTCACCACCAGCTTTTGCCCGCGCCCCGCCGGCCGGTCCGGCTGTGTCAACACCAGCACAATCTCGAAGCCGGCAGCAATCAGCGCCCGCAACGCGACCGCGGCGAATTCGGGTGTTCCCGCGAACGCAACTTTCACGCCGTAATCCGTGCTTGCTTGGCCAGTTTCGCTCGAATGCGCGAAAGTTTCAGATTGGAGAGGTATTCGACAAACACCTTGCCATCGAGGTGATCAATTTCGTGTTGCAGACAGACGGCCAGCATGCCGTCGGCGTCGAGCTCGAAGGGCTTGCCGTCGCGATCGAGGGCGCGCAGCTTGATGCGTGCGCTACGTTTTACCGTTTCATAAATGCCGGGCACGGAAAGGCAGCCTTCCTCGCCCGCGCATTCGCCCTCGCGCGAGAGGATTTCCGGGTTGATGAAGACTTGCAGTTGCGATTTGTCATCCGTGATGTCAAGCACCAGCAAGCGCTGGTGCACATTCACCTGGGTGGCGGCCAGACCGATGCCCGGCGCGGCATACATGGTCTCGGCCATGTCGGCAGCCAGTTTGCGGATGCCGGCATCGACCCGCGCCACGGGCTTGGCGCGGGTGTGCAGGCGGGGATCCGGGTAGCGCAATATGGGTAACAGAGCCATGAAAACTGCCTTGAAGTGATTGATGCCTGAAGGATTTGCGGGCAGAATCCCTGAAACGCCGGAGGATCCCCCTATGCAAAGCATTACCGTTATGCGACGCATTATATTCGCGCTGCTTCTCAGTTTTTCAACCGCCGCAACCACCACGGTTCTCGCGCAGAGCGCCCCGGTTCCGGCAAGCGCCGCCGCCCGATCCATCGAGCTTGCGTCTGATGCTCCGGACCGGCACATCGTCGTTCCCGGCGACACGCTGTGGGGCATTGCGGCGAAATTCCTCAGGGACCCGTATCGCTGGCCAGATCTTTGGAGGATGAATGCGGAGCAGGTGAAAAATCCGCATCGCATCTATCCCGGACAGGTGGTGATTCTTGACCGCAACGGCGCCACACCGCAACTCCGGCTCGGTCAGATGATCAAGCTCGAGCCCCAGGTGCGTATCGAGACGACGCCGAAGGAAATTCCCGCCATCCCGGCACAGGTGATTGAACCATTCCTGGCACAGCCGCTGGTGATCGATGCCCTGGCGTTCGAAAATGCGCCGCGCGTGGTGGCCACCCAGGAAAATCGTGTTTATACCGGGACGGGTGACACCATTTACGCCACGGGTGTGGATCCGGCCGTCAAGCAGTGGCAGGTTTTTCGCCCAGGTAAGCCGCTGATTGATCCGGACAACGGTGAAACGCTTGGGTTGGAGGCGATTTTCCTGGGCACAGCCCGTCCCGCCGGGGATGGCGAGCCGACACCGCTGGCGATCACCAGTGTCAGGCAGGAGATCGGCCGCGGCGACTATCTGGTTGCCGCCAGTCGCCCCGAGGTTCTGAGTTATGTCCCGCGTGTGCCTGCTCAAGAGATCAGCGGCAGGGTGCTGGCCCTGTACGGTGGGGTTGGCGAGGGAGCGCGCAACTCGATCATCTCGATCTCGCGCGGTGCGCGCGACGGCATCGAAATGGGCCATGTGCTGGCGCTCTACAGAACTGGCGCCATCGTCAGCAACCGTTTCGAGGACGACAAGTTGCGTAGCCATAAACTACCGGATGAGCGTTATGGCCTGATTTTCATCTTTCGTGTCTTCGATCGCGTTGCCTACGGTCTGGTGACCGATGCCGCGCGCCCGGTTATGGCGGGCGACCGCGTGCGCCAACCTTGAACGCCCGCCCCCTCCCGGCCTCCCCCTCGCGGGGGAGGTGACTGTTGCTCGCTTTGCTCGTTTATTACAGGGTGCCCCCGTTCGTGCATGGGTGCGGATTGCGGCTGGCGCCGCGTGCCGCCTCGCCTTGGGGCGGCCCGGCGGCAAGGCTGCCGAGGTGAAAGAATTAGCCGCCTGGCTGCGGCTGACCCTGATTCCTGGCGTCGGCGGTGAGACACAGCGGCAACTCCTGAAAGTCCTGGGCGGACCCGAGGCAATTTTCAACGCGCCGTCCACGGCGTTGCGCGGCATTCTTGGCGACGGTCTGATTGCTCGTCTCCGCAGTCACGATTGCAGTGCCGAGGTCGAGGCCACGCTAAACTGGGTCGAACATCCCGGCAACCACATTCTTACGCTCGCCGATGCCGCCTATCCGCAGGCGCTGCTGACTGCCGCCGACCCGCCCGTACTGCTCTATGCCAAGGGCGACATCGGCTTGCTGAATCGCCCGGGCTTCGCCATTGTTGGCAGCCGCAATGCGACAAAACAAGGTGAAGCGAATGCCGAAGCCTTCGCCGCGACGCTCTGCGCGGCCGGATTTGTCGTCGTCAGCGGGCTGGCGGCGGGTATCGATGCGGCTGCGCATCGCGGCGCGCTCGCCGCCACGGGGGGTGGCACCACCATCGCCGTCATCGGTACCGGCATCGACCGCATTTATCCGGCACGCAATGAAGCCTTGGCGCGTGAAATCGGTGCGCACGGGGTGATCATCGGTGAATTCCCCCTCGGCACGCCACCGCTGCCGGCCAATTTCCCGCGCCGCAACCGCCTGATTGCCGGGCTGGGGCTGGGCTGCCTGGTGGTGGAAGCGGCACGCCAGAGCGGCTCATTGATCACGGCGCGGCTGGCGGCTGAAGCCGGACGCGAGGTGTTCGCCATCCCCGGCTCGATTCACTCCCCCCAATCGAAAGGATGTCACGCCCTCATCAAACAGGGCGCCAAACTGGTCGAGTCGGCGCAGGACATTCTGGAAGAACTGGGATGGGGGCGCGGGAGCGCCGTCCCGCCAGCGCCGACTTTCGATACCGCGGCATCCAGGAGCGCGGAAGACCCCATCCTGCATGCTCTGGGCCATGATCCCTGCGATCTCGACACCCTTGCCGCCCGCAGCGGCTTGCCCCCCGAAACCCTGCTGGCCCGCCTGTTGCCCCTTGAACTGGATGGCCGGATTGCCCCCTTGCCGGGTGGGCGCTACCAAAGGCTTGGCTGAGCCGGGTTTTTCGACAAACTTGCCAGTTGGCATCAAGCACGCTTAAGATGCCGACCCTATGCGCCCGCCGCCGGGCCGCCCCAAGGCGAGCGCAGCCAACGAACCGGAGGCCACGCGAAGCGTGGCCGAACACCCGTCACCCCCTTTCCCCTGGAAGGGGGATGGGGGGAAGGGGTAATAAGTGAGCAAGCAATTAATCATCGCCGAGAAACCTTCCGTCGCCCAGGACATCGCCAAGGCGCTGGGCGGCTTTACGCGTGAAGGCGAATATTTCGAGAGCGAGCACTATGTGCTGTCCTCTGCCATTGGCCATCTGCTGGAACTCGCGGTGCCCGAGGAATACGAGGTCAAGCGCGGCAAGTGGACCTTCACCCACCTGCCGGTGATCCCGCCGCGCTTCACCGTCAACCCCATCGAGAAGACCGCCGACCGGCTGCGGCTGCTGACCCGGCTCATCAAGCGCAAGGATGTCACCGGCCTGGTGAATGCCTGCGACGCGGGGCGTGAAGGCGAACTGATTTTCCGCTACGTCCTGCAGCACGCACTGTCCGGGAAGACCGCCAAGGACACCAAGCCGGTGCGCCGGCTGTGGCTGCAATCGATGACCGCCGCCGCCATTCGCGACGGTTTTGCCCACCTGCGCTCCGACGCGGAGATGCAGCCGCTGGCCGACGCCGCGCGCTGCCGCTCGGAAGCCGACTGGCTGATCGGCATCAACGGCACGCGTGCCATGACGGCCTTCAACTCCAAGGAAGGCGGCTTTTATAAAACCACCGTCGGCCGCGTGCAGACGCCGACACTCGCCATCCTGGTGCAGCGCGAGCGCAAGATCCGCGCCTTCGAACCACGCGATTACTGGGAAGTCGAAGCGGAATTCCAGGCCGTGGCCGGCACTTATCGCGGCCGCTGGTTCGACGAGAAGTTCAAGAAGCCGGAAGGCGACGAACACGCCAAGGCCGAGCGGCTGTGGGACAAAGCTCGGGCCGATGCCCTGCGTCAGAAATGCCTGGGCAAGCACGGCACGGTCACCGAAGAAGCCAAACCGAAGACCGAAGCCTGTCCGATGCTGTACGACCTGACCAGCCTGCAGCGCGATGCCAACGGCCGCTTCGGCTTCTCGGCCCGCAACACGCTGGCGCTGGCGCAGGCACTTTACGAGCGCCACAAGGTGCTGACCTATCCGCGTACCGACGCCCGCTGCCTGCCCGAAGACTATATCGGCGAGGTCAAGGACACGCTGCGCTCACTTACCGATTCCGCCTTCGGCAAACATGCCGGTATGGTTTTGGAAAACGGCTGGGTGCACCCGAACAAGCGCATCTTCAACAACGCCAAGATTTCCGACCACTTCGCCATCATTCCCACCGGCACGCTGCCGAAGAACCTGTCTGAACCGGAGCAGAAGCTTTATGAACTGGTGGTGCGGCGTTTCATCGCCATTTTTTACCCGGCGGCCGAATACCTCATCACCACGCGCATCACCCGTGTCGAGAATGAACCTTTCAAGACCGATGGCAAGGTGCTGGTGACCCCCGGCTGGCTGGCCGTTTATGGCAAGGAAGCGCAGGGTGACGAAGAGAACCCCAACCTGCCGCCCTTGCAAAAGGATGAACGGGTCTGGGCCAACGATGTCGCGGTCAAGGACTGTGCCACCAAGCCACCACCGCGCTTCAACGAAGCGACGCTGCTGTCGGCCATGGAAGGTGCCGGCAAGCTGATCGAGGATGAGGAACTGCGCCTGGCGATGTCCGAGCGCGGCCTCGGTACGCCAGCGACGCGCGCCGCCACCATCGAGGGCCTGATCGCCGAGGAATATGTACACCGCAATGGCCGTGAACTACAACCCACCGCCAAGGCCGCCAACCTGCTGTTCGCGCTTGAGCAACTCAAGGTCGACGAGATCCGCTCGCCCGAATTGACCGGGCTCTGGGAGTCGAAGCTCAGGGAAATGGAACAGGGACACCTCAAACGCGAGGAGTTCATGGCCCACATCGGCGAGCAGACGCAGAAGATGGTGGAGCGCATCAAGACCGGCGAATTCGCCGACCCGGATTTCGGCCCCCTCCAGGCGCCCTGCCCGAAATGCGGCGGCACGATCCACGAGACCTACAAGCACTTCAAGTGCGACAAGTGCGACTACAAGCTGTGGAAAGTCATCGCCAGCCGCCAGTGGGAACCCGAGGAAATGGACCAGTTGCTGCGCGACCGCCAGATCGGTCCGCTGCAGGGCTTTCGCAGCAAGATGGGGCGCGCTTTCGCTGCCGTCATCAAGCTCAACGAAGAACATGCGCCGAGCTTCGATTTCGGCAATGCAGAGGATGAGGGCGAGGCGGTCGACTTCACTGGCCAGGAAGCGCTGGGTGCCTGTCCGAAGTGCGGCAATCGCGTCTTCGAGCAGCCAATGGCCTATGTCTGCGAGAAATCCACCGGGGCGGCGAAGACCTGCGATTTTCGTTCCGGCAAGGTCATCCTGCAACAGGAAATATCCCGTGCCGAGATGCAGAAGTTGCTCGAAACCGGCAAGACCAGCCTCTTGAAAGCCTTCATCTCCAACCGCACCCGCAAGAAATTTTCCGCCTATCTGGTGCGTGGCACCGATGGCAAGGTGGGTTTCGAGTTCGAGCAGCGTGCGCCCAAAGCCGGCAAGGCCGCCCCCACGGCGACCGCCAAGCCCGCCGCTGAAACCAAGCCGGCCAAGCCAGCCAAAGCCGTAACCGCAAAAGCGGCGCCGGCGAAAAAAAAGCCCGCCGCCAAGAAGAAAGCCTAGTCTGAAGTTCCGCTCTGCCGTAGTCACGATGAACACGCCAACTGCCTGATATTGATGGGGAATTGGAGAGTTATTCGGCTTGTTCTTGATTGATTATGTAGTCACTAAATAGATTGACTTATGCCGGTCAATAGCCTATG
>JAUXOM010000026.1 GCA_030682175.1 Rhodocyclaceae bacterium
ACATAGGTCTTCGACGCCGCCAGCAGGTCCTGCTGGCTCAAACCACGCCGTTTCATCACGTCTTGCAGCGACTCCTGCGACCAGGCCGCGCCGGCCGCCGTAAGTCCAAGTCCCGCCGCCAATAACAGCGCAGTGGCCCGCTGGTTAAGTTGCTTCATGATTTTTCTCCCATGAGATTGAAGGGCTGCCGTACCGCTCCTGCAGCGCGGCTTGTGACTAAACGCCACACGTGACAATTCGTCGCAGTACCCCCGATGCTAGTCGCCTTGACTCGGCAACGTAACGTGCCAAACGCTGATTCCTCGGGTAGGACTATTCCTATTCGGCACCTCCCGGCGACAACTCGTGCCGGATTGCGTAGCGCACCAGTTCAGCCACATTGCCGCAATTCATTTTTTCCATGACATGGGTCTTGTGCGTGCTGACCGTTTTTACGCTCAGGTTGAGCTTCCGGGCAATCTCCGTGACGCTTTCGCCGGCAACCAGCAGCTGAAAGATCTGATATTCGCGGTCGGACAGGCGGGTATGCGGCAGGGCATCCTGCGGATTGCCGCGCAGCATGCCGACGGCGAGCTTTTCCGCCACTGCAGCTGTGATGTACAGGCCGCCAGCGGCCACCTTGCGCAGTGCCGGCTCCAGTTGATCCTCGGCGTTGTCTTTGCACAGATAGCCCGCGGCGCCCGCCTTGAGTGCTCTGACGGCGTAAACATCCTCCTTGTGCATGCTGAGAATCAGGAGCGGTAATTTCGGCGCGAGTTGTTTCAATTGCTTGATGAGCTCGATGCCGCTTTTGCCGGGCATGCTCATGTCGAGTACCATGACATCCCAGTGCCCGCTACGCACCTTGGCAAGCGCCTCCGCGCCGTTGCTCGCCTCGTCGGCGACGACGATGTCCGGATATTCGGATAGCAAGTGCTTGAGGCCGGCGCGCAGGATGGCGTGATCGTCCGCGATAAGAATTCTGATCATGTTGGCGTTGCCTCCCGATAGGGCAGCCAGGCGCTGATGTGCGTGCCTTCGCCTGGCGGGCTGTCGATCTCCAGGCTGCCGCCGAGCATCGTGATCCGTTCGCGCATGCCCAGTAACCCGAAGGTCTTCTTGTTGCTGTCGCTGGCAAACCCGTGTCCGTTATCCCATACGTCAAGCCGGATGCCATCCGCGGTTTCATCGATCTGCACCGACACTTCGCTGGCGGCGGCGTGACGCGCGACATTGGTCAAGGCTTCCTGGACGACGCGAAAGATCGTCGTGGCCAGATTGCTTTCCAGATCGAATTCCTCACGATTCATGCTCAGGTGGCAGGGCGTGCCGGTGCGCTGCGAGAACTGTGCCGCGTGATGTTCGATGGCGGCGGCCAAACCGAGGCTGTCGAGCATCGCCGGCCGCAGATCTTCTGAAATGCGGCGCAACGCCACGATGCTTTGCTCGACGACGCCGAGCGCAGAAGCGACGTGATCTGCTGCCGGGGCACCGAGAGCACCGCATTTGCCACGCAACCAGCCGAGATCGAAGCGCAGCGCGGTCAGTGCCTGACCGAGTTCGTCGTGCAATTCGCGGGCGATCCGGGTGCGCTCCTCCTCGCGGACCGTCTGCAGAAAGGCAGCAAGCTCCCTGAGCCGGGCCTCGGATACCTCCAGTCGCTGCTGCTGCTGCCGCAGCGCTTCTTCGCTATTCTTGCGCTCGGTAATATCGGAAAAGATCGAGATGTAACGGACTGTCGCGCCATCCGGTCCACGCAGGGCCTGAATCGAAATTTCCTCGGGAAAGATCTCCCCGTTCTTGCGCCGATTCCAGACTTCGCCGCGCCAATGACCGAGCTGGGTCAGTCCATTCCAGAGAAGGCGATAAAAGTCATCGTCATGGCGCCCCGATTTGAAGATGCGCGGATTCTTGCCGATCACCTCTTCCGCCGCGTATCCATAGATGCGGCAGAAGGCAGCGTTGACCCAGAGAATGTCGCCCTGCGCGTCGGTAATGATGGCGCCTTCCGCCATCGCTGAAAAGGCCGCCGCGTTTTCGCGGCGTTGCTGATCCTGTCGCAAGTGTTCCACGGCACGTCGACGCAGGAGCGACCAATAGGCATAGAGCGTGGACAGGCCGGCAAACCAGATCCCGAAGTGCCAATACTGGATGGTGCGCCAGGTCGGCTCCTGCGCTGACCAGTAGGTATTCAGATCAACGGAAATCGCTGCCGCGCCGCGCAATCCACCCACCGGCACGAGGGTTTCACGGTGACATTCAAGACACTCCTCCTCCATGCGCATCGGTATCATCACGCGCATCAGGCCGTGCCCGCCTGAGCGGGGCATGGCCTCGGCGACCATCGCGGAGCCAGCCTCCAGGGTTTTCAGTGCCTGGGTCTCCCACTCGTCTGGCGCATTCTCGCGGTTGCGCAGTTGCAGCGAGGTGAGCCTTTCCTTGCTGCCGTACTCCTTGTTGCTGACCTCCTGAATACCGAGCAGGATATGGATTGGCGTCAAGGCAATCATCTTGAAGGGATCGCCCGTGACGGTTTCCGCCCGCAAGCGCATCTGATCGCTCAATGTATCGATGTTGGGTGCCTTGTCTTCGTCAATGAATACCCCGCCCACCTGGGAAGCCCACTTGCGAATCGCCATGTCTTTCTTGAGGTTGGCGATGGCGTCAATCCTGGCCAGTTGTTGCGCGGTGCGATTCAATTGATCCCGTTGCGTCCAGAGCGAGAACAGGACCAGCACGGACCACAGCAGCGCGACGAGCAACATGGCTGCCGGTGCGGCAACCTGCACCAGCGGATTCTCGCGGACGGCGTCCATGTTTCCCGAGGGCTTTGCGCGTATGAGCATCGATGTCTACCGTGATGATTGGTGGTGGCGAAGCACGGCTATTCTGACACCAATAAAAAAGGGGAGCGGTTACCCGCTCCCCTTTCAAGCAAAACTGCAGAACTTAGTTACTTCACTTTTTTAGCGCCATTCTGTTCGAGGTAGGTTTTGGCGCGCAGGCCGAGGTCGGCGGTCTTGACCTGGTATTGCCAGATTTGTTCGGCCCAGAGGTTGGCGTTTTCCCAATCCTTCTT
>JAUXOM010000004.1 GCA_030682175.1 Rhodocyclaceae bacterium
AAAAACCGCCAGCGAACCGGGGCGCTTGCCGTGGATAAGTCGCAAAAAGCCGCGACTTATCCACCGCGCACCCCTTTGCCCACAAACTCCACAGCCTCAACATCATTTTTTATATTCCTTAAAAGCAGAACATACAAGGGCCGGGGAGAGGGGGATACAACAGAAAGCCCTTCACCCGCAAGGCGGGCGAAGGGCTACCCGACGAGCAACCGCAATTGAGCGGCGAAGTTGGTGGCGGCGCTTGCCGCAAGACGGCGGCGGCGGTATGCGCGACTCTTTTCACCAGGGGTCAGCGGTGTCGGACACGGGACATCCGCGCCATCGCCTGCCGCGAATAATGCGCGCGCCGGCCCACTCTGCGAACGCAACCAGTCGCAAACATGGATGCGGCGCTGCTGCAACAGCGCTTCGATATAGCCCGCATTTTTCACCGTATGCGGCGACAGCCCGGCCAGGGCGGCCGCCTGGCGATAATCCAGCGGGCCGTGCTGCTCTATCGCGGCGAGCAGGTGGTGCATGCCCGGCGCGGCGCGATTGGCCGCATCCACTTTTGGCCGCGGAAAATCCGGCCCGCTGCCGAGCGAAAACTGCGGAATCGAAAAGGCCCCCGATGTCGCGCGCCGCCAGCCCGAGATAAAGATGATCCGCTCACGCCGCAGACGTTGCAGATAGCCGCCTCCCGACAGTGTGGTGACGCCGACATGCGCGGCCCGGGCGATTTCCTCGCGGGTCAATCCACCGCACTTGCCCAGCGCCGCCAGGATGCGCGCATAGGCCGGGGAGTCGGTTGGCGTCAACTAGAGAATCCGCTTCAGCCGCAGCCGCCGGTCTTGCACCCCGGTGCCGTCTCGGGAACGCCAAGCTTCCTGAGGATGCTGTCGAGCGGGCAGAAGGTGGTGAAGCCGCTCTGGAACAGGTTGGCGCCGACAAACAGGGTGAACCACAGCCAGCTCATTGTGGCGAGGTCGACCTGCCCGGTGAAGTGAGCCAGCGCGAGGGAAAGCATGATGAAAAATCCGGCGACGATGCGGACGATGCGATTGACGGTCATGGAAAGCTCCTTGTCAAAGGTTGGGAAAAGTCGGCGTGACCGCAGGAAATCCCCGTGGGACTGGCGGTACGGCGCCAATTGCGGGGTCAGGCCGCCTGGCGGGCGGACTTGATGCGATTTTTCATGGCTGCGTAGTACAGCACCGGAATCACCACCAGCGTCAGCGCGGTGGACACCAGGATGCCGAAGATCAGCGCCAGCGCCAGCCCGGAGAAAATCGGGTCATCGAGGATGAACAACGCACCGAGCATGGCGGCAAGGCCGGTCAGCGCGATCGGCTTGGCACGCACGGCGGCGGCCTGGATGACCGCCTCGGCAAAGTCCATGCCCTCCCCGACCTGCTGGTTGATGAAGTCCACCAGCAGGATCGAGTTGCGCACGATGATGCCGGCCAGCGCGATCATGCCGATCATCGAGGTCGCCGTGAATTGCGCACCGAACAGCGCGTGGCCGGGCATCACGCCGATGATGGTGAGCGGAATCGGCGCCATGATGATGAGCGGCACGAGATAGGACTTGAACTGCGCCACAACGAGCAGATAAATCAATAGCAGGCCGACGGCATAAGCCAGGCCCATGTCGCGGAAGGTCTCGTAGGTCACTTGCCATTCGCCGTCCCACTTCACGGCATAGCCGGCGTAGGGATCCTGCGGCTGCTTGATGAAGTATTCGCCGAGCTTGCCGCCTTGTTCGAGCGGCAGGTCCTTGAGCTTGGTGCGAATGTCAAACATGCCGTAAAGCGGCGAATCCAGCTGGCCGCCCATGTCGCCGACGACATACACCACCGGCAGCAGGTCCTTGTGATAGACCACTTTTTCACGCGGCGCGCGGCGCGCCTCGACCACTTCGGATATCGGCACGAGCTGTCCACCATAGGCCGGCAGCGCGCGCACCTTCAGATTCAGCAGCGAATCAAGGCTGTCCTGCCGCTCGGCCGGCAGGGTGATGCGCACGGGGATTTCATATTTCGCCTCGCCGTCATGCAGCGGCGTCACATCCTCGCCGGAGAGGCCCATGCGCACCGTCTCGACGATATCCTTTTGCGCCACGCCGAGCAGGGCAGCCTTGGCCTGATTGACGCGCAGCACCACCTTGTCGTTGTCGGCGTCGACGCTGTCATCGACGCCGAGAATATCGACCGTGCCGGCGAAGGCTTCGCGCACCCGCTTCGCCACTTCGATCTGGCCGGCGTAATCGGGCCCATAGACTTCGGCGACGATCGGCGACAGCACCGGCGGGCCGGGCGGCACTTCGACCACCTTGGCGTTGCCGCCGCTCTTTGCGGCAACCGCCATGACCCGCTCACGCACCGACACGGCAATTTCGTGGCTCTGGCGGGAGCGTAAGTCCTTATCGACCAGATTGACCTGGATGTCGCCCATTTCCGGATTGGTGCGCAGGTAATACTGGCGCACCAGGCCGTTGAAATTGATCGGGCTGGCCGTGCCGGCGTAGGACTGGTAATCCTTGATCTCGGGCACTTGCGCCAGTTCGGCCGACATCTCGCGCAGCACGCGCGCGGTTTCCTCGACCGGCGTGCCGACCGGCATGTCGAGGACGATCTGGAATTCGCTCTTGTTGTCGAAGGGCAGCATTTTCATCACCACAAGTTTGAAAACCCCGAGTGATACCGAGGCGAGAATTGCCACGACAATGCCGCTCCACAGCAGCGCGCGCGCCCGGCGGCCGTTGCCCGGATCGAGAAACGGCGTCAGCGTGCGCCGGAAAAAACGATCCAGCTTGCCCGCCCCGGCGGATGCGTCATGGGCATGCGTCGCGGGCTTCATGATCTTCAATGCCAGCCAGGGTGTGACGACAAACGCGATGGCCAGCGAGATGAACATACCCATCGAGGCATTGATCGGAATCGGGCTCATATAGGGGCCCATCAGGCCGCTGACAAAGGCCATCGGCAACAGTGCGGCAATCACGGTGAAGGTGGCCAGGATCGTCGGCCCGCCGACTTCGTCCACTGCGCCGGGAATGATCTCCGCGAGCTTCTTGTCGGGGTAAAGGGTATGCCAGCGGTGGATGTTTTCCACCACGACAATGGCGTCGTCTACCAGGATGCCGATGGAGAAGATCAGGGCGAACAGCGACACGCGATTGAGCGTGAAGCCCCAAGCCCAAGAGGCAAACAGGGTTGCCGCCAGCGTCAGCGTCACCGCCACGCCGACGATGACCGCCTCGCGCCTGCCCAGCGCGAACAGCACCAGCAGCACGACAAAGGCGGTGGCGAAGGCGAGCTTGCCGATCAACTTCTGCGCCTTGTCGGTCGCCGTCTCGCCGTAATTGCGCGTCACGGTGTATTCGGTCCCTTCCGGGATGACCGTGCCCTTGAGGCTGTCCATGCGCGCGATCACGCCGGTGGCGACATCGGCCGCATTCACGCCCGGTTTTTTCGATACCGCCAGCGTCACCGCCGGATATTCCACTCCCTGTGCGCCGTGCCAGACATAGCGACTGGGCTGATCCGGGCCGTCGATCACCTGGGCGACATCGGTCATGAAGACCGGTTTCTGGCCATGCACGCCGACCACGAGTTTCCTCACGTCGGCGGCGGATTCCAGATAGGTGCCGGTCTGCACCAGGAGTTCGCGGTTGCCGCTGACCAGACTGCCGGCCGGTTGCGAGGCGTTCGACACTTGCAAAGCCGCCTTCAGGTCCTGCGCCGTGACGCCGTGCGCATTCATGCGTTGCGCATCCATCAGGACACGTACCACATGGCCCGGGCCACCGATGGTGACGACATCGCGCGTGCCGGGGATGCGTTTCAGCTCGATTTCCACCGCGCGCGCCACCTGCTGCATTTCGAAGCCGGACTTGTCCTGATCGGCGCTCCAGAAGGTCAGCGAGACGATCGGAACGTCGTCAATGCCTTTCGGTTTGATGATCGGCTGGCCGACGCCCAGATGCGGCGAAACCCAGTCGCTGTGCGCATTGATGGTGTCGTAGAGGCGTACCAGCGCCTGAACCGGCTCCTCGCCCACCTTGTATTGCACGGTGATCACCGCCATGCCGGGCCGCGATACCGAATAGATGTGCTCGATGCCGGCAATGCGCGACAACACCTGTTCGGCCGGACGCGTGACGAGGTTTTCGACATCCTTCACCGCCGCACCGGGGAAGGGAATGAAGACGTTGGCCATCGTCACATTGATTTGCGGCTCTTCCTCGCGCGGCGTGACCAGCGTGGCAAACACGCCCAGCAGCAAGGCGATCAGCGCGATCAGCGGCGTCAGCGAGTTGCGGAGGAAATACTCCGCGATGCGTCCAGAGATACCCATTTAACTTTTCACCACGGCGACACGGCGAGCACGGCGCAAGACGAGCCGACAATTCGCCGTGTCGCCGCGGTCGCCGTAGTTCATTTGGATTGTTTCAACTCGATGCCGGTCTTGACGGGATCGAGGCTCACCTGCTCTCCCGCGGCAAGTCCGGACAGCACCTCGATCTCGCCATCGGCCACGGCTTCGCCCAGGCGCACCTGGCGCAGCCGGGCCGGACCGTTGCCGACGACATAGACGGCGCTGATCTCGCCCCGCCGGAGGATGGCCGCCGGCGGCACGGTGAGCTTTTGCACCGTGCCGACGACGAAATGCACGCGTGCCGCCATGCCCGGCACGATGCCGCGCAGGGCTTCAGCATCGTCAGGCAAATACACCCGGGCAGTCGCCGTGTGACTTTTCGCATCGACCGTCGGCAGGATCTCGATGCGGACGCCGTCCAGCCAGCGCCGACTTTCGGGAAACTCGATGCGCGCCGTCGTGGCGCGCTGCGCTGCCTTCAATCTGAACTGCGGAATATTGACGATGGCACGCAAACCCCTGGGCTCGAACAGCGTCACCAATGGCCGGCCGGGAGCGGCCAGTTCGCCCAACTCGGCATGGCGTTCGGCAACAATGCCGGCGATGGGTGCGGTCACTGCCGCATGAGAAACCCCCGCGCCCGCCGCCGCCGCCTGGGCACGCGCCGACTTGAGATCGGCCTCGGCCTTGTCGAGCGCGGCCTGGCTGACGAATTTTTGCTTGAAAAGATTTTGGGTGCGCCGGAAATTCGCTTCGGCCTGCGCCAGTTGCGCGCGGGCGGCAGCGGCACTTTCGCTCGCCTCGCGGGCATCGATCCGCATCAGCAGTTGCCCGGCCTTGACGCGTTGGCCGGCCTCGACCAGCACCTCGACAATGCGGCCCGAAACCTGCGTGGCCACCGTGGCCTGCCGGGTCGCCTCAAGAACCGCCTCGGCGGGCAGGGTAAGTTGCACAGTACGCAGCTCTATGGTGCGCGTGGCTGCGGATTCGGCCTGCGCGGGTGTCAATGAGGCCACGGCTATGCAGACTACGGCGGCAGCCCGCACGGCCGAAACAAATCGCTCGTACTGGCTCGGAGTGGGGGAGGAGGTTTTCATTTAGTATATAAGTAAGTTCTGATATAACCTTTTCAAGGCTTCACTCAGGCTGAATTGCGTGCTCCGCCATCGCGTCGATCACGTTCCCGACCTCCCCGACGCAGGCCGCCACCGTGATGCTGATGCCGGGGAAGCGCTCCAGCGCATTGGCAATCAGTTCCGGCAGATCCTTGAGAACATGTCGCCCCGGCGCGAAAAAGATCGGCACCACCCTGATTTCATTGACCCCGCGCGCGGCCAAGCACTCGATGCTCGCCTCCAGCGGCGGCTGGGTCAGTTCGAGAAAACCGATCTCCACCGGCACCTCAGGCTGCCGCGCCTCAACCACCGCGCGGATGCGCTTGAAGGGCTCGATGTATTCCGGATTGCGGGCGCCATGGCCAAAAAGAATAATTCCCTTCATAGTTCCTCCGCCGGGCCGCCCCAAGGAGGAACGGCCAATACATGAAGCGGGCACAGCCCGCGAACACCCGTCACCCCCTTCCCCGGGAAGGGGGCTGGGGGGATGGGGGCCATAGTTCCTCCGCCGGGCCGCCCCAAGGAGGAACAGCCAATACACGAAGCGGGCAAAGCCCGCGAACACCCGTCACCCCCTTCCCCGGGAAGGGGGCTGGGGGATGAGGGTCATACTGCCTCCGCCGGGCTCATACAGTTTCCTTCCAGATATTGCGACAGTGAGTTTCCTTGACCTTCCACGCGGCTGCGGCACCGCACCATGCAGCGACAGCAATCAGCAACAGACCCCAGCGATAATCCTCCGGCGCGTAAATCCGCACACCATTCGCCATCAAACCCGTCCAGCGCTGATCCATGATCCAGCCCACGGCAGGTTGCAGCAACGCCCCCATCAGAAAACCTCCCATATTGGTCACCGAGGTCGACATGCCGGACAAGGCCGGCGGATTCACTTCCTTGGCACAGGCCCAACTGAGGGTGAAACTTGCCGTCATCAAGCCCATCAGGCCAAATAGAGTATAGGTAGCAACCAGCGGCAGCGCCACGCCCGACAACCACACCAGCCAGATCGCACCATAAATATGCGAGCTGACGATGATCACCGGCTTCCTGCGCCGCAGCCGGTCGGAAAGCATGCCGACAAGCAGGCAACCGACGGCAAAACCAGCAAAATAGAGGGATAGATGGGCGGTGGCAGTCGCGCGGCTCATGCCCATGCCTTGTATCAGGAAGGGCGTCGCCCACAGGCCGCCAAAGGCAAAGAAACTGCCGGACAGCCCCATGTTGACGAAGACCGTCGGCCAGGTGGCGCGGTTCTTCACCACGCGCAACAAGCCGGTAAGTATCACCGTGCGGTCAAAAGTCGGGGCTTCATCCGGCTTTCGGTGAAGGCTAATCGGCGCATGCCGGTTAAGCGCGTCAGCGCGGCCGGAACCAAAAGTCGGCGTTGGCAGTACGGCGGCGCCTTCAGCTTGCGGCCGATCGCGCACCCAGATCCAGGTCATTACTCCAAGCGCCAGCGACAGAATTCCCACCCCGACAAACACGCCACGCCAACCGGTGGCCTGCGCCAGCGCGGAGAGCGGCGCACCGGCCAGCACCGAGCCAAGGTTACCAACCAGCATCGCCAGTCCGACGACTGTGGCAAAACGATGTTCCTCATACCAGACGGCGATGATCTTCAGCATGGCGATGAACGTCACCGACACACCCAGACCCACCAGAGTGCGCCCGATCAGCGCAGCATTGAGGCTGTCCGCCATGCCAAACAGCAGACTGCCACCGCCGGCGACCATGCCGCCCAGCAGCAGGATGCGCCGCGGCCCCAGCGTGTCGACCAGAATGCCGGTCGGTATCTGCATGATGGTGTAGACGTAAAAATAGGTGGCCGCCAGCACACCGAGCGACGCCGCCGAGGTCTGGAAGGCCGCTGCCAAATCCTGGGCGATACCGGCCGGCGCGAAACGCTGGAAAAATGACAGCACATAGGCGGCCGCGACCACGGCCAGAATGATGAGGCGGCGTCTTTTTTGCTCTGGCGATAACGATTCGATCATCATGGGATTGTAACTACCCGGACCACGCTCCCGGCACTCTCTCAGGAAAGGAAATTTCCCCGGCCTGAGCCGCGACACACCAAGACCCCTTTCACTGTACGCCATCCGCGCCACACCGGTATCATGCGGCGCATGCATCAAACACTCCTGCTGATCTTTCTTCTGTTGACGGCCGTAGTCGTTGCGCTGACCCTGGCGCGGCGTTTTCGTTTGCCGGCGATGCTGGCCTATCTGGTCGTCGGCATAGCGCTTGGCCCGCACGGGTTGGCTGCCCTCGAAGAAAATCATCAGGTCGAGGCGATCGCCGAGTTCGGGGTCGTATTTCTGATGTTCTCGATCGGCCTCGAATTCAGCCTGCAACGCCTGCGGACGATGCGCCAGCTGGTGTTCGGCTTCGGTGCCGCCCAGATGGGCGTCACCGCCGGGGCGGTGACGCTGATTACCCTGTTCGGCTATGATCAGGGCTGGCGTACCGGCCTGGTTATCGGCCTCGTGGTCGCCATGTCATCCACCGCCATCGTCGCCAAGATGTTGTCGGAGCGCTTCGAACTGCACTCGCGCTCGGGTCGGCAGACCATGGGCGTACTGCTGTTCCAGGACATCGCCGTGGTGCCGTGCCTGATCCTCCTGCCGGCACTCGCACAGTCGGCCGATGAGTTACCGCGCTCCCTGGCCATCGCCCTGTCACAGGCGATTGTGGTGTTGAGCATTCTGGTCTGGGTGGGCCAGCGCTGGATCAAGCGCCTCTACGACGCTGTGGCGCATCAGCGCTCGGAAGAACTGTTCGTGCTGGCGACGCTATGGCTGGTGGTCGGTCTGGCCTACGCCACCGAGTACACCGGCCTGTCACTGGCACTGGGGGCTTTTGTCGGCGGCATGCTGATTTCCGAGACGGTGTACCGCCATCAGGTGGAAGCCGACATCCGCCCGTTTCGGGACATTTTGCTCGGACTGTTCTTTGTCACGGTGGGCATGATGCTTAACCTGGGCTTCGTTTTCGAGAATATCCATCGCCTGATTCTTGCGGTATTTCTGCTGGTCGCTGGCAAGGGCCTGGTGGTTCTGCTGATCGCCGCGGCGGCCAAGAGCCCCCTCGATGTCGGCCTGCGCACTTCGGCGCAGCTTGCCCAGGGCGGGGAATTCGGACTGGTACTGCTGGGTCTGGCGCACGAACTCAAGCTGGTCGGGGCCGATGCCTTCCAGGTCACGCTGGCGGCGATCCTGATCTCGATGTTCATCGCTCCGTTCCTGATCGAGCGGGCGGCGCGTCTGTCGGGTCAGATGGCCCATGGCAACTGGGCACACAAGGCCAAGTCCATCCACGACATTGCGGTCGCCAGCTTCGGCACCGAGGGCCACGTCATCATTTGTGGCTATGGTCGCACCGGTGGCCGGATTGCCGAGTTTCTCGCCGACGAAAAAATCCCGTTCCTCGCCCTCGACGTCGATCCCCAGCAGCTGAAGCGCGTGGTACCGGCTGGCGGAAAACTGGTATTCGGCAGTGCTGACCGCACCGAGGTCTTGCTGGCAGCCGGCATCGCGCGCGCCAGCGCGCTGGTAGTGGCCTACCCCGACGTGCATTCGGCCGAACGCGTGGTGCGCAAGGTACGCGAAAGCCGGCCTGACATACCCATCGTGGTGCGCGTGCCTGATGAAACCGCGGTGGCGCATCTGAAGGCTGCCGGGGCGACCGAGGTAATCCCCGAAGTACTGGAAGGCAGCCTGATGATCGCTGCCGAAATCCTCACCCAGGTCGGCGTGCCGATGGAACGCGCGCTAAGCCATGTGCGCGCGGCGCGTGTCCAGCGCTACGCTTCCTTGCGCGAATACTATGGCGATGAGAAAAAGGGCACAGCCTAGGTTGCCCCCAACCCTGCCCCACTTGCTGGGACAGGGTGCCGGCACTAACGTCGAGTCAGCGCCGGTCGGATTATTTCAACCCGAATAACCGCCTGCGATCAGGCAAGCAGACGATGCTGGTATTCGCCCTTGACGATCACGTCATCGCGAAACCGGAAATCCATGCAGCGATTCCACAACTCGCTGGCGCGCCCCCGCACCAGACGACCGGCCAGTTCAAGAATTTCCATCAGTTCGGCGCGACCGCGCTCCCGGACGTCCGGGCTGACGGAACGCTCGAAAAACACGTCATGGTAGAGACACTTTTGCGAAAACAATGCTTCCAAGCCCTCGCTTTCGCTCAGCGGCGTAACGACGAGATCTTCGGCTTCGGGATGCGCATGCTGCCACTGATCAACAGTTTCATTCTCGGTATTGATAACCCAAGAGTACTTTTCCGGTGAGCCAGGGCTGACGAAATTGATGCGGGCGTACATGTTAATTGCCTCCGTTGTGTGGTTCTGAGTGCAATAACGCAGTATCCCCACGCCAGGATGACAGGAATTGCCCCCCACGCTCACATTCGTTCGCTGCCCCCCATGAAGTCACCCGAAGCGGTGACAGGGGGCCTGATTTGGCAACCGAGCCTCCTTGGGGCGACCCGGCGAAGGCAGTATGACCCTCATCCCCCCAGCCCCCTTCTCGAAGAAGGGGGTGACGGTTGTTCGCGGGCTACGCCCGCTCCATGTGTTGGCTGTGCCTCCTTGGGGCGGCCCGCCGGAGGCAGATTTATTCGCCCTCGATGATCACCAGATGAACGCGATATGGCCCATGGGCACCGAGCACGATGGTCTGCTCGATGTCGCCGGTACGCGAAGGGCCGGAGATGAAATTGACTGCCCGCGGCAGGCTGCCCAGTTCGGCGCGGGCCAGCGCCCACGCATCTTCCATGGCGGGAACGATGCGGCTCATCGGCACCAACGCTATGTGGGTTTCGGGCAACAGGCTCACTGTAGCGGGGTGATCGGGTGCCGAACAGGCCATCAGCGTGCCGGTTTCGGCAATGGCGCAAAAACAGCCGGTGATGCCGACCATATCGCTGTCCACCGCGCCGCGGGCTTCTACCGCGAGTCCGGCGGCACGCCAATCCAGTGCGGCCAGGCTTGGCCAGATCACTGCGGCGAGCGAAAAGTCCAGCCCCTTCAGGTAGCGGGCAACTGCCGCCGGCGCATCGGCCAGCCTGGCTACCCGGTCGATGGTGCTCGACTGCACGGCCGATTTTTCCGCAAACCGGGCTGTCAGGGCGGCAAGGTCCGCCGGCATGGCCGGACGCGGCCCCTGCACACGGGCGGCCAGGACGGTGTCGATATCCTGCCGCACAGCACTGGTATGGGCTGGGTCGCGGCTGAGGCCGGCGCGTACCCGCCCGAGGATGTCTTCCCGGCTGCTCATCGTTTGCCTTGCCTTTCTGCATACTGCTCGCGGAAGGTCTTGCCTTCCGGCGCGGGGAAGTCGCGTCCCAGCGTCCACCCCGGGGCGACACCCAGCACCGGGATGCGGTCGCGGCCGCCGGCCAGCCACTTGAGATAGCGCACCCCCAGCCAAGTGCCCAGCGCATACAGCGGGGGACTGGCCGCCACCCCAGCCCAGATTTTCAGGGCGATGCGCTCGAACCAGGGCCGCAGGTGCTTTTCAACCTGTTTTTCGCGTAATTTGCGCAGCAATTCGGGTAGCGGGATCATTACCGGACAGACCACGCCACACTGGTTACATAGTGTGGCGGCTTGCGGCAGGTCGATGGCATTCTCCAGCCCGGTGTACAGCGGGGTCAGCACGGAACCCATCGGGCCGGGGTAAACCCAGCCATAGGCGTGGCCGCCGATGGTCTGGTAGACCGGGCAGTGATTCATGCAGGCCCCGCAACGAATGCAGCGCAGCATGTCCTGGAATTCGGTGCCCACGACATCGGCGCGGCCGTTATCGACGAGGATGAAGTAAAGATGTTCCGGACCATCACGCTCTGCGGGCGTCTTGACGCCAGTGAGCACTGACACATAGTTGGAGATCGACTGGCCGGTGGCCGAGCGCGGCAACAGGCGCATCAGCAGGGACAGGTCTTCGAGCGTCGGCACCACTTTCTCGATACCGGTGATGACCACATGCACGCGCGGCAGGGTCGTCACCATGCGGCCGTTGCCCTCGTTGGTGACCAAAGCCACCGAACCGGTCTCGGCAATGAGGAAATTGCCGCCGGAGATGCCCATGTCGGCGGTCAGGAAGTGTTCGCGCAGCACCTCGCGCGCCTCGCGTGTCAGTGCCGGAATCTCGGTCTTGCGTGGCGTCTTGTGCACCTGATGGAACAAATCCGCGACCTCATCGAGACTTTTGTGCACCACCGGCGCGATGATGTGCGAGGGCGCCTCGTTATTGTTGATCTGCAGGATGTATTCGCCGAGATCGGTTTCGATCGGCCGGATGCCGGCTGCCGTGAGCGCCATGTTGAGGTTCGCTTCTTCGGACAGCATCGACTTCGACTTGGCGGCTTTCTGCACGCCATGGCGTTTTCCAATTTCGGCGACATGGCGACAGATCTCGTCGCCGTCCTTTGCCCACATCACCGTTGCGCCGCGCGCCGTCGCATTTTCTTCAAACTTTTCGAGCCAGAGATCGAGATTTTCCAGCACGCGGTTGCGGATGTTTCTGGCCGCTTCGCGCGAACCCTCGAAATCATCGATTTCTTTGATGGCAATCGCGCGCTTGTCGACAAACTTGCCCTTGGCGGTTTTGAGGTTGGCTTGCAGCACCGGATTGGCCAGCGATGCGGCGGCGTTGGCCTTGAAGTGGCGGGAGCGGCTTTCCATCATGCCTCCCGCAGGGCCGCCCCGAGGGAGCTCAGTTGGCAAATAAGGCCCCCTGTCACCGCTTCGGGTGATTTCATGGGGGCAGTGAACAGAGTGAGCGTGGAGGCCATTATGATTATTTTTGCGCGGTCAGCACTTCGGCGATATGCATGACCTGCGTCTCTTCGTTACCCATGCGACGCAGCTTGCCCTCGATATTGAGCAGGCAGCCGAGATCACCACCGACAATGGTGTCCGCACCGGAGGCGCAGGCATTGCCGCACTTCTTTGCGGCAATTGCCGCGGAAATCTCGCCGAACTTGACCGAGAAAGTCCCGCCGAAACCGCAGCATTCCTCGGCAGCCACCATTTCCTTCAACTCGACGCCCGGCGCCTTGGCCAGGAGGGCGCGCGGTTGCTCCTTGATGCCCATGCTGCGCAAGCCGGTGCAGGAATCGTGATAGGTGACGCTGCCGGTGAAACTGCCCGGCAAGTTCTCGAGGTGGGCGACATTCACCAAAAAGTCGGTAAGTTCGTAAACCCGGCTGGCCAACTCCAGGGCGCGCGCATGCCACTCGGGATCATCGGCGAGAATGGCCGGATATTCGTTGCGGATCTGGTCGGCGCAGGAGCCGGATGGAGCAACGACATACTCGCTGCCGGTAAATTCGCCAATGACCTTTTTGGCCAACGCCACCGCAGCCGCCCGATCGCCACTATTCCAGGCCGGCTGACCGCAGCAGGTCTGGCTGGCCGGCGCGGTCACAGCACAGCCGGCGGCTTCCAGCAGTTCGATGGCGGCAAAGCCGATGCGCGGGCGCATCAGGTCGACCAAACAGGTCACAAACAGGGCAACGCGCATGTTGCGTTTTTCTCCATCCAGACTAGCGGAAATTGCAGGGGATTGGTGGAACAGAACCGTTCGACGGGGCATGCGCATTTTGGCACATAACCTCGGCCGATCCCCTGCTTTGGTACGGGCGAAGTCGGCGCCGGCGAGACGGCGCCAATGGGGTTACCCCTGTAATGAAGCGTGGCTGCTGGCCAGACTTTCGATCCAGCGCTTGATCCGATTGGCGTCACCCACCCGGGTCAGCTTGCCCCAGGAATCAAGCAGCACGATGATGGTCGGCTTGTTGTTGAGCCAGGTCTGCATGACCAGGCACTTGCCCGCCTCGCTGATGTAACCGGTCTTCGAAAGGCTGATATTCCATGAGTCACTCTTCACCAGCGCATTGGTATTGCGGAAAGTCTGCGCGCGCCCCTTGACCTCGACCTGATGCTGATCAAGCGTGGAGAATTCACGGATCAGCGGGTATTGATGGGCCGCATCGACCAGTCTGCCAAGGTCGCGGGCGCTGGAAACATTGGCGGCAGTCAGTCCGGTCGGGTCCTCGAAGCGCGTGTCGGCAAGACCCAGCTCGTGGGCTTTGCGGTTCATGGCGGCGATAAAGGCCGCGCGACCGTTCGGATAATGCCGCGACAGCGCCGAGGAGGCGCGATTCTCGGATGACATCAGAGCCAGTCGCAACATTTCCTCGCGGGTCAGCTGGGTGCCGACCGAGAGCCGCGAATGGGTGCCTTTCAGGAGGTCGATATCGTCCTTGCTGATCGTCAGGATTTCATCAAGATTGGGCTGGGCATCCAGCGCCACCATCGCCGTCATCAGCTTGGTAATCGAAGCGATCGGCACAACGGCATTGCCATTCTTTTCATAAAGAATTTCGCCGCTGGCCTGGTCGATCACTACCGCAACCGCGGAGCCGAGTTTCGGCATCACGCCGTCCTCTTGCGCAGCGACAGCCGCCGTGGTCCTGACCGGGGCGGGTTTGGCTTTTTTGGCGACGACCGGTTTCGCGGCTTTCTTGCTGGTGACTGGTTTCGCGGACTTCTTGCTGGCGACCGGTTTCGCGGACTTCTTGCTGGCGACGGGTTTGGCGGATTTCTTGCTGGCGACCGGTTTCTTTTCCGTGGTAGCGGCAGATGCGAAATTCACCACGCCCACAGCGAGACTCGCCATTACAAGTAACGCCAGCAAACTCTTGGGTGTCGATTTCATGGGCAAGGGGCTAAAGCCAATAAATTCTCGGGCGCCAGTCTAACAGCACAGCGAGAGCACCTGAAGTGTCATGTCCGATATCTATATATCGGACATAACTCATATTAATTAAGCAATTGTGAAAACATCCTACACCAATTTCTCACTTTCGCTCAAATTTTTCCCGAGAATCAGCCCACTGCGTTCCCATGTCCGTGGGCCACCTCGACCGACAACAATGCAACCATGTTGACGATGCGCCGCACGGTTGCAGTCGGCGTCAGGATATGCACCGGGCGCGCCGCTCCGAGCAGCAATGGTCCTACCGTGAGACCGTCGCCAGCCGCCGTCTTCAGGAGATTGAAGGCGATGTTGGCGGCGTCGAGCGTCGGCATGATGAGCAGGTTGGCCGGGCCGGACAGGTTGGCGCGGGGAAAGACCAGACGGCGGATGTCGGGATCAAGCGCGGCATCGCCGTGCATCTCGCCCTCGACTTCGAGGTCGGGAGCCTGCGCGCGCAACAAGGCCAGCGCAGCGCGCATCTTGCGCGCCGTCGGGGTTTCCTCGTTGCCGAAACTCGAATGTGACAGCAAAGCCACCTTGGGAACAATGCCGAAACGCCGCACTTCCTCTGCCGCCAACTGGGTCATTTCGGCGATCTGGGCGGCGGTCGGGTCGTAATTGACGTAGGTGTCGCCAATGAACAGGGTGCGATTCGGCAGAATCAGCATGTTCATTGCATAGAAATTGTCGATTCCCGGACGCCGGCCGATGGTCTCGGCGATAAAGGGCAAATGCAGCGAATGCTTGCCGAAGGTGCCGCACAGCATGGCATCTGCATAGTTGTGGCGCACCAGCATGGCGCCGATCAGGGTGGTGCGACGGCGCATTTCGCGCTTGGCATACTCGATGCTGATGCCCTTGCGACAGGTCAGTTCATAATAATCCTGCCAGAGTTCCTTGTAGCGCGGGTCGGAATCGGGATTGATCAGTTCGAAGTGTTCGCCGGCACGAATGCGCAGGCCCTGGCGGGCGATATGCATGTCGACGACTTCCGGTCGGCCGATCAGGATCGGCTTGGCCAGCCCCTCATCGACGACGACCTGTGCCGCGCGCAGCATGCGCTCGTCCTCGCCCTCGCAAAACACGATGCGCGCCGGCTGTAATTTGGCCGCGGTAAACACCGGTTTCATGACGAAGCCGGAGTGATAGACGAACTCGTTGAGCTGCTGGCGATATGCGTCCATGTCCTCGATGCGGCGCGTCGCCACCCCGGAATCCATCGCGGCCTGCGCCACCGCCGGCGCCACCGTGAGAATCAGGCGCGGATCAAAGGGTTTGGGAATCAGATAATCGCGGCCAAAACTCAGGTTGGCATTGCCATAGGCGGCGGCCACCACGTCCGACTGCTCGGCGTGGGCCAGATCGGCGATGGCTTTTACCGCGGCGATCTTCATCGGCTCGTTGATTGTCGTCGCACCGACATCGAGCGCGCCACGAAACATGAACGGGAAACACAGCACGTTGTTGACCTGGTTCGGGTAGTCCGAACGGCCCGTGCCGATGATGCAATCGGGCCGCACGGCGAGGGCGTCCTCGGGGAGAATTTCCGGATCGGGGTTGGCCATCGCCAGAATCAGCGGGTTTTCCGCCATGCCGGCGACCATCTCGGGTTTCAGTACGCCACCGGTGGACAGGCCGAGGAAGATATCGGCACCCGGCATCACATCAGCCAGGGTGCGCGCCTCGGTCACTTGCGAGTAGCGCGCCTTCGATTCGTCGAGTTTGTCGCGGCCGCTATGGATCACGCCCTTGCTGTCGCAGACATACACATTCTTGCGGTCAACGCCGAGGCTCACCAGCAAATCGAGGCAGGCAATGGCGGCGGCACCGGCCCCGGAACAGACCAGCTTGACCGCGCCAATGTTCTTGTCGACAACGCGCATTCCGTTCAGCACCGCGGCGGCGGAAATGATCGCCGTGCCATGCTGGTCGTCGTGGAATACCGGGATGCGCAGGCGCTCGCGCAGCTTGCGTTCGACGAGGAAACATTCCGGGGCCTTGATGTCTTCTAGATTGATGCCGCCGAAGGTTGGCTCGAGTGAAGCGATGATGTCGACCAGCTTGTCGGCGTCGTGTTCGGCAATCTCGATGTCGAACACATCGATGCCGGCGAATTTCTTGAACAAGACCCCCTTGCCTTCCATCACCGGCTTGCCGGCGAGCGGGCCGATGTCGCCCAGCCCCAGCACGGCGGTACCGTTGGTGATGACGGCCACCAGATTGCTGCGCGAGGTGTACAGGGCAGCGGTAGCCGGATCGCGCTCGATCTCCTCGCAGGCCGCGGCAACGCCGGGCGAATACGCCAGCGACAGGTCGGACTGGGTGGCCAGTGACTTGATCGGCGTCACGGATATTTTGCCTGGGCGCGGCAGGCGATGGTATTCCAGTGCGGCACGGCGCAGGGCTTCATCCATTTCGGCTTCTCCACTCTGTATGAAATTAGTCAGTACATTCTAGTAGCGATAGGCACAATTAGTCACGGAAACAGTCTTGTAAATACATCTTTCGCCATACCGTATGGCAAAATGCGCAACCGAGCAAATTGCCGCGCTGTTCCGCCAGCGCCGACTTTTGGTGCCGGACGTACCGACCCTTAGTGGAGCCACCATCAAATGACGCAAACCAGTTACGACGCTGCATCCGTATCAGCCCCGTCCCATGTCTGTCACGCGCAACTCAAGGCCTGGGTCGCCACGGTCGCCAGCCTGACGCAGCCCGCGCGCATCGTCTGGTGCGACGGATCACAAGAAGAATACGACCGGCTGTGTGTCGAAATGGTCAGCGCCGGCACCTTCGTCAAACTCAACCCGGCAAAGCGCCCCAACTCCTATCTGGCCTGCTCCGACCCATCAGACGTTGCTCGCGTTGAGGATCGCACCTATATCTGCTCCACCAGGCAGGAAGACGCCGGCCCGACCAACAACTGGGAAGATCCGGCCAAGATGAAGGAAACGCTCACCGGCCTGTTCAAAGGTTCGATGCGCGGTCGCACAATGTATGTGATTCCTTTCAGCATGGGGCCGCTCGGATCACCCATCGCACAGATCGGCGTCGAGATTTCCGACAGTCCCTACGTCGTCGTCAACATGCGTTCCATGACGCGCATGGGAAAGGCTGCCTACGCTGTGTTGGGTGCCGATGGCTTTTTCATCCCCTGCCTGCACTCGGTGGGCGCGCCGCTCGAACCCGGCCAGCAGGATGTGAAATGGCCGTGCAACCCGACCACCAAGTACATTGTGCATTTCCCGGAGACACGCGAAATCTGGTCTTACGGCTCGGGCTACGGCGGCAACGCATTGCTCGGCAAGAAGTGTCTGGCGCTGCGCATCGCCTCGACCATGGCACGCGATGAGGGCTGGCTGGCTGAGCACATGCTGATCCTCGGCGTCGAATCGCCGGCGGGCGAAAAGACCTATGTCGCGGCGGCCTTTCCATCGGCTTGCGGCAAGACCAATTTCGCCATGCTGATTCCCCCCGAGTCGTTCAACGGCTGGAAGATCACCACCGTCGGCGACGACATCGCCTGGATCAAACCGGGTCCCGGCGGCCGGTTTTACGCCATCAACCCTGAAGCCGGGTTCTTCGGGGTCGCGCCGGGCACCTCGGAGAAGACCAACTTCAATGCGATGGCAACGCTCAAGAAAAACATCATCTACACCAACGTCGCGCTGACCGACGACGGCGATGTTTGGTGGGAAGGCATGAGCAAGGAGCCACCCGCGCATGCCATCGACTGGCAAGGCAAGGACTGGACACCGGCCGACGGCAAGGCCGGGCGCAAGGCGGCCCACCCGAATTCACGCTTCACCGCGCCCGCCAGCCAATGTCCGTCGGTCGATCCGGATTGGGAAAACCCCGCCGGCGTGCCGATCTCGGCCTTCATCTTCGGTGGCCGCCGCGCCACCACCGTGCCCTTGGTGTATGAGGCATTCAACTGGAACTTCGGCGTCTACATGGCTGCAACGCTGGGCTCGGAAACCACTGCCGCCGCCTTCGGTAAACAGGGTGTCGTGCGTCGTGATCCCTTCGCTATGCTGCCCTTCTGTGGTTATCACATGGGCGACTACTTCAATCACTGGCTGAAGATGGGCCATGCTGTTGCAGAGACGCCGAAGATTTTTTGCGTTAACTGGTTCCGCATGAACGAGAAGGGCGAATTCATGTGGCCGGGTTTCGGCGAAAACATGCGCGTGCTGAAGTGGATCGTCGACCGCGTGCGCGGCCACGTACCCGCACGCGAGACGGTACTGGGCTGGATGCCACGTTTCGAGGATATCGACTGGACCGGCATGGATATCGGCAAAGCCGAGTTCGAGATGCTGACGCAGGTCGACGCCGATGCCTGGAAACAGGAGCTGACGCTGCATAAGGAGTGGTTCGAGCAGATGGGCGAGAAGTTGCCGAAGCAACTGGCATTGAAGCGCGAACTGTTCGAGTTGGCATTGGCCCGCTAATTACAGGCCCGCCCCTTCGACCTCCCCCTCGCGGGGAAATGACTGTTGCTCGCTGCGCTCGTTTGTTCCGGGACGCTTTATGGCGGCTTGGGTGCGGGTTGCGGCTGGCGCCGCGTGCCGCCTTGTCTTGTGGGGGCCCGGCGGCAAGGCTGCATAGCCGTGGCCACAATAGTCGGCGCTGACGGAACGCCGGCTAAAATACTGCGGCCGCCCCACGCACCGGGCGGCCGTTTTCTTGGGAGCATGCACATGAAGATAGCCTCACGCATGGCTGGCATCGAACCCTTCCACGTCATGGAACTGATGGCGCGAGCGAAGGCACTCGAAGCACAGGGCCGCGACATCATCCACATGGAGGTTGGCGAACCCGATTTCCCCACGCCGCAGCCGGTCATCGAGGCGGCGCAGCGTTTCATTGCCGGCGGTCAGGTGTTTTATACCCACGCGCTGGGCCTGCCGCAATTGCGTGAAGCCATTGCCGGCTTCTATGCCTCGCGTTACAGCGTCACCGTCGATCCGGCGC
This sequence comes from Rhodocyclaceae bacterium, assembly GCA_030682175.1. Taxonomy (GTDB): domain Bacteria; phylum Pseudomonadota; class Gammaproteobacteria; order Burkholderiales; family Rhodocyclaceae; genus Sulfuricystis. Next base: position 19,226 of record JAUXOM010000004.1, read on the forward strand.
GCATCGTCGTCACTGCTGGCGCCTCGGGTGCGCTCCTGCTGGCACTGGGCGCATTGATCAGTCCGGGGGACGAATGGCTGCTTGCAGATCCCGGCTATCCGTGCAACCGCCACTTCGTGCGGCTGCTCGAAGGCGTGCCACGCCCGCTCAACGTCGAAGCCGCCACCGGCTTCCAGCCCACGGTCGAGAAAGTCGGCGCTGGCTGGACGGCGAAGACCCGCGGCTTGCTGGTGGCTTCGCCCAACAACCCGACCGGCACCATGATCGAACCGGCAGAGTTGTCCCGGCTCTGGCAGACGGTCCGCGCGCGCGGCGGGGCCATGATCGTCGACGAGATCTACCACGGCCTGACTTATGGTGTCGATGCGCGCACGGCATTGTCGATATCCGACGACATCATCGTCATCAACAGCTTTTCGAAATACTTTGGCATGACCGGCTGGCGCCTCGGCTGGCTGGTCGCACCGCCACACCTGGTGCGCGACATCGAAAAGCTGGCGCAGAATCTGTTCATCGCCCCCTCGGCGCCGGCACAGCATGCCGCACTGGCCGCTTTCGCTCCGGAAACCATAGCCATCCTGGAAGCGCGCCGTGAAGAATTTCGCGCCCGGCGCGATCTGTTGTTGCCGGGTTTACGCCAACTGGGTTTTCGTGTCGGCAGCGAGCCGCAAGGAGCCTTCTACATTTACGCCGACAGCAGCGAGCTGGACAAAAACAGCCAGGCACTGGCCGCTAAGCTCATCGAACAGGCCGGGGTGGCGGCAACCCCAGGATTGGATTTTGGCGACAACGCGCCGGCCTCCCACATGCGTTTTGCTTACACCGTAGGCACAGAAAAGCTGGCCGCCGGACTGGAACGCATGGATAGATTATTCAGAGGATAGCCACTGGCCGAAGCAGGCAAGGCCAAGCTGCAGCGGGCGTCTTGCCAAAATGAAAAAAGGCTGGGGCTGCACATGACAGCCACCAGCCTTGATTGACTGAACGTTGCCCGGTTTAGGACGGACGCGAGCCAGTAGGAAACGGCCAGGCAGCAGCCGGATTGAGCGACGACTTGAGGCCAGGCGTAGCAGCGGTCGAAGGAGCCGCGGCGGGCGCAGCAGCCGGCTTCGCAGCGGCTTTCTTCGGTGCAGCTTTCTTGGCAACCGGCTTCGCAGCAACTTTCTTCGGTGCGGCTTTCTTGGCAGCCGGCTTCGCAGCGGCTTTCTTCGGCGCAGCTTTCTTGACAGCCGGCTTGGCAGCAGCCTTCTTCGGTGCAGCTTTCTTGACAGCCGGCTTCGCAGCAGCCTTCTTCGGCGCAGCTTTCTTGGCAGCCGGCTTCGCAGCGGCCTTCTTCGGTACAGCTTTCTTGACAGCCGGTTTGGCAGCAGCTTTCTTCGGCGCGGCTTTCTTGACAGCCGGTTTCGCAGCAGCTTTCTTCGGCGCAGCTTTCTTGACAGCCGGTTTGGCAGCAGCTTTCTTCGGCGCAGCTTTCTTGACAGCCGGCTTCGCAGCAGCTTTCTTTGGCGCGGCTTTCTTCGGCGCAGCTTTCTTGACAGCCGGCTTGGCAGCAGCCTTCTTCGGCGCAGCTTTCTTGACAGCCGGCTTGGCAGCTGTAGATTTCTTCACCGCCGCCGGCTTCTTGACCTTCTTCTCTTCAGCCATATTGAACCTCCATTACACGATTAAGGAAAGAACCACAAACAACCCGCCTACAACAGCACGGATTATTCAACAACGCCGGCGGACCGGAATCGATGAATTCATGCGCTTTCATAGCCCATCCCTGTGTTTGCGGCAGGCGCGCGGAAAACTTGAAGAGGGGAAAGGTCGGGCGGGCACAAATGTTTTTGTGCGGTTGCGGATGGACGCAGATCACTGGCGGCGCAAGGGAACTCAACCCGAACGGGGAATCAATCCGACTGTTCTTCGTGTGCCTCGCGCCTTCCTGCATGCACCTTCCTTCACCGTTGCCTTCCGAAGCGACCTACTAGATGTAGTAGGTCAACGACCTTTGGATACTAATGGTAGTGGGTCGAATTTTTTAATGCAAGATAATTTAGGCACGGCATGTGGGCCGCGCGCTGCGCGTTGCAGTGAAACCACGCAATTCAGATTTCTGTCGGGTGCACCGCAACACGCATCCAGTCGAAGTGCGGACCAGGATCGGTCTTGCGTCCGGGGGCAATGTCGGCATGTCCGACAATCGCCTCGATGGGAAAGGTTCGCCGCAAGACAGTCAGCAAACGATTCAGCGTCTGGTACTGCGCGGGCGCGAAGTCAGTATGGTCATCGCCTTCGAGTTCGATGCCCACCGAGAAATCGTTGCAGCGTTCCCGTGCCTGCCAGCAGGAAATGCCGGCATGCCAGGCGCGTTCTTGGCAGGAAACGCACTGCAGCACACTGCCGTCACGCCGGATGAAAAAGTGCGCTGACACGCGTTGTCCGGCGATGACGGCGAAATAGGGGTGCGCTGTCGGCTCAAGTCGGTTGGTGAACAGGTCGATTACCGCAGGCCCGCCAAACTGGCCGGGGGGCAAACTGATGGCATGGATGACGATCAGGCGGATTGCATGCCGCGCTGGCCGCGCGTCATGATTCGGGCTATCCACCCGTTCGATGCCCGCCAGCCAGCCGGCGGTGTCGACTTGCCAGTCGGCTTCAGTCGGCAACTTCATTGAGACCCAGGCGTTCCATGCGATAACGCAAGGAACGGAAACTCACGCCAAGCGTGCGCGCCGCCGCCGTGCGATTGAAGCGGGTTTTTTGCAGGGCATCGAGAATGACCTTGCGCTCCTGTTCATCCAGGTAATCCTGCAAGGGCTGACCGCCAAATTCCGCCGTCTCGCCAGCGCCGACTTTTTGCGGCTGCAATTGCAGGTCGTCGACATCGATGGCGCCATTGCCGTGCAGCGCCAACGCCCTTTCCAGAATATTCTCCAGTTCGCGCACATTGCCGGGAAAGGAATATTCCCGCAGCGTCGTCAATGCGCGGGGCGAGATGGCCGGTACGGCCAGATTGCTGGCGTTGGCCAGCCGCGCAAGGATGCGCCGGACCAGTTCGGAAACATCGTCGCGGCATTCGCGCAGCGCCGGCATGCGAATCTCGATCACATTGATGCGAAAAAACAAGTCCGGGCGAAACTTGTTCTCATCCACCAGTCGCCGCAGGTTCTGGTGCGTGGCGCAAATGATGCGCACATTGACGGGTTCCTCCGCGGTCGCGCCAACCCGGCGCACATGCTTTTCCTGGATGGCCCGCAACAATTTGACCTGCATCGCCAAGGGCAGATCGGCGACTTCATCGAGGAACAGTGTGCCGCTGTCGGCGGCCTGGAAAAAACCCTCCCGCTCCGTTTCGGCACCGGTAAAAGCGCCTTTACGATAACCGAAGAATTCGCTTTCCATCAGGTTTTCCGGAATCGCCCCGCAGTTAACGGCGACAAACGGCCGGCTGCCACGTACGCTTTCGCGATGGATCAGACGTGCCGCCAGCTCCTTGCCGCTGCCTGACTCTCCGGAGATGTAAACCGGCGCCTCGCTGCGCGCAACCTTGGTAATCATTTCACGCACCTGGGTCATGGGCAGGGATGAACCCAGCAATTCATGTCCTTGCGGTGCGGTAGGAATTTTGGTTTCAGGCAGGGCCAGCGCCGACTTCACCAGGGTGCGCAATTGCGCCAGGGAAACCGGCTTCGACAGATAATCGAAGGCGCCGGCCTTGAGCGCAGCGACCGCATTCTCGGTACTGCCATGCGCCGTGATGACCGCCACCGGCAGGGCGGGATACTCGGCTTCGATATGGCGGACCAGTTCCAGCCCGTCGCCATCCGGCATGCGCATGTCGGTCAGGCAAAGCTGGTAATCGTTCTCCAGCAGATATTGGCGAGCCTGCGCTACGCTGGCAGCACAGTCGCAAGCCAGCCCCATGCGCGCCAGCGTCATGTCCAGGAGTTCCCGGATATCCGCTTCGTCGTCGACGACGAGGACGCGCGTGCCGCTGTTCAAGTCTGCATTAGTCACTGGGCTTACCTGCGTTCATTGTCTGGATTTTCTTCACGCGTTGGCCGGGCCGGGCTTTGCATCAAACGGGATTGCATCCGGCATCTGCTCCTGACAGATTGATGTACATGATATGCAGAAATGCGCACCCGGTGAATTCTCAAGCAGGCTCAGGCGCGCGCCATTGGCTTCACACAGCTCGCGGGCGATGTAGAGGCCAAGTCCCGTACCGCTAACGCTGGTAGTATAAAAAGGCTCGAATACCTGACTGCGCGCCGCCTCATCAATCCCCGGTCCATCATCAACCACGTGCAAGCTGAAACGATTGGCAAACTTACCCTGCTCTCCCTGGATTCTTACCGCACCGGGAGCGGCGCTGGCATAGCGCAACGCATTACCCAGCAGGTTGGCCAGCACTCGATGCAGATGCCCGCGATCAAAACACAGTGAGAACTTGTCAGGCAGATCGACGCTGATCCGGGCAACGCAGCCTGGATCCTGTAATGCCAACTCCTCCAACTGCTGGTTGATGAAGCTTGCCACGTCGATGAGTTCCGGACTGACACGATCGCGTCGCCCCAGTTCCATGGTCTCCGCCACGAGTCGGTTGAGTCGTTGGGTGTTATCCCCAATGATGCGCGTCAGGCGCTCCGTTCCCTTGTTTGGCGGCTCTTCAGCCAGCAATTCTGCGGCGTGACTGATGGCGGCGAGCGGGTTACGAATCTCATGCGCCATGTTGGCAGTCAGGCGACCCAGTGCCGCCAGCTTCATCTGTTGCGCTTTTTGCTGTTGGCGCCCGACATCTTCCAGAAAGATCAGCGCATTGCCCCCTTCGCCCGGCGGCAAAAAACGTGCGCGCAGGGTGCGTCCGCTATTGGGCGCCTGAATGACCGTCTCTGACTCGATCCCGCGGATGCGCCGCAGGAGGAATTCCCGTGCCAGGGCTGGCGAACAGGCCGCCAAAGTCGGTGTGGCCGAAGGAAATCCCCGTGGGACTGGCGGGACGGCGCTGGCCAAACCCGCTGCGTTGATGGGGTTGGCAAGCCCGAGGAGTTGGGCGGCCTGGGGATTCGATTGGCGCACCCGGCCGGCGGCATCGATCACCAGCACCCCGTCCTGCATGTCGCGAATTACCTGCTCATTGATACGCAACTGGTCCGCCAGATCGATGCCGCGCTTCTTGGCCAGCGCCTCGTTGGCAACCACCCGGCGCGCCAACAGGCGCGCGGTGATCGCAGAACCGAAAAATCCGATGCTGGTCAGCCCGGTGCGGAAAAAATCCTCGACGGCGGCCTGGTGAGCCAGTACGCGATAGGATTGTTCCAGCAGCAAGGACAGGGTGGCTACTGCGGCATAGAACAACACCATGCGCCCCTGCCCGACCAGACCCGCGCCGGCCAGCACCACCAGCAGCAACATCGAAACACCGCTTTTCCCGCCACCACTGGCGAACACCAGCAGGGTCAGAAAGAAAATGTCGCTGATCACCTGTACGTTAAGCTGCAGATTGAACGCCTGCCGCCATTGCACCAGCGTCACCAGATGAGCGATCGCAACCAGCACATAGGCGGTGCTGGTCCAGAAAATCAATTGGGGATCCTGCCCGGCCACATACAGCCAGTCCTGCGTGAAAATGTTTGTGCCGAGGAATCCCCCGGCAACGATCAGTCGGTAATAGGCGAAATACTTGAGGGGCCGCCAGAACGATTCGTTCTGCGTGTCTGCCATGCCGCCCGGTTCGGCGCGCAGGGAAGCCGGGTCAGGACGAGCCAAGTTTGCGATGCTCTTCGCAGCAATAATGACGCCCGGCGGCCGTCACGCACTCGCTCTCTGGCACATGCAATTGGCAGTGCGCGCAAATCACCATTTTTTCAGGGCTGGCCGGCGCATTTCCCGCGGGCGGCTTCTCCCCGGCGTCCCGCTTCCGCTGGCCCCAGAATATCCAATAGACCAGCAACAAGGCTGAAATAAGCAGGATTGCTTTCAACACGGCGGCCGATTGCTTTTCATTGAATTTGTCCCTCCGCGGGCCGGAGGCTCATGCGAACCTAATTTAGGCCCCGCATGTCACCAGCACATGTGATTAAGCATTGATAATCAAATAGCTGGTCGGGGTGAGAGGATTCGAACCTCCGACTCCTGCGTCCCGAACGCAGTACTCTACCAGGCTGAGCTACACCCCGAACTTGTTTAAACCACAGACCCACACCACCGAGATGAATAACCAGGCCGTACCACCCTGCCAACGAGCCTAATCAAGAGGAATTTCACTCAATGCCGTCGCGTAATCGCGAACGCCGATAATTGTATCAGAGCCTCCCGATAATTGGTGTCAGGCAATGCGATCAATGCCTGCTTGGCCCGATCAGCTTCGGCCTGCGCCACATCCATGGCAGTGCCGAGCGCTCCGGTTGCCTGCACCGCCTTGATAATTTCCGGAAAAGCCTCGCGCCCGCCCTGCTCCAGTGCATTTCTTACCAGTTCCGCCTGGGCCGGCTCGCCGTTCCTCATCACATGGATCAGCGGCAGGGTCGGCTTGCCTTCGGCCAGGTCGTCGCCGAGGTGCTTGCCAATCTCGCCTTCTTCGCCCGAGTAATCCAGCACATCATCGACAATCTGGAAAGCCGTTCCCAGATGCATTCCATAATCGGCCAGGCCCGCCTCGATTTCCGGAGAAGACTGGCCAAGAATGGCGCCCAGGCGAGCCGCCGCCTCGAACAATTTGGCGGTCTTGTAGCGCACCACACGCAAATAATCCTCGACATCGATATCCGCATTGTGACAATTCATCAATTGCAGGACTTCGCCTTCGGCAATGATGTTGGTCGCGTCGGCCAACACCTGCATGACGCGCATGTTGCCTACCCCGACCATCATCTGGAAGGCGCGCGAATACAGGAAGTCGCCCACCAGCACGCTGGCCGCGTTGCCGAATTCGGTGTTGGCGGTATCCCGGCCGCGGCGCAGCGACGACTCATCGACGACGTCGTCGTGCAACAACGTGGCGGTGTGAATGAATTCGACCACGGCCGCCAGTTCAAGGTGCTGGCGGCCCGGGTAAGCCACCGCACCGGACGACAGCAGCAGCAGTGCCGGGCGCATGCGCTTGCCGCCGCCCGCGATGATGTATTCGGCAACCTGCCGGACCAGGGGGACATCGGAATATAAACGCTCACGAATGACGGCATCCACGGCCTGCATGTCGCTGGCGATCAGGGAATATATGGCGGAGAGGTTCACGGCGACACTTCTGGAAATGGGGGAGTGATGGTAGGCACCAGGCCAGCTTACGTCAATGAATAAACAAGCTTATTGACCTGCGAGGGCTGGGCCATTATCATAGCGGGTTCTTTAGTACTATTTCTGGAGTCCAACATGTATGCGGTCATAAAAACCGGCGGCAAGCAATATCGCGTTATCGCTGGCGAAAAAATCAAAGTAGAACAGATACCGGCAGATGTGGGCACTGAAATTTCCCTGGATCAAGTGTTGATGGTTGGCGCTGGCGATACCGTGAAAATCGGTACCCCCATGCTGTCCGGCGTGTCGATCACTGCCAAGGTCATTTCACAAGGCCGCCATCCCAAGATCAAAATTTTCAAGATGCGGCGGCGCAAGCATTTTCAGAAACATCAAGGACACCGGCAGAACTATACCGAACTTGAAATCGGCGCAATCAGCATCTAACCCACGCCTGATTCCAGATTAGGAGCTCACAATGGCACATAAAAAAGCAGGCGGCAGTTCACGCAACGGTCGCGACTCAGAATCAAAACGTCTAGGCGTCAAGCGTTACGGCGGGCAACTTATTCCGGCTGGCAACATCATCGTGCGCCAGCGCGGTACACAGTTTCACCCGGGCGACAACGTCGGCATTGGCAAGGACCATACACTGTTCGCGAAAATCACCGGGACCGTGCAATTCCAGGTCAAGGGTGCTGCGCAGCGGAGATATGTCAGTATCGTCCCCGTTACCTGAGTTCGGCTGACTGGATAAATAAAGCCCTGTCCTGATGGATGGGGCTTTTTTCTTTTTATTATGAAATTTTTCGACGAAGCCCTCATCTCGGTTACCGCCGGCAATGGCGGAAATGGCGCGGCCTCCTTTCGCCGCGAAAAATATATCCCGCGGGGCGGCCCTGACGGCGGCGATGGCGGCCGCGGCGGCAACATCGTCGTCATGGCCGACCGCAACCTCAACACCCTGATCGATTACCGCTATACGCGCATCTACCGCGCCGAGCATGGCGGCAATGGGCGCGGGGCCGACTGCTATGGCAAGGGTGGCAGCGACATGATCCTGCGCGTCCCGGTTGGCACGGTGGTCAGCGACGCCGCGTCGGGCGAGGTGCTGGCCGATCTGGATGCCGATGGTGCCAGCGCCATTGTTGCCAAGGGCGGCATGGGCGGGCTGGGCAACATCCACTTCAAGTCGAGCATCAATCGCGCGCCGCGCCAATGCACCCCGGGCGGCGCCGGCGAAGCGCACGAACTCAAATTCGAGCTCAAGGTGCTCGCCGATGTTGGTTTGCTGGGCTTGCCCAATGCCGGCAAGTCGACGTTCATTCGCGCCGTTTCCGCGGCGCGCCCGAAAGTCGCCGACTATCCCTTCACCACGCTGCAACCCAACCTGGGGGTGGTGCGGGTTGGGGAAAGCCAGAGCTTTGTCATCGCCGACGTCCCGGGTTTGATTCGCGGCGCCTCCGAAGGCGCCGGCCTGGGGCACCGCTTCCTCAAACACCTGCAACGCACCCGCGTGCTGCTGCATCTGATCGATGTCGCCCCCTTCGATCCTGAAATCGACCCGGTGGCCGACGCGCTGGCCATTGTGGAGGAGCTCAGGAACTACGACGAAGCCCTGTTCCTGAAGCCGCGCTGGGTTGTCTTCAACAAGATCGACCTGATCCCCGCGGAGGAACGCGAAGCAAGAATCAGGTCCCTGACCAGCGCACTGGCCGCGACGGGTGATGCCGCTGGCACGGCGCCGCATTTTGCCGTTTCCGCGGCAACCGGCGAAGGTTGCACGGCCCTGTGCCAGAAGATCATGCAGTTCCTGGAAGCCCCGTCCGATCATGCGTGAATCCATCGCGGCGAGCAAGCGCATCGTGGTCAAGGTTGGCAGCGCCCTGGTGACCAACAATGGCGCCGGCCTGGCGACTGACTTCATCACCGAGTGCGCCCGCCAGATCTCCATGCTCCATCAGTCCGGCCGGCAGATCGTCCTGGTCTCTTCCGGTGCCATAGCGGCAGGCATGCAACGTCTGGGCTGGTCGAAACGACCGCATGCCATGCATGCCTTGCAGGCCGCCGCCGCCGTCGGCCAGATGGGTCTGACGCAAGCCTACGAATCTGTCTTCGCTCAACATGGGCTCAAGTCGGCCCAGGTACTGCTGACCCATGAAGATCTGTCCGACCGCAATCGCTATCTGAATGCGCGCTCGACGCTGAATACCCTGCTCGATCTGGGCGTGGTGCCGATCATCAATGAAAACGATACCGTCGTCACCGACGAAATCCGTTTTGGCGACAACGATACCCTGGGGGCGCTGGTTGCCAACCTGATCGAGGCCGAGGTGCTGATCATCCTCACCGATCAACCGGGACTATTCACGGCGGATCCCCGCCGTGATCCGCAGGCTACGCTGATCGCCGAGGGCGATGCGGAAAATAAGGATTTTGAAGCTATTGCCGGCGGCGCCGGCAGCGGCATCAGCACGGGCGGCATGATCACCAAGATCCGCGCCGCACAACGCGCTGCCCGCAGCGGCGCACACACCCTCATCGTCGGCGGCCGGGAAACCGGGGCGCTGATTCGTGCCGCCAATGGCGAGGTGATCGGCACCTGCCTGCGCGCCAACACCTCTCCCCTGGCCGCTCGCAAACAATGGCTGGCCGACCATCTCCGGCTGGCCGGCGCGGTCATCATCGATGACGGCGCCGTCACTGCGCTGCGCAACGGGAAAAGCCTGCTGCCGATCGGGGTGCGCGGCATTGAAGGCGAATTCGAGCGCGGCGCGGCCATCGCCTGCCTCGACCAGAACCGGACAGAAGTGGCGCGCGGACTGATCAATTACGCCAGTGCCGAGGCAAGAAGGATCGCCGGGCATGCCAGCCAGGAAATCGAAAGCCGGCTCGGCTATCTGGATGAAGCGGAACTGGTACACCGCGACAACCTGGTTCTTCTGTAACCGGCTGTCGCAGTCCCCGCGCGGGCCGGATTTGCCCTATTTCTTCTGGTAAACCTCGCCACCCTGCTTGACGAACTCGACCGCCTTGGCCTCCATGCCCTTGGCCAGGGCATCCTGTTCGCTGATGCCCTGCTTCGCCGCGAAGTCGCGCACGTCCTGGGTGATTTTCATCGAGCAGAAATTCGGCCCGCACATGGAGCAGAAGTGGGCGAGCTTGGCGCCCTGCGCCGGCAGGGTCTCGTCGTGGAATTCACGCGCCTTGTCCGGATCGAGGCCGAGGTTGAACTGATCTTCCCAGCGGAATTCAAAGCGGGCTTTCGATAGCGCATTGTCGCGCATCTGCGCGCCCGGATGGCCCTTGGCCAGATCGGCGGCGTGGGCGGCGATCTTGTAGGCCATGATGCCGTCCTTGACGTCGTTCTTGTCGGGCAGGCCGAGGTGTTCTTTCGGCGTCACGTAGCAGAGCATGGCCGTGCCGTACCAGCCGATCATCGCCGCGCCGATGGCCGATGTGATGTGGTCGTAACCCGGCGCGATGTCGGTGGTGAGCGGGCCGAGCGTGTAGAAGGGCGCCTCGCCGCACAGGCGCAACTGCTCGTCCATGTTGAACTTGATCATGTGCATCGGCACATGGCCCGGCCCTTCGATCATCACCTGTACGTCGTGCTGCCAGGCGATCTGCGTGAGTTCGCCGAGGGTGGCCAGCTCGCCCATCTGCGCGGCGTCGTTGGCGTCCTGGATCGAGCCGGGACGCAAGCCATCACCCAGGCTGAAGGCGACGTCGTAGGCCTTCATGATTGCGCAGATGTCCTCGAAATGCGTGTAGAGGAAGTTTTCCTTGTGGTGCGCCAGGCACCACTTGGCGAGGATCGAACCGCCGCGACTGACGATGCCGGTCATGCGCTTGGCCGTCAATGGGATGTAACGCAGCAGCACGCCGGCATGGATGGTGAAGTAGTCCACGCCCTGCTCGGCCTGTTCGATCAACGTGTCGCGGAAGATTTCCCAGGTCAGGTCCTCGGCCTTGCCGTTCACCTTTTCCAGTGCCTGGTAGATCGGCACGGTGCCGATCGGCACCGGCGAGTTGCGCACGATCCATTCGCGCGTCTCGTGAATGTTCTTGCCGGTCGACAGGTCCATCACCGTGTCGCCGCCCCAGCGGATCGACCAGGTCATCTTGTCGACTTCTTCCTGAATGGAAGAGACGATCGGCGAGTTGCCGATGTTGCAGTTGATTTTCGTCAGGAAGTTGCGGCCGATGATCATCGGCTCGGACTCCGGGTGATTGATGTTGTTGGGGATGATGGCGCGGCCGCGGGCGACTTCGTCGCGGACGAACTCGGCAGTGATCACCCGCGGGATGGCGGCGCCGAAACTTTCGCCCGCATGCTGGCGGCACAGTTGTTCGCCCAGACCATCGAGGCGCTGGTTTTCGCGGATCGCGACAAACTCCATCTCCGGCGTAATGATGCCGCGCCGGGCGTAGTGCATCTGGCTGACATTCATTCCGTCCTTGGCGCGCCGCGGGCTGCGCGCATGTTCGAGCCGCAGGCCAGCCAATTCGGGATCGGCCAGCCGGGCGCGGCCGTAGGTGGAGGATTGCTGCGGCAGGCACTCGGTGTCACCGCGCGCCTCGATCCAGGCCTGGCGCAGGGGCGCGAGACCCTGACGCAGGTCGATTTTCACGGTCGGGTCGGTATAGGGGCCGGAAGTGTCATACACATGGATCGGCGGATTTTTTTCGCCGCCCATGCTGGTGGGCGTGTCGGCTTGCGAGATTGCGCGCATCGGTACGCGGATGTCGGCTTGCGAACCCGTGACGTAAACTTTGCGCGAGTTGGGTAAAGGCTGGATGGCGGCGCCATCGACCTGCGCCTGGGCGGCGATGAATTGTTCGTGGGCATTCATGTGCGGGATCTCTGTTGTGCGGCGTGTTGGGTAGTGTTCTTTGGTGCGCCCGAAGCTACTGGAATCGGCGCGGGAAAGCAACCACGCCAGCAAAACGGAATTTTACAGAGGGCCGGCGATTCTCCTGATGGACATTGCCCCCCTGCCACTACGGCTAAAGTGCATGAGAAACCTGCCGTAAATCCGCAGACGTAAGGAAAAAAGGGAATTCCATGTCTGCAAGAGACCACATGAACGTTGTAGTCCTGGCGCTTGCGCTGCTGCCTGGCCCGACTCTGGCCGCACCCGCGCAGTGGCAGGCTGTGGCAACCACTGCAGGCAGTACTGTGGAAATCGACAAGAGCCGCATCAGTCGGCTGTCTGGTGGCAAAACCGCCGCCTGGACCCGCCTGACGCTCGACCATCCGGTGCTGGATTTCGAGAACCAGATTCGCTACACCACCGTGCAGGCACTCAACCACTACGACTGTGCCGCAGGCAGTTTTATCACGCAACAACGGGTGTACCTGCTCGAAAATCGGGCGCAGATAACCGAGAAGGTGGCCGACAAACGCCAGATCAAGGCCAAGCCAGACAGTTTTGATGCTCGCCTGATGGATGAAGTATGCAAACCGCGCAACCTTGGCGAGATGCAGCAGGCGGCAGCGCGCGCCGCCCGGCAGGCCGCGGCCGCCAATGCAGACGCGCCGCGCGCCATGCATGCCGAAATGGTCAGTGTCGCCGATGCCGCTCCAGCGCGGCGCAGCATGCAGGTGGCCGACAAGCCACGCCTGTTTGAACTGCCGGTGATCGACAAATCCAAGGCCGAAGATCCACTCAAAGGAAGCAATGCGGCGCCGGCACCTGCTCCGGCACCCGCGCCCGCGGCAAAACCGGCCGCCCCCCCGCCGGCAGCGAAGGCAGTGCCGCCGCCGCCGGTTGTGCGTTCCTCCCCCAGAAAGGCCGAGCCGGCGCCCGTGCAGGAACTGACCCGCCAGCAGCGCGAACTGCAAATGGCGACTTCCGGCCCACGCAAGGCGGCGCCCAGGAAACCACCGCCCGAAGAACCGGCGCCGCCGGCGCAATCCTTTGAAAATGTGCGCTGGGGATATGCCGGTCTGGGCGCACCCGAAAATTGGGCGAAACTGCATCCCAGTTACGCCGCCTGCGGCACGGGCAAGCGGCAGTCGCCGATCGACATTCGCGGCGGCATCAAGGTCGATCTCGAACCGATCCGCTTCGACTACCGCAACACCCTGTTCCGCATTACCGATACTGGCCACACCATTCAGGTCGATGTTGCCGAAGGCAGCACGATCACCGTGACCGGTCGCGTCTATCGACTGCAGGGCTTCGAGTTTCATCATCCCGCCGAAGTGCGCATCAACGGCAAGCCCTTCGACATGGCGTTGCACCTGATCCACAAGGATTACGACAACAACATGGTGATCATCGCCGTGCTGCTGGAAAGGGGTGACGAGAATCCGCTCATCCAGGCTTTGTGGAACCACATGCCCCTTGAAGTCGGCATGGACGTTACCCCACCCGATGTCGCCATCGACCTGGCCAAGCTGCTGCCGGTCGGGCGCGAGTACTACACGCACATGGGTTCGCTGACGACACCGCCCTGCACCGAAAACGTGATGTGGATGGTATTCAAGGAACCGCTGCGGATTTCACCCGAACAGATTGCCATCTTTGCCCGGCTCTACCCCAACAATGCCCGGCCGCTGCAGCCGGTGAACGATCGCCTGATCAAGGAATCGCGGTAAGGATGGCGCGGATCGGCGCAGGCAGGGCTGTCTGCGCCAGTTCGTCCATTCTGACCCAGCGCAATGCCGGTTCTGCCAACCGTGGCTGATATTTCGCCACGCAATGCAGTGGCTGGATGCGCAGCCGAAAATGTGTGAAGGCATGGGTAAAAGTCGGCGCTGGCGCGACGGCGCTCACGCTCACACCCAGTTGTCGCTCGCAATAATCGACCACTGCAACGCCTTCAGGCAGTTCTGGCAGCGACAGCAAGCCGCCCCAGATACCGGCCGGCGGACGGATTTCCAGCAGGACAGAATTATCCGCGCGCAATATCAGCAGGCTTGCCGCGCGTTCCGGCACGGTTTTTCTGGGGCGGGGTGTCGGCAACTCGGCGACGCGGTTTTCACGACGGGCGACACACCCGCCAGCAACCGGACAAACCATGCAGCGTGGCTGCCGACGCGTACAGACCGTTGCTCCCATGTCCATCTGCGCCTGGATGTAGACGGCCACCCGCTGGCTGGGCAGCAGTTTGGCGGCGTCCTGCCAGAGCCGACTTTCCACGGCCGACGCGCCGGGAAAACCGGCGATGCCGAGATAGCGGCACAGCAGCCGTTTCACATTGCCATCCAGTATCGGTTCGCGGGCAGCAAAACAGAACACGGCTATCGCGTTGGCCGTCGACCGGCCAATGCCCGGCAGGCGGGCCAGCGCCGCCGGGTCGCGCGGAAAGCGTCCCCCATGTTGCAACATCAGGGTGCGGGCGCAAGCGTGCAGATTGCGGGCGCGGGCGTAATAGCCCAGGCCGCTCCACAGCGCCATGACCTCTTCGACGGGCGCCGCGGCGAGTGCCGCAAGATCGGGCAAGCGTTCGAGAAAACGCGTGTAGTAGCCGATCACCGTGACTACCTGCGTTTGCTGCAACATGATTTCCGACAGCCAGATCCGATAGGGATCGGTGGTTCCCAGCCAGGGCAGGTCATGACGCCCGTGGCTTGCTTGCCAGTCGATCAGGCGTTGCGCGAAAGTGGGCATGGGGAGGTGGAGCGGGTGAAGGGAGTCGAACCCTCTTCATCAGCTTGGGAAGCTGAGGTAATGCCGTTATACGACACCCGCGTCATTGCGATTTTCCGCCATTCTAGCGATACTTGAGGGCGGCGGGCAATGTATGCATAAGGATAGAACAGGGCAACCATGAGCGAAAATGGAGGGGGCAAGACAGCACAACAGGCGCCGGACGATGGCACCGGGCTGCCGGCTGCCACGCCACTGCCGAGTGCCGTGGGGGAGATGGCCGACCTCAAGGAAGGCGAAGTACTGCTGCCGGCCTTCATCGAACGGGGTGCAACTGGTTTGTTTGTCGACCCGCTGGTGCCAGGGGAGCAGGATTTCCTGACCTTCGTCGAGCGGGTGACCGTCGCCGCAGCGCGCTTTGTCGATCTCGACTACGCGGTCTTCCAGGCATTGTTGTATGGCCCGGAGGATATGAAAAGCGGCCCGGTCAGGCTGGCTGCCGCCATCGTGCCCTTCCCGCCGGAACGGCGGGCGCTGTATCAGGCAGTGAAGATTTCCCCCGACAAAAGCAAGGCCGAATACCTGTTCGCGCCGGTGGAGATCGAGGTCGAGGAAAAGGTGCCCTTGTTCGGCCCGCCGGCGGAGGACGGCAGCGTCGAAGTGATTGGTGAAGAAACCAGGAAACGCCGCGTGCCGACCCGGCTGGATTTCGATGAATTCATCGCCGCGATGTGGGACAAGGGGGTGCGCTACGGCATTGCCGAGAAGGATGTACGCGAGGCGATTCAAGCCAGCCAGCCGACTCGGCTGGTGATTGCCCATGCACTGCAGCCCACCCTCGGGCAGGACGCCGGCATCGAGGAGAAAACCACTGCGCTGCATCGTGACAACGCACCGATGATCCTGCCGAATGGCCGCATGGACCTGCGTCATTTCAAGAACCGCTTCCCGCAAATCACCGCCGATGTCCGGCTGCTGAAGAAGATTCCGCGCTGGCTGGGCAAGTCCGGCCGCAGTGTGACGGGTGCGCTGCTGGAACCGGCAATTCCCAAGGACTTCGACCTGGCGGCCCAGGCGGGCCCGGGCACCCGCGTCGAGCGCTGTGCCGAAGGCGAATTCATTGTTTCGGCAATGGACGGCTTCCTCGCCATCGACAAGCAGAACCACCTGATCTCGGTGACCGAAAAAATCGTCAGCCACGAAGGCGTCAGCATGCGCACCACCGGCGATGTATCGCTGGCCGGTGACGAATTCGAGGAGCATGGCGAGGTCCAGGAACGGCGCAGCGTCGAAGGTCGCCACATGACTTTCTTCTCCGATGTGTACGGAAACATCATCTCCCATGGCGGTCGGGTGCTGCTCAAGTCCTGCCTGGCCGGCGGTCATGTCGACAGTCCGGGTGGCAGCATCACGGTCGAAGGGCGTGCTTCGCGGGCGGTGCTGGAGGCGCGCGGCGGCGACATCCATGTCGAATTCGCCGAGAGCAGCAAGATTGTCGGCAGCCGCGTGACGGTCAAGCATGCCATCAATTGCGACATTCTGGGCGAGGATGTGAATATCGGTTTATCGGAAGGATGCGCGATTGCCGGGAAACAGATCAGGATCGCCAAGTGCGGCGCGAAGAAGGATATTGAAACCATCGTTGCCCTGCTGGTCCCGGATTTCACCCGTCACGAACAAGAAGTCGCCGAGCTTGAAGAGGCGCGCCGGCAGTCCGAAAAGCTCATTGCCACCAACAGCGAAAAACTGGCGCAGCTGCTGTTGAGTGATGCCGGCTTCAAGCAATACATGGCGCTCGCCCTGACGATTGCCAAAGGCGGCGCAAAACTGTCGGCCACGCAGGAAGCCAGCTGGCGTTCGACGCAGGCGAGCTATGCGCAACAGATGCGCAACTGGCAGGCAATCCAGGACGAACGCGAGAAGGCACAGCAAAAACTCGACCAGCTGCTTGCCGAGCTGGCGGCGCTGGCCGAGCGGAAAGTGCAGGCCGGTAGCGGAATCTCCTGCACCATCGACGAGATCCGCGGTGACACGCTGGTGCGGCGCATGGCATTTCAGCCGGATCAACCCGTGGTCAGCGGGGTACAGGCCCAGCAACTGGCTTCCCACCTGCGCGAATATGGCATGAGCAACGACCGGCTGTTCTGGGCTCCGGCAGGCACATTTTCGTGGCGCTTTGGCGACGCCATTCCGGATGAGGGCTGACGGCCTGCGTGGTACCATCGATCCATGTTTGAAATCTCCATCAACGGCACACCAAGACAAGTCCCCGCGCCCCTGAGCGTTGCCGCCTTGCTGGAAAGTGAAGGCCTGCTCGGCAAGCGTCTGGCCGTCGAAAAAAACGGTGAAATCGTACCCAAAAGCCAGCACGCCAGCGCCCTGGTGGCCGCCGGAGACCGGCTTGAAATAGTCGTCGCCGTCGGCGGCGGCTGAAACTTTTGACAAGGCACTTTCATGACGCAAGTTCTGCTCACTCCGCTCACCATTGCCGGCACGGCATATTCCTCCCGCCTGCTGGTCGGTACCGGCAAATACAAGGATTTCGACGAGACCCGTCGCGCTGTCGAAGCCAGCGGCGCGGAGATCGTCACCGTGGCCATCCGCCGCACCAACATCGGCCAGGAACCCGGCCAGCCGTCCTTGCTGGATGCCTTGCCGCCCGACCGCTACACCTATCTGCCCAACACTGCCGGCTGCTATTCCGCCGATGAGGCCGTGCGCACCCTGCGGCTGGCGCGGGAACTGCTGGATGGCCACAGCCTGGTGAAGCTCGAAGTGCTGGGCGACCCGCAAACCCTGTTTCCCAACATGCCGGAAACCCTCAAGGCGGCGGAGACGCTGGTCAAGGATGGCTTTCAGGTCATGGTGTATTGCTCGGACGACCCGATTCAGGCGAAATTGCTGGAAAGCATTGGCTGCGTTGCGGTGATGCCGCTCGCATCGCTGATCGGTTCGGGACTCGGCATCCTGAATCCCTGGAACCTCAAACTCATCATCGATGCCGCCAAGGTGCCGGTGCTGGTCGACGCCGGCGTCGGCACCGCCTCGGATGCCGCCATCGCCATGGAGCTCGGCTGCGACGGCGTGCTGATGAACACGGCGATTGCCGGTGCGCAAAACCCGGTGCTGATGGCCGGCGCCATGAAGAAGGCCGTCGAAGCCGGTCGCGAAGCCTTTCTTGCCGGGCGCATGCCGAAAAAGCTCTACAGCGCCAGCCCGAGTTCGCCGACCGGCGGCCTGATCGGTTCTTGAGCTGCGCGATGCGGCGGGCCGCGCTCGGCTGCGCCTTGCTGATGGCGCTTGTCATGCCGGTCCGGGCTGAAGAGCAAGTCGGCCCTGATGGGACGGCACCAGCCGCGCCATTCAGCAAGGCGGCCCCATCCGAATATGCCTTCGATAAACCCGAGGTGTTGACTGCGCAACTGCTTTGGGGTGTCGCACATGGCGTGCGTCTGCTCGCCCTGGCCTGCGCCGAAAATGGCAAACATGCGGCCGCCGAGGCCTGGGTCGACTGGCGTGAACGCGAAGAGGCGCAGATCATGGCGGCCGGACGCTTGCTGGGGCGCCACTATTTTGGTGTTGAATATCTGTCGCCCGGGGTTATTTCCGGTGCACTCGGTCTCAAGCCGGCGCTGGACTTGTCCCCGGAGGTGCTCGGCCCGGCTTGCGATACGCTGCCCAAGGCTCTGGCGCAAGCACGCTACGACCTCGGCCGTTTTCAAGCCAAGACCCTGGAAATACTGCAGCGCGGGGGCAAACCCGATTCTTTGGAGATATTGAAGTGACCCTGCCGCCGGAACAGCGTGACCACATCCGCAGCTTTGTGCTGCGCCAGGGACGGGTATCGAGCGCCCAGTTGCGTTATCACGCGGAAGGCATGCCGCGCTACGGTTTGCCTTACGCGGCGGCCCCGCTCGATCTGGCCAGCGTGTTTGGCCGTGCCGCGCCAAAGATTCTCGAAATCGGCTGCGGCATGGGCGAGACCACGGCGCAGATCGCCGCCGCCCATCCGGAAAACGACTACCTCGGCATCGAGGTGCATACGCCGGGCGTCGGCAGCCTGCTGAAGGAAATCGCCACGCGCGAGCTCGGCAACCTGCGCATCATCCAGCACGATGCCGTCGAAGTGCTGCGCGACATGATCCTGCCGGGCACCCTTGCCGGCATGCACATTTACTTTCCCGACCCCTGGCCGAAAAAACGCCAACAAAAGCGGCGCCTGATCCAGCCGCCGTTTGACGCCCTGCTGGCCTCGCGCCTCGCGCCCGGCGGCTATCTGCATTGCGCCACCGACTGGGAAGAATATGCAGAGCAGATGCTCGCGGTGCTGCGTGCCGAGCCGCTGCTCGAAAACACCGCAACCGATTTCGCACTTCGTCCGGTGTGGCGGCCGCAGACCAAGTTCGAGACGCGCGGGCTGCGCTTGGGGCATGGCGTGTGGGACGTGCTATTCCAGCGCAAGCAATAAGTGCAAATCATCACGCTGCATGCCGCCGCACCGGAAAAACCGGTTTGCGGTGCCCCCTGCAATGGCTGCGGCGCCTGCTGTGCCGCCGCGCCATGTCCGGTCAGCCGCCTGTTCCTCGGCCATCGGGGCGGCAGTTGCCCGGCGCTGAGCTGGCGCACGAATGACCAGCGCTACGTCTGTGGCATGGTGATAGATCCGGCCCGCCATCTGCGCTGGTTGCCGCGCCGCCTCGCGCCATTCGGCAGCCGCGCCTTCCGGCGCTGGATAGCCGCCGGCACGGGTTGCGATTTTGCCGCCGAAATCAGCGAATAAGCCCCGCCCCTTTACCCCCTCGCGGGGGTTCCAAACGGCTCGCTACGCTCGGTTATTACGGAGCGCACGGGTTCGTGGGCAGTGCGGTTTGCGCCTGGCGGCGCGTGCCGCGTTTGCTTGGGGCGGCCCGGCGCAAACGCTGGCGTGTCAAGACATGAACTCGGCCAGCAACCGGTTGAGGAAACGCCGGCCCTGTGCCGTCGGCCGCAGGTAGCCGTCTGCGGTATCGAGCAAGCCGGCACGCCGCGCATTGGAAACTGAGGCCAGCGCCGACTTTTCAATGGCTGCCAGCGGCAACCCGGTGCGCTCTATAAACAGCGCCTGTGGCACGCCTGCCGTCAGGCGCAGCGCGTTCATCATGAATTCGCCCGGCAGGTCTTCGCGTGCGACCGGTTGCCAGTTGCGTGTCGCCGGATCGGCCAGATAGTCCCGCGGATGACGCGGCCGTGCCTCGCGCCGGATGCCCGTGTGGTCGGAAAGCTTGGAGTGCGCACCGGCGCCGATGCCCAGGTAGTCGCCGAACTGCCAGTAGTTGAGGTTGTGGCGGCATTGCTGGGCCGGCTTGGCGAAGGCGGAGGTTTCGTAATGCAGAAAGCCGGCCGCCGCGAGTTCTGCCTCGACCATCTCCTGCATGTCGGCGGCCAGATCGTCGTCCGGCACGGGCGGCGGTGCATGGTGGAAAGGCGTGTTGGGTTCCAGCGTCAGGTGATAGGCCGAAAGGTGGCTGACGCTAGTGGCAATGGCGGCGGCCATGTCCTGTTGTGCTTCACGCAGGGTCTGGGACGGCAGGGCATACATGAGGTCGAGATTGACGCGCTCGAAATGAGTCTGCGCCTGGTCGATGGCGTGGCGCGCCTCATCGCCCGAATGGATGCGCCCAAGGGCGGCAAGTTTCCTATCGTCGAAACTCTGGATGCCCAGCGACAGGCGGTTGATGCCGGCGTCACGGAAGGCGGCAAACTTGCCGGCTTCCAGCGTGCCGGGGTTGGCTTCCAGCGTGATTTCGGCTTCAGGCAGCAGCGGGATGCGCATGCGCAGCGCGGCGAGCAGCGCGTCGGCGGTTTTGCCGGACATCAGGCTGGGGGTGCCGCCGCCGATGAAGATCGAGATCACCGAGCGGCCCCAGATGGCCGGCAGCGCGGCTTCGAGGTCGGCGATCAAGGCCGCGAGGTAGGCGGCTTCATCCTGCGACGGAAGAAACACGCCGGGCCGCCCCAAGTGTTTCTTCGCCCCCTGGGGGGAGAGCGCCGCGAAGCGGAGCTTTCGGGGGGGGGCTATTTCATGTGAATTGAAGTCGCAGTAGGGACACTTGCGCACGCACCACGGCCAGTGCACATAAAGCGCCAGCGGTGTAGCAATGAAAGTCGGCGCTGGCGGGACGGCGATTATCGGGATCAAGTATTCAACTTCAGTCGTTCAATCAACAGCGTCAGCGCCTTGCCACGATGCGAGCGCTTGTTCTTTTCCTCTGCCGAAATTTCAGCGGCGGTTTGCTGCAGGTCGGGCACCAGGAAGTAGGGATCGTAGCCGAAGCCGCCGGCGCCACGCGGCGTGTCGATGATCTCGCCATGCCATTCGCCTTCGACGACGATCGGTTGCGGGTCGCCGGCATGGCGCACGAACACCAGCACGGCGACGTAGTGGGCGCGGCGGTCGCTCTGTCCCTGCAGGGCGGCGATCATTTTCTGGTTGTTGCGCTCATCCGATTTGGGTTCGCCGGCATAGCGTGCCGAATACACACCGGGCGCACCGCCCAGCGCCGTGACGCAAATGCCTGAATCGTCGGCCAGCGCCGGCAGGCCGGTGAGCTTGGCCGCGTGGCGCGCCTTGGCGAGCGCGTTCTCGACGAAGGTGCAATGCGGCTCGTCGGCTTCGGGGACATTGAACGCGGATTGCGGCAGCACTTCGTAATCGAAGGTGGCGAGGAGCTGGGCGAATTCGCGCAGCTTGCCGGCGTTGTTGGATGCGAGGACAATTTTCTTCATTTGATTTCCAGTGCGGATTTTTGTGCGTTGATGATTTCACCAATGCCTTGTTCCGCCAGCGCCAGCAGGGCGTCGAGTTCGGCGCGCGAGAAGGGTTCGCCCTCGGCCGTACCCTGCAATTCGACCATGCCGCCTGCGCCGGTCATCACGACGTTCATGTCGGTGTCGCAAGATGAATCTTCGTTGTAATCCAGATCGAGCACCGGAATGCCCTTGACGATGCCCACCGACACCGCGGCGACGAAGTCGCGCATCGGGTGGGCGGCCAGTTTGCCCGCGGCGACCAAACCCTGGAGCGCGTCATGGAGCGCCACGCAGGCGCCGGTAATCGAGGCGCAACGTGTGCCGCCGTCGGCCTGCAGCACGTCGCAGTCGAGCGTGATCTGCCGTTCGCCGAGGGCGACCAGGTCGGTCACGGCGCGCAGGGAGCGGCCGATCAGCCGCTGGATTTCCTGGGTGCGGCCGGACTGCTTGCCTTTCGCCGCTTCGCGGTCGGTGCGCGTGTGGGTCGAGCGCGGCAGCATGCCGTATTCGGCGGTGACCCAGCCGCGTCCCTTGCCCTTGAGAAAGAGCGGCACGCGCTCCTCGACGCTGGCGGTGCACAGCACCTGGGTATGGCCGAACTCCACCAGCACGCTGCCTTCGGCATGGCGGGTGTAGTGGCGGGTGATGGTCAACGGGCGCAACAGGTTCGGCGTGCGGCCGTCGGTTCTCATGTCTTCGCCGGGCCGTCCCAAGGAGACATGCGCCCCCCCATGGGGGGCAGCGAGTTGGTTTTGCGAGCGTGGGGGGGCATTACTGTTCATGTCGGTTTTTCCTTGTCGCCGATGCGGGCGCGGATGGTTGCAATGGCCCGGTCGATGTCTTGATCGGACCAGGTCTGACTGGTCGAGGCTGGCGCCGCGGGGGAATCATTACGGCTTGGGGTAGCCGAGACCGAATCGGTGCGGGAACCGTCGGCCCAGATCATGACGATCAGCGACAAGTTGTCGCGGCCAGGTCCGGCGGACGACTCCACGCGATTGAGCATTTCTGGCGCCGCCTTGATCGCGTCGCGGTCGGACAGCGCCACCAGCGGCTGGTCGTCATCCAGCGGCGCCCAGACACCATCGGAGCACAGCAGCACGACATCGCCACTCTTGAGCGGGGTCTTGCGGGAAAGGTCGAAGCGCGGCGTTTGGTCGCCACCCAGGCAACCGGTCAGGATGTTGCGCGCCGGATGGAAGCGTGCCTCGTCTTCAGCCAGCAAACCGTCGTCAATCAGCGCTTGCACGCGCGAGTGGTCGCGCGTGCGGGTCAGCAGACGACCACGGCGCATCAGGTAGAGCCGCGAATCCCCGGCATGCGCCCAGATGGCGATGCCGTCCTGCACGATGCAGATCACGCAGGTGGTGCGCGGCTGATCGACCAGCATGCGCATGCCGACCTGGGCATGGATGGCGGCATGCGCATCGGTCATCGCCGCGACGAGAAAGCCATAAGGATCGGCGAGCCGCGGCTGGGCCTGTTGATCGAAGGCGGCGATGACGCTGCGCACGACCGCCTCGGCGGCAAGATCGCCGTGGCCATGGCCGCCCATGCCGTCGGCCAGCACCATGATCAGCGTCTCGCTGGTATAGCGATAACCCAGCCGGTCTTCGTTGTTCGCCCGGCCGCCGATGCGACTGTCCTGATAGATCGAGAATTTCATGTCTCGGCAGGGTCGGCCGAGATATCGGGTTGGGCTTTGCTGGCAAGCATGCGTTGCAGGGTAAACACGCTTTGCGGCCGCTCCAGCGGGTCGAGGCGCATGCACTGATCGATGGTGTCGAGCAATTGTGGTGAATATTGTCCGGCCCAGCGCCGGGTGGCGGTGACCAGTCCGTCCTTCACCAGACGGAAATCCGCCGGCTGGGGCGCCGCCGCCGCAAGGCAGGCATACATGCTGGCGCCCACGGCGTAGATGTCGGTCCATGGACCCTGGTCGGGCTGGTTGCCGTATTGCTCTGGCGCGGCATAGCCCGGCGTGTAGGTGGGACGCAAGGCGGGATCAATCTGGCACAAGGACTGGCGCGCGGCGCCGAAATCCAGCAGTACCGGGTTGCCGTCGGTGCGCAACCAGATGTTTGATGGCTTGATATCCAGATGCAGCAGCTTGTTGGCATGCACCTCGCGCAGGCCGGAAAGCAGGCGCGCGAACATGCCACGCACGAAGCTCTCCCGGAATTCCGTGTGGTGCTTGCGAATGTGGTCGTGCAGCGTGCGGCCGCGCTCATAGCGCATCACCAGATAGACCGTGTCGTTCGCCCGCAGGAAATTGATGACGTGCACGACGTTGGGATGGTTGAGCCGTGCCAGCGCAATCCCTTCTTCGTAAAACGCCATCAGGCCATTCTGATAAGCCTCGCGATTGGCCGGGGAGACCTGTGGCACCAGACCCACCAGGCGCGTTGCCAGTGCATGGGGCAGATATTCCTTGATGGCGACCGGCGTCTCTTCGGCATCGTAGGCCAGATAGACGATGGAAAATCCGCCCATCGATAACTGGCGCTCGAAACGGTAGCCGTCGATGACCAGGCCCCGCGGCAGCGCCTGATTGGTTTGAGGGGAAGGCATGGTGGTGCATTTTAGTTCCGCCATAAACTGAAAGTTGCTCTTTTTTGATTATCGCGCCGCTTCTGTTGCTTCTTTCAGGCTTGGCTTCGCGGCGGGCCGGTTTCACGGTAAGCTGCCGCGCTGGAAAACCAGGGCCCATGATGGGAAACACAGACATGACGATATACAGCATGACCGGCTATGCAGCCGCCGACCGCGATCTCGGTCACGCCAATCTGCACCTTGAATTGAAAAGCGTTAACGGTCGCTTTCTCGACCTCAATTTTCGCTGCGGCGATGAATTGCGCTTTCTCGAAATGCCGCTGCGCGAAAAACTCACCGCCGCCATTGGCCGTGGCAAACTCGATTGCCGGCTTCATCTGCAACCGAATAGCGCTGCCGTACCGCAGCTGACACCCAATCTGGCGCTGGTCGCGCAACTTGGCAGCCTCGATGCCAGCGTCCGCACCGTGCTGACCGCTGCCAAGCCACTCACGGTGGCCGATGTGCTGCGCTGGCCGGGCGTGCTGGCAGCCGATGCGATCAGCCCGGAGCACCTGCAGGCCGAATGTTTTGCCCTGCTCGAAGGCGTACTGGGTGAATTTCTCGCCAGCCGCGCGCGTGAAGGTGCCCGCCTGACCGAGGTACTCAGGGACCGCACCACGCGCATGCGGGCGGCGGTGGCGCAGGTCGAACCCATGGTTCCCGCCGCCATCGCCGATTACACGGAACGGCTGGCGACCAAGCTGCGCGAGGCGGTGGCCAATCTCGACGAAGATCGCATTCGCCAGGAGATTGGCGTGTTCACCGCCAAGATTGATGTCGCCGAAGAATTGGCGCGCCTGGTGACGCATCTGTCCGAGGTCGAGCGCGTGCTTGACAAGGGCGGCGCCGTCGGCAAGCGGCTCGATTTTCTGATGCAGGAACTCAATCGCGAGGCCAACACGCTGGCCGCGAAGTCAGTGTCGGCCGCCGTCACCGCGATTGCGCTCGAACTCAAATTGCTGATCGAGCAACTGCGCGAGCAGGTGCAAAATTTGGAATAGCCGGAACAGCAACGCCGTACCGCCGGCGCCGACTTTTACGGTAATCTGGCATTCCCCCGGTCATTCAGCAAAATCCATGACTTATTCTCCCGTCAACTCGACTTCCTCTGATGCCGCTACCGCCGGCACCTTGTTCATCATTTCCGCCCCATCTGGCGCCGGCAAGTCGACGCTGGTGAAAATGCTGATGGAGCGCGTTGCCGGCATTGGCCATTCCATCTCCTATACAACCCGCCAGCCGCGCCCTGGCGAGCAGGATGGCCGCGAATATCATTTCATCGACATTGCCACTTTTGCAGCCATGCGCGACAAGGACGATTTTCTTGAGTGGGCCGAAGTTCATGGCAACTTTTACGGCACTTCGCGCAGTTGGCTGCTTGAAGAAATGCGCGCCGGGCGCGACACCATACTTGAGATCGACTGGCAGGGCGCCCAGCAGGTCCGTGCCCTGATCCCGGGTACGGTCGGCATTTTCATTGTGCCACCTTCGATTGCCGAGCTGGAGCGCCGCCTGCAAGCCCGTGGCCAGGACAGTGCCGAGGTGATTCAGCGCCGTGTCGCTGCCGCACTGGGTGAACTCAGGCATGTCAGCGAGTTCGATTTTGTTATAATCAACAACGACTTGCAGGAAGCTCTGGAAGATCTTATTGCAGCGGTGAGGGCTTCCCGACTGGGTTTTGCGCGGCAGCGCGCCCGTCATCCAGACACCTTCCGCTACCTCTCATCCCGCTGAATCCAAAGGATAATATATGTCCCCCACGCTCATTTCATTCGCTGCCCCCACAGGGGGCGCTGCCTCCTTCGGGACGGCCCTTCAGGAGGCATGATCATGGCTCGCGTTACCGTCGAAGATTGCTTGAAATACATCCCCAACCGCTTCCAGATGACCCTGGCCGCTACCTATCGCGCCCGCCAGATCACCATGGGCAGCACACCCATGGTGGAAGTGGACCGGGACAAGGCCACCGTGCTGGCTTTGCGCGAATTGTCCGTGGGCAAGTACGGCCTGGAAATTCTCAACCGCGGGCAGGCGTAGCACCAGCCCGCATAAGCATGCTCTAGCCCGGGGGCGCACCTATGTCGGCGGCAAGCTTGCCCCCCTCCTTGTCGTGTTCCCCTGCAGCCACGGGTAGCGACGGACAGCCGGTCGCCCCGCCCAATCTGCCGCCGGTCAGCGACCTGGCGGAAGACTTCGAGCATCTGTTCGCCCAGTTGCGAACTTACCTAAAGCCGGAAGATATCGAACAGATTTCGGCCGCCTGCCACTTCTCGGCCAACGCCCACCGTGGCCAGTACCGTTCCAGCGGCGAACCCTACATCTCGCATCCGCTGGCCGTCGCCGAAACGCTGGCGTACTGGCGACTTGACCCGCAAGCGCTGACCGCCGCACTGCTGCATGATGTGATGGAAGACACCTCCATCACCAAGGCGCAAATCACCCAGGATTTCGGCAAGGTCACTGCCGACCTCGTTGATGGCGTTTCCAAGCTCGACCGCCTGGAGAACCAGTCCTACGAGGAGGCGCAGGCGGAAAATTTCCGCAAGATGCTGCTGGCCATGGCCCAGGATGTGCGCGTCATTCTCATCAAGCTGGCCGATCGCCTGCACAACATGCGCACCCTCGATGCCGTACGTCCGGACAAGCGGCGGCGCATCGCCCGCGAGACGCTCGACATCTATGCGCCCATTGCCAACCGGCTTGGCCTCAATACGCTTTTCTGCGAGTTTCAGGAAATCGCCTTCCGCAACCTCTATCCGCTGCGTTACCGCGTCCTCAGCAAGGCGGTCAGGAGCGCGCGCGGCAACCGGCGCGAGGTCGTCAGCAAGATCCTCGACACGATCAAGGAGCGCCTGCCGGCCCATCACATCGACGCCGAGGTGATGGGGCGCGAAAAACATCTCTACGGCATTTACCGCAAGATGCGCGACAAGCATCTGACGTTTTCACAGGTGCTCGACATTTATGGTTTCCGCATCATCGTCGCGGATGTGCCGTCCTGCTATCTGGCGCTGGGCGCGCTGCATGGCCTCTACAAGCCGGTGCCGGGAAAGTTCAAGGACTATATCGCCATCCCCAAGGCCAACGGTTACCAGTCGCTCCACACCACCCTGATCGGCCCCTACGGCATGCCGATCGAGTTCCAGATCCGCACCCGCCAGATGCACCATATCGCCGACAGTGGCGTCGCATCACACTGGCTCTACAAGGACGAGGAATCCATGTCGGAGTTGCAGCGCACCACCCATCAGTGGCTGCAATCGCTGATCGACCTGCAAACCGCGAGTGTCGATTCCGCCGAATTCCTCGAACACGTCAAGGTGGACCTGTTTCCAGGCGAGGTCTATGTCTTCACGCCGGCAGGCAAGATTCTCCCGCTGCGGCGCGGCGCGACTGCCGTGGACTTTGCCTACGCCGTCCATACCGACATCGGCAACCGCTGCATTGCCTGCCTGATCAATCAGGAAAGCATGCCATTGCGCACCGAGCTGCGCGATGGTGATCGCGTTGAAATCATCACGGCACCCAATGCCGCGCCCAATCCCCATTGGCTGGGGTTTGTCAAAAGCGGCAAGGCGCGTGCGCAGATTCGCCATTTCCTGAAGACCAAGCAGAACGAGCAATCCGCCGCGCTGGGCAAGCATTTGCTGTCGCAGGCGCTGCACGGCCTGGGACATCGCATCGAGGAACTCGGCAGTTCAGCCTGGCAGCGCTTTCTCAAGGCATTTTCCGGCAAGACCCAGCGCGAGGTGCTGACCGACATCGGGCTCGGCAAGCGACTGCCGGCCATCGTGGCGCGGCGCCTGCTGGGCAATCGGATCGCTGACAGCCAGCAAGTGCAAAGTACCGGCGCCATCCGCATCAAGGGCAGTACGGACATGGCCGTGCAGTTGGCGCATTGTTGTCGGCCGATTCCAGGCGATCCGATTGTCGGCGTGATTCGTGCCGGTCAGGGCCTCGTCGTCCATACCCACGACTGTCCGACGCTGCGCGGCGGGCGCAAGGAGTGGGTCGATGTGGAGTGGGACCCCGAGGTAACCGGCCCCTTCGAGGTGATGATCCGGGTCGTCGCACAGAATGCCACGGGCGTGCTGGCTCGCCTCGCCGTCACCATAGCCGAGCATGGCTCCAATATCGCCAACGTGCGCATGGACGAGGGCGAGGGTACCACCACTGCGTTATATTTCACCTTGCAAGTCGACAGCCGGGCGCATCTGGCGCGTATCCTGCGTAATCTGCGGCGCCTGCCGAATGTGACCCGCATCATTCGACTCAAAGAAAATCAACCGCCGAACAATTGAAGGAGTTTTCCTGATGGCCTCATCTACCCACTATGTCTCCGAATACACCACATTCATGAACGAATGGATGAAGAAACACCCTGAAGAACTTGTCGCTCAGCAGAGCGGGCGCCAACTGTGGTGGGATCGCGGCGCCCAGGAACTCGACGCGCAGGCGCGCCTGGCTGCGGCAAAAGTACCGCAAAAGCCTTACTACTACGACGCAAACTGAATTAGAACCACCCTTACCCCGGGGCAAGGCGACTGGCGCCGTAGCGCCAGCGCCGACTTTGCTTTATGGTTTGGCTCCGCCCAGCAACTTGCGGGCTTCGGCAATGTTGGCCCGGAGTACACCCGCATCCTCTGACTCGGGCGGCATCATCTTCAGCAGGGTATCCCAGTCGGCAATCGCCTTCGCGTATTGCCTGGCCTCGAAGGCGGCGGTACCGCGCAACCATAGCCCGATCGGGTGAGCGGGATCGAGTTGCAGGGCCTTGTCGATCAAACCGCGCACCTTGATATCGAAGCCGCTGACGCTCGCCAGGGTATCCGCATACTCGACATACAGGTCGGCGCTGCTCACGCCCAGACTGACAGCACGCTCATAGGCACGCACGGCATCGGGCATGCGCCCCATTTGTCGATACGAGCGCCCCAGCATGGCCCAGCCTTCAGGGTTGTCAGGGTTGTTTTCGAGGTTGGATGCAAGCCGGCTGACCATGCGATCGATATCCTGGGCCGTGAACTGATGCTCCGCAGCAGACGGCGCTGGCGGATTAAGGCCGGCCGGGGAGCCAAGCAGCACGTAGAGCAGCACGGCAAGCAATGGGAGGGATATCGCCAGCGCGGTGGGAACCGCGCGGCTGACCTGGGTGATCGCCGCGGTATTGTCAGTACTGGCGCTGTCTTCGATGAGGCGGCGCTGCAATTCGGCGCGTGCCTGAACATAGTCGTCCTGCGACAAGGCATCTTCGCTGCGGTCGCGGTCCAGTTCGGCAAACTGGTCGCGATAAATGGCCGCATTCAAATCCTGGCGCGACATATCCTTGTTCTTGGGGCTGCGGAAAAACGGCAGCAGCAACAGAGCGAGGGTGGCGAGCACCAGGAGTGTGGCACCGATGGCGAAACCGGTCATGATTGCTCACCTTTCAGCAGAATTTCAGCACGTTTGCGGTCTTCCTCGGAGAGCGGGGCTTCGACGATCAACTTGCTGCGCCGCCGCAGGTAACTTACCAGCACGGCCAGGCCGACGATCAACAGTACGAATGGCCCCCCCCACAACAGCCAGGTGGTGGGTTTGAGCTGTGGCCGATAGAGCACGAAATCACCATAGCGGCTGACGAGGAAATCCTTGATCTGCTGATCGGAGTTGCCTTGTTTGATCAGATCGCGCACTTCGCGGCGCAGGTCCTGCGCCAACTCGGCCTGCGAACCGGCCAGTGATTCGTTCTGACAGACGAGGCAGCGCAATTCTTCGGAAATATGAATGAGACGCTGCTCGACCACGGGATCCTCGGCAAGTGGCATGGCCTCTTTTGCGAATACCGGGCTGACTATCAGAAGCGCGACAAGCGTGGCCGCCATGGCATGAAGAATCCTCATTTGTTCAGCTCCTGTACCAGCGGGATGATTTTCTGCTGCAGTACCGCAGGCGTCACCGGGCCGATCTGCTTGAAGCGGATCACGCCGGCCTTGTCGATGACGTAGGTTTCGGGGACGCCATAAACGCCGTAATTGATGCCGACACGACCATCGCTATCGACAGCGGAAAGCAGATAGGGGTCGCCGAAACGGGCCAGCCAGCGAATGCCATCTTCGCGCTTGTCCTTGTAATTGAGGCCGACGAGCGGCGCCGTGCCGGACTTGGCGAATTCGTTGAGGATCGGATGCTCCTCGCGGCAGGAAACACACCACGAGGCCCAGACGTTGAGCAGCCAGACCTTGCCGGCCATTTCTTTCGGCGAAAACATGGCGGTCTCGTCATGCAGTTGCGGAACGCTGAAATCAGGCGCCGGTTTGCCGACCAGTGGCGAGGGAACCTCGCGCGGATTGAGTCGCAGACCCACCGCGAGAAAACCGACCAGGACGATGAAGATACCCAGCGGCAGGAGGAAACGATTCATGCAGCTGCTCCTGTCGTAGCTGTGGAAGCGGATTGTTTGATCTTCAGGCGATAGCGGCGGTCGGAAGCGGCAAAAATGCCGCCGAGTGACATCAGTAGGCAGCCACCCCAGATCCAGCCAACGAATGGTTTGTAATAGACGCGCACCGCCCAGGCTTCGTCGCCCAGCGGTTCACCCAGGGACACATAGACGTCCCGGAAAAGGCCGGAGTCAATGGCGGCCTCGGTCATCGGCATTTCTGACGAGTTGTAATTGCGCTTTTCCGGATGCATCGTTCTGAGTGCGCGGCCATCTTTCGCCAGTTCGATTGTGCCGATGGCGGCGCGGTAGTTGGGGCCTTCGGCATTGCGTACGCCAATGAAGGTGAAGGTGTAGCCGCCGACCATAACGGTCTCTTGCGGTGCCATGCGGACGTCACGCTCATCCTCGTAGGTGCTGACCAGCGCCACGCCGATGACGAATAGGGCCAGCCCAAAGTGCGCCAACTGCATGCCCCACCAGGCGCGCGGCGGGCTGCCCGTCTTGTACCGTTCCAACGCCTGCAAGATGATGGCCGCTACGATCCACACGGCCAGTCCCAACCCCAGGGCGACATAGGCGTGCCATTCGCCCGCCAGCATCGGCAGCCCGATGCCGCCGAGGACAGCGACCAGCGCGGCCGGCCAGAGTTTCTTGCCAATCTCCCCGAGATCGGCGTGTTTCCAGCGGGCAAAGGGGCCCATCGCGACCAGCACCAACAGTGGCAGCATGATCGGAATGAATACCGCGTTGAAATACGGCGGGCCGACGGAAATCTTGCCCAGCCCCAGCGCGTCGATGATCAGGGGATACAGTGTGCCGAGCAGTACCGCGCCGCAACCGACCACCAGCAGGAGATTATTGACGAGCAGGAAGGTTTCGCGCGAAACCAGCGCGAAGCGTCCGCCCAGGCCTACCTTCGGCGCACGCCAGGCGAACAGCAAAAGCGAGGTGCCGACAACGATGACAAGCAGGATCAGGATGAACAGGCCGCGTTTGGGGTCGGTGGCGAAGGAATGCACCGAGGTGAGCACGCCCGAGCGGACGAGGAAGGTGCCGAGCAGGGACAGTGAAAACGTGGCGATGGCCAGCAATATCGTCCAGTTCTTGAAACTGCCGCGTTTCTCGGTGACGGCAAGCGAGTGGATCAGCGCGGTGCCGACCAGCCAGGGCATGAAGGAGGCGTTCTCGACCGGGTCCCAGAACCACCAGCCGCCCCAGCCCAGTTCGTAATACGCCCACCAGGAGCCGAGTGCGATGCCGAGCGTCAGGAAGACCCAGGCGACCGTCGTCCAGGGCCGCGACCAGCGCGCCCAGGCGGCGTCAATCTGGCCGGAGATCAGCGCGGCGATGGCGAAGGCGAAGGCGACAGAAAATCCCACGTAGCCCATGTAGAGCAGAGGCGGGTGAAAAATCAGGCCGGGATCCTGCAACAATGGATTCAGGTCGCGCCCATCCGCGGCAGCCGGCAGCATGCGGTCAAATGGGCTCGAGGTGAACAGTACGAAGGCCAGCAGGCCGACCATCACCAGTCCCAGTACGCCCAGCACGCGCGCCACCATGGCATCAGGCAACCTGCGCGAGAACATGGCCACCGCCAGCGCCCAGCCCGCCGACATCAACACCCACAGGAGCAGCGAGCCCTCGTGTCCGCCCCAGACGGCAGCGAGACGGTACATGGTGGGCAGTTCCAAATTCGAATGCCGCACCACGTAATCGACAGAAAAGTCGTTGATGTAAAAAGCCCAGGTCAGACAGGCGAAGGCAAAGGCAAGCAACAGGAAGGTGGCGGTGGCTGCAGGTCGTGCCACGGCAATCCATTGGGCCTGGTTGCGGTGCACGCCGACCAGTGGCAGGACGCCCTGGGCCAGAGAGACCAGCAGGGCAAGTATCATGGCGAAATGGCCAAGTTCTGGAATCATGGTGTTGTCTCCGCCGGGCCGCCCCAAGGAGGCAACAAGTCAAATAACCGGAAGCCGCGTAGCGGCTGAACCAAAGTCACCCCCCTTCTCGGAGAAGGGGGGGCGGGGGGGATAAGGGTCATGGTAACCAGTGCGGGTTATTGCTGCAGGGTTTTCGCGGCGTTCTGCGCTTGATCGATGGCGTGTTGGGCGTGGGGCGGCATGTAGTTTTCGTCATGCTTGGCCAGCACTTCGGTGGCGGTGAAAACGCCGTTTGCGCCGAGCCTGCCCTGTGCCACCGCACCTTTGCCTTCCTTGAACAGGTCGGGCAGGATGCCGGTATAGGAAACCGGCACTTCCTTGGCGGTGTCGGTGATGACGAAATGCACGGTAAGGTTGTCGCGCCGGATCGAGCCTTCCCTGACCATGCCGCCGATGCGGAAAGCCTTGTCTTGCGGCGCCTTGCCCTCGGAAAATTCGGTGGGCGTAATGAAAAAGGCGACGTTGCTGTCCAAGGCCTGAAATACCAGGACGCTGGCGATGCTGATGGCGGCAAGGCCGCCAGCGATCAGGGCGATGCGTTTTTGACGTGGTTTCAATTGATTGCCTTCACTTGTCGGTCACTGAGAGTCGAGTCTTTCTGCCTGGCGTTCGCGGCGCAGGACGCGCAGAATTGAGCTCTGACGCTTGCGCACCAGAATTGGTTCCAAAATCATTAGCGCGGCGCAAACGCCGAAGCTGCTCCAGACATACTGGGCGTAACCGCCCATGGCGAAGAATTCGGCGGGCGAACCCCAGTTCATGACGATTTTCCTTGTATCTCGGGCAGATTCTTGACCCACTCGGTATGGGCCTCGCGTTCGAGGATGATCGCCCGCACGCGCATCAAGCTAACCGCGATCGAGTACATCCAGAAGGCAAGCGCCATCAGCAGCATGCCCCACAACATGGTGGTGGCCATTGACGGGGCCCGGGTCAGCGAAACCGATGCGCCCTGGTGCAGCGTGTTCCACCATTTCACCGAAAAATAAATGATCGGCACATTGACCACGCCGACAAGCGCAAGAATCGCCCCGGCCTTATCGGCGCGGCGCGGGTCATCGATCGCGGCTTGCAGCGCGATGAAGCCGATATACAGGAAAAAGAGGATCAGGGCAGAGGTCAGCCGCGCATCCCATACCCACCAGGCGCCCCACATCGGCTTGCCCCAGATCGCGCCGGTCCACAGCGACAGGAAAGCCATCAGGGCGCCAGTCGGGGCAATGGCTTGCGCCATCATGCCGGACAGACGCGTATTGAGCGCCAACCCAATGCCTGCCCAGAACGCCATGACGATATAAAGAAACATCGACATCCATGCCGCAGGCACGTGAATGAAGATGATGCGATAGCCTTCGCCCTGCTGAAAGTCAGTGGGTGCGACAAAAAAGCTGATCCACAATCCGGCAAGGCCGAAAGCGACAGCCAGCGTCCAGAACCAGGGGATCATCTTGCCCGCAAGCGGGTAGAAGCTCTGCGGACTGCCGTATTTGAACCATTGGATGATTGGGTTATTCAAGCGCAATCCTCAAGGCTGCCGTAGTTGCCCACGGCGCAAAAAAAACAGCCAGTGCCAGCAATGCGGCCAGCAACGACAGATGGCCGCCAGCCCCCAGGCCGGAGATGTGCGATTCTACCGCGCCCGCGCCGAAGATCAGGGCCGGCACATACAAGGGCAGAACCAGCAGTGACAATAGCACGCCGCCACCCCGCACACCCAGCGTGAGCGCCGCACCGATGGCGCCAATCAGGCTTAACAGCGGCGTACCCAATAACAGCGCCAGCACCAGTATTCCCAGGGCGCCTGTGTCAAGGTCGAATTGAATGCCGAGCACCGGCGCCAGCAAGACCAGTGGCAGTCC
Source organism: Rhodocyclaceae bacterium (assembly GCA_030682175.1). Taxonomy (GTDB): domain Bacteria; phylum Pseudomonadota; class Gammaproteobacteria; order Burkholderiales; family Rhodocyclaceae; genus Sulfuricystis. The sequence goes on from JAUXOM010000004.1 coordinate 53,655, forward strand.
GGTGGTGATCCAGTGGGCGACAATCTTGCCGGTGACCAGCAGCCCCAGCGGGGTCGGCGAGAGCACCATCTGTTCAAGAGTGCCGTCAGCATGATCGGGGGCAAACAATCGGGCAAGCCCCAGCATGGTGGCCAGCAGCGCCGCCACCCAGATCACCCCGGGCGCAATCTTGCGCAGCAGGGCGGATTCCGGTCCGATGCCGAGTGGAAACAGGCTCACCACGATGATGAAGAAAAATAGCGCGGTCAGCACCTCGCTCTTGCGGCGCATCGCCAGAAGCAGGTCGCGGCGGATGATGGCAATGATCGCGCTCATATCTTGAGCACCCGTCCGTTCGGCAGCGGCATGCTCTGGTGGCTGGTCAGGATCGCCATGCCGCCCGCCGCCAGATGCTCCTCGATCAATCCCGAGAGCATGGCGACCGCCTTTACGTCCAGCGCGGTGAAGGGTTCGTCAAGAATCCACAGCGCAGCTTTTCTGACGGCAAGCCTCGCCAGCAGCACCCGGCGCTTTTGACCGGCAGAAAGAAACCGCACTGCCAGATCCTCGCGTCCGCGCAATCCGAAGCGCACCAGCGCCTGCAATGCAGTTGCCTCGTCGAGTTCGAAGCCGTCAAGCTGCGCTGCCAGCGTCAGGTTTTCCAGCGGGGTAAGCTCCTCCTTCACGGCACCATGGTGGCCCAGGAACAGCATGGCACGACGATAGTCCTCGGCAAGCACTTCAACAGGCTCCCCCTGCCAGCGAACCTCACCTTCGGCCGGCGGTGAAAGCGTTGCCAAAATGCGCAACAGGCTGGTTTTACCCGCGCCGTTTTCGCCTTGCACATGCAGCCACTCGCCGGGCCCGACCGCAAGGTCGAGCCCGGCAAACAGGCGGCGTTCGCCGCGAACGCAGGAAAGGCCGGTGGCGGTCAGCATGGGGGGCGAATTCTGCCTGATTGCAGCAATTTTGGCTTGACGGGCGTCAAGTGTTTCAGAACTGCACGGGCTTGGTTAGCTAAATAAGCCTGCCGAAACTGGCTCTAAGGAACCTGCTTGACCATCTCCACTGGCAAGCGAGACATGAAATCGGCGACGGCCGCGATGTCATCATCAGTGTAGTTCTTGATGACGCCGATCATCTCCGGGTTGGCGTTACGCCGCTGGTTGTCCCGAATCAGCCGATTCTCCCGTAGCAGGTATCTGAAGTGTTGGCCCGAGACGCGCGGATAGAACTTATCGACGTTTCCTTCGCCACGCGTGCCATGGCAGACGGCGCAATCGGCCTGGTAAAGCCGCGCGCCGCGCGCCAGATCGTTGCCCGCCCCCTGCCCCTGGGTCGCCGGAACGGGCAGGGCTTGCAGATAGGCGGCAATATCGGCAATCTCCTGCACCGAAATAACCTGATGGTCAGCGAAGGGCAGCATCTTCGGATTGGTGCGCCGACCCGAGCGCACGTCCGTCAATTGCTTGATCAACACGCTTGCATGTTGTCCCGCGAGGCGGGGGTAGCTACCATCCGCGCGGCCGAGCGCGCCGACACGATGGCACCCCTGGCAGATGACGAAAGCCTCCGCGCCACGCCCGGCGTCGCCATGTAGTCCGAGCACAGCGGTTTTTTCGGGATAGGCGGCGTTCCAGTCGATCCGCGACGTATCCGCCCCCGCGATGGCAAGCGAGCAAGCCAGCGTCGCGATCGGTAGTCCAAGCCAATGTCGAGTCACCCTATTCTCCTGTCACAGCCCGGCGATATATTCCGCCACCGCCTTGATTTCATCAGCCGTCAGGCGTTTGCCAACCGTGGTCATCAGGGGGTCGGTGGCGCGGCGACCGCTCTTGTAATCGTTGAGTTGCTTCACCGTGTAGGCCTGATGCTGTCCCGCCAGTCGCGGGAAACGAGCATTGCCCCGACCGTCGGATTGATGACATCCGGCGCAGGCCGGCACGCCACTGTCGGTGTTGCCGTCTTCGTATAGCGGCCGCCCTTTTGCGGCCAACTGCTGATTTTGCACTTTGCCGGGGGAGGGTTGCTTGGGGCCATAATAGGCGGCCAGTTTGGGAAAGTCGTTCGAGTCAATGCTCGCTATGATCGCTGACATGATTTCATCGCGGCGCTTCCCGGAGGCAAATGCATTGAGTTGTCTGAGCAAATATTCCTGACCCATGCCGGCGAGCTTCGGATTGACGGGGTCCGTGCTGTTGCCATCCGCGCCGTGGCAGGTGGCACAGATGGTCGTGACGGTATCCTGCGCGTCGGCGGCGAGCAGCGACACCGGGAGTAAGATAAACGGCGCCAGCAGAAAGGCAGCGCGCGCTCGTTTGCAAGTCAACGAGAGAATAATATTTGCATAGCCCATGCGACGAAGTCAGCCATTCAAGGAGTCAAACGTTAATTGAACCACGTGGCAGTTTCAGGCGAGTTGATTTTCATCAAGTTAATTTGGAATCCGATGCGGTGATAATCTAACTGTTTTGTTGTTACTCAATCTTGGAGATGAAGATGACCGAAAAATTCATGGCTCGCACCCTTATGATCGCCCTCGCTTCCGCCGGTCTGGCGTTGTCCGTGCCTGCCGCCGCGCAGGTCGATGAAGACGCGGCGAAGCTGCTGTTCAAGCAGAACGAATGCGGCAAATGCCATCACCCGTCCCAGAACAAGAAAGGGCCGTCGCTGAAGAAGACCGCCAAGGAATACAAGGGCAAGGCCAATGCCGAGGCCGAGGTCATGAAACACCTGACCACGCCGAAGAAGGTCAAGCTGGACGACGGCTCGGAAGAGGATCACAAGATCGTCGACAGCAAGGACCAGAAGGCACTCTCCAACCTCGCCAAGTGGATACTGACGCACTGATGCGGGAAGCAGTTTGAGCAGCGGGCGGCAGCCTTCGGGCTGCCGCCCGCGCGTGTTTCCTCCGGCCGCTAACAAGATCAAGCCAGAAAGGCCGGAGCCGTGGTTTTTCCAAGGGGATGTTCATGAAAATGCCGCAGCGTCTGTTCCGTTCGGTTTTTGCCCTGCTCTGCTTTTCTGTCGCGTTCGCCGGTGGGGCCGTCGCCAAGAGTGATGCAGGCACGCCGGTCGCCAAGCTCGACAAGGCATCCTGCCTGAAGTGCCACGAGAACAAGCACGACCAGATCAAGGTACCGATCGTCATTGACGGCGAAGAGGACGAACGGGAACTGCGCCAGATCGACATGCGGAAGTACGCCAAGAGCGTGCACAGCAATCTGCAATGCGTGGATTGCCACAGGAACATCGTCGACAGCCAGAAGAACCACCAGTTGGACAAGTCAGCAGCCAAAGCTGACTGCATCACTTGCCACCAGGATTTGTGGGCCAAGGCGCAGCAGGCAGGCAAGGACAAGCCCCGCCTCGAACTGGTATTCAAGAACATCGAGGCCTACAAGAACTCCTTCCACGCCAGGGAGAACAAGGATATTCCCGGCACGCCGCTCGCCAAATGCGACGACTGTCACAGTTCGCACGAGTTCGATGTGCCGCCCAAGGGCAGCGAGCGCCGCACGGCCTGGCACAAGGAAATCCACGTCACCTGTGGTACGCAGTGCCATGAAGACCAGATGGAGATCTACGCGGCCTCGGTGCATGGCGAGGAGTTGATCGACAAGGGCAACCTGAAGGCGGCGACGTGCACGGATTGTCACAGCGCCCACAGCATCACCGGTACGTCGAGCGACGCCTACAAACTGGCGAACGTCCAGTCCTGCGGCGAGTGCCACAAGGAAGAGATCTCCAGCTTCCGCGACACTTATCACGGCAAGGTCAGCGCGCTCGGCTGGGCGTATACCGCGCGCTGCGTCAGTTGCCACGACAGTCACGGCGTCAAGGCCGTGGAAGATCCCAAGTCCAAGGTGCATCCGAACAACCGGCTGAAGACCTGCCAGAGCTGTCACGACGGCAAGAAGCTGCCGCTGGCGACCGAGGGCTTCGCCACCTTCGCGCCGCACGCCAACCCCCACGACTTCGGCAAATATCCGCAGATGTACGTGGTCACCAAGTTCATGATCTGGCTGCTGATCGGCGTGTTCGCCTTCTTCTGGCTGCATTCCGCCCTCTGGTACTACCGCGAACGGCGCGAGAGCAAGCTGTTCAAGACCGAAGCGCATGTCCGTACCGAAGGTCTCGATCTGCCTGTCGGCAAGCATTTTGAACGCTTCTCTTGGGGCTGGCGCCTCGCCCACCTGATGTTCGCGGTCACGACCATGACTCTGGTACTGACGGGTACGACGATTTTGTTCGCCGACAGCGCCTGGGCGCCGGCGGTGGCCAAGGCCTTCGGCGGTCCGCTGGTGCTCGGTTACATCCACCGCATTGCCGCGGGCTTCTTCATCGGCATCTTCTTCATCCATTTCATCTACGTGATGCAGAAGCTGTTGCGCGACAAGAACTTCAAGTGGTTCGGCCCGGATTCTCTGGTGCCGAACTGGAAGGACCTCGACGACATGATCGGCATGTTCAAGTGGTTCTTCGGTAAGGGTCCGAAGCCGCAGTTCGACCGCTGGACCTACTTCGAGAAGTTCGACTACTGGGCGGTGTTCTGGGGTGTCAGCGTGATCGGCATGAGCGGCCTGATGCTCGCCTTCCCGCACATCACCGCGCAGTATCTGCCGGGCTGGGTGTTCAACGTCGCGACGGTGGTGCATGGTGAGGAAGGCTTCCTCGCGGCGGTGTTCCTCTTCACGGTGCACTTCTTCAACAACCACTTCCGGCCGAACAAGCTGCCGCCGCCCGATGTGGTGATGTTCACCGGCACGCAGTCGCTTGAAGAGTTCCGCCACGAGCACCCGGCGCAGTATCAGCGCCTGGTCGAGTCAGGCGAACTGCAGAAGCGCCTCGTCGATGCGCCGTCCCGTCAGATGCATGTCGGCTCGGTGATTCTCGGCTTGACGCTCATCGCCATCGGGCTGACGCTCCTGGTGATGATAGTCAATGGCATGTTTGGCAAGATCGCTGGGGGGTAGCGCCGTATCTTTTGACCAGGAGAAATGGCCGCGCCATGCGCGGCCATTTCTTTTTCTTGATGCGCATCAAAGATTTTCCCGGGCGAAATCGTTAACCTGAAAAGCAATACCCTTTTCCATGTTAAGGTTTTTAGGGAGGGATAAGTGGGTATGTCAAGGAAGCAAGCAATTGCGGCTACAAAGGTAAAGGGATGCGTAGGCCGCCCTCATGAAGCTGGATGTTCGAAAAATTGGAGGCAAAAATGGGAACGAGCAGATTGAAGCGGGGTTTTGTCAGTATCGTGGCGCTATGCGCCGTAGCGATATTCGGCATGTCGGGGGCCATGGCCCAGAAACTCGATCCGGCCTATGCAAAACAGCAGGATGCGACCCTCGGTCAGGTCAAGGCTGCTTTGCCGGCATCGGCCAAGACCAAAATCAAGTTTGTCGATGTCGGCAATTGCTATAGCTGCCACAAGGACATCAAAGAGTTCCACATGGGCAGCAAGCACGCCGATGTGAATTGTGCCTACTGCCACACTGGCGCCGATGACCACCTGAAGCGGGAAGGCAAGCCGGTGGCGCCGACACAAGCCTCGATCGGTACTCGCACCGATCACCATGCCTGCGGCACCTGCCACCAGGAGCAGCTCAACACCTTCGCGACGATGAACTACGACTCGCACGCGAAAGTCGAAAAAGCCCAGCCGCGTAGCGTATCGCCGATGTTCGACAAGCTGATGCAGCCCCACGGCTTCACGCGGGAACACGCCGAGCCGCGCAGTCACGTGTTCATGACGCTTGATCACCTGATCGTCGATCGCGCTTATGGCGGCCGCTTCCAGCTCAAGGACTGGACCTACATCTCCGACGCCAAGAGTGCCGTGTCCGACCTGTGGAACGTGATGCTGGTCGACAAAGAGCCCGCCAACGGCGACCAGAAGGCCTTCATGCCGCAGGTGGCCACTGCGGCCAACCCGGTCTGCATGAACTGCAAGTCCTTCGACAACATCCTGAAGTGGAAGTACATGGGCGATCCGGATCCGAAGGCGAAGTGGAGCCGCGTTTCCAAGCCGGTCGAGTTCGCGCGCGACATCACCCATGCGCTGAACTGCTTCATGTGTCACGACCCACACTCCTCCGCCCCGCGCGTTGCGCGTGACGGTCTGATCCAGGCGGTGGTTGATCGCGGCGAAGGCACCTATCCCTACGACAAGGCCAAGAGCGAAAAGAACCCGATGAAGAAGGTCACCTTCCGCGACGGTTTCCGCGCCATCGGCCTGCTGTCCAAGCCCGACTCGAACCTGATGTGCGCCCAGTGCCACGTCGAGTACAACTGCAACCCCGGCTTCGAGCCGAATGCAGGGCCGGATGGCAAGGACAAGCCGGTCACCATGGCCGACCAGCGCACCAACCTCTTCCAATGGACGAACGTCTTCGATTACAACAAGAAGATGGTCGAGAAGTTCGGCAACTTCAAGGACTTCCGTCATGCCATCACCGGTGCCGCGCTGTCGAAGATTCAGCACCCGGAAGCCGAGACCTTCTGGATGTCCAAGCATGAGCGCGAAGGCGTCGAGTGCAAGGACTGCCACATGAAGAAGATCGAGAAGAACGGCAAGACCTTCACGGATCACCAGCAGCAGTCGCCGCGCAAGATGCTCAAGGAAACCTGCGTGAAGTGCCACGGCGAGATGACCGAGGAGAACGCCAAGTACCAGATCGATGCGATCCAGGCTTATACGCGCGGCAAGATCGTCAAGGCCGAGTTCTGGCTGGCCCAGTTGATCGACACCTTCGTGCGTGCCTACGACGCCGGCGTGCCGCGCAACTCCGAGGCGGTCAAGCTTGCGCAGAAGCACCATGACGACGCGCAGACCCGCTGGGAATGGTGGACCGCCGAGAACTCTGTCGGCTTCCACAACCCGTCGCAGGCGCGCCAGTCGCTGACCGAGTCGGTGACGCATTCGCAGGCCGGCATCAAGGCGCTGAACGACGCGATCGCCGCTCTCAAAGCGCCATCAGTAGCTGCAGCGCCGGCGGCAAAGTAATTTTGTAGCAGTCAGTAGCGTCGGGGCGCGGGATTCCGCGCCCCCTTTTTTTACCTGATGAATGCCTCGCCATGATTCCTGAACTCGGGCATGTTGCCCTGATCATCGCCTTACAGCTGGCTCTGCTACAAGGCATCCTCGGGCTTGCTGGCGCCTCCCGCGACAACGCAGCGTGGATGGCCATGGCGCGCGGTGCCGCCGGCGGCCAGTTGTTGTTCGTCGCGCTGGGTTTTCTGGCGCTGGTCTGGTCGTTCCTGGTCAACGACTTTTCCGTGATGAACGTCGCCGACCATTCGTCGCGTTTCCTGCCGGTCGAATACCGCATCACCGCTGCCTGGGGCTCGCACGAAGGCTCCTTCCTGCTATGGACGCTGCTGATGTCGGCCTGGACAGTCGCCGTCGTCATGCTCGGCCGCCAGCTGCCGGCCGACTTGCATGCCCGCGTGATCGGCATCATGGGGCTGCTCTCCTTCTGCTTCCTCGCCTACCTCCTGTTTACCTCCAACCCCTTCATGCGCCTGCATCCGCCGCCGGCGAACGGCAGCGACCTGAATCCGCTGCTGCAGGATCCGGGCATGATCATCCATCCGCCGCTGCTCTACATGGGCTATGTCGGTTTCTCGGTGGCTTTTGCCTTCGCCATCGCCGCGCTGATTTCCGGCAAGCTGGACGAAGCCTGGGCGCGCTGGGTGCGCCCGTGGACCCTGATGGCCTGGGTGTTCCTGACGCTGGGGGTCATGGTGGGTTCATGGTGGGCTTACTACGAATTGGGCTGGGGCGGCTGGTGGTTCTGGGATCCGAGTGAGAATGCCTCCCTGATGCCCTGGCTGGCCGGCACGGCGCTGGTGCACTCGCTGGCGGTTACCGAGCAACGAGGCGCGCTGCGGGTGTGGACGGTGTTTCTTGCGCTCGCGGCTTTCGCCCTTTCGCTGCTTGGTACCTTTCTGGTGCGCTCGGGCGTGCTCTCGTCGGTGCATGCCTTCGCGCTGGATCCGCTGCGCGGCCTCTTCATTCTGATCTTTCTCGGCATCCTGATCGGCGCGTCGCTGATCCTCTTCGCCAGGCGTGCCGGTGCGGTGAAGACTGCCGGCGATTTCGGCACGATCTCGCGCGAAACGGCCTTGCTGACGGGTAACGTCCTTCTGTTGGCGGCACTGGCCACCGTGCTGCTGGGCACACTGTATCCGCTGATTCTCGATGCTTTCGGCCTCGGGAAAATCTCCGTCGGCCCGCCGTATTTCAACGCCGTGTTCGTGCCGATGATGGTGCCGGCGCTGCTGCTGCTCGGCATCGCGCCGTGGATGCGCTGGGGCCGGGAAAGCCTGACCGAGCTGCTGCCGCGACTGCGCTGGCAGGCGGCCGCCGCAGTGCTGATTGGCCTCGCGCTGCCCTTCGCCTTTGCTGAATGGAAATGGCAGGCGGCCCTCGGCCTGGCGCTCGCCGCCTGGATGATCCTCGCCACGATCAGCGGCCTGGTCGTCCGTCGCCGCGCCGCTGGCGGATTGCCGCTTGCAGCTTATGGCATGGGCTGCGCCCACGTCGGCCTGGCCATCGGCGTCATCGGCATGGGCCTGGTGTCGGCCTACCAGAGCGAGAAGACCGTCGCCATGCAGCCCGGCGACAGCGCCAGCCTCGGTCAGTACGAGTTTGTCTTCCGTGGCGCGGAGGAGGTGCCGGCAGCCAACTATTCGGCGATGCGCGGGACTGTCGAGTTGAAGAAGCAGGGCCAGACAGTCGCCACGCTGTTGCCGGAAAAACGCATCTATCGCAGCTCGCGGATAACGATGACCGAGGCGGCGATTCGCTACGGCTTCGTCGGCGACGTCTATGTCGCCATGGGCGAGCCGCTGCCGGGCGGAACCTGGAGCATGCAGTTGTATCTGAAGCCCTTCGTCGGCTGGTTGTGGGGCGGGGCGCTGTTGATGGCCTTGGGCGGTTTGCTGGCCGCCTTGAATTTGCGTAACAAAGGGGCAATGGAATGAATCCGTGGATCGGAGTGGGAGCTTGTGTCGTCGTCGCGCTGGTATTCCTGCTGGTGCCGCTGTGGCGGCAAAAGTCGGCGCTGGCGGGACGGCGCAACGCAGTCCGCTGGCCGGCGCTGGGGGTGTTGGGGGTGCTCCCGGCGCTGACGGTCGGGCTTTACCTCTATCTCGGCGCGCCGGCGATCATCCAGGAACAGGCGCTGACCCAGGCCCAATCGAATTACGATGTCGATGGTATGGTCAAGGCGCTGGAGGACAAGCTGAAAGCCACGCCCAACGACCCGGAGGGCTGGTATGCGCTCGGCCGCGCCTACATCGCGTTCGAGCGCTATGCGGAGGCAGAAGATGCGTTGCGCAAGGCGACGACGCAGGCGCCCAAGGATGCGAAGATCATCGCCCAGTATGCCGAAGCGATGGCCCTCAAGCAGGGCCGCCTTGACGGGCGGCCGCTGGAGTTGGTCCAGGAAGCCCTGGAAATCAGCTACGAAGAAACCAAGGCGCTGGAACTGGCTGGGCTGGCCGCCTTCCAGAAGGAAAAGTGGGCCGAGGCCTTGCATTACTGGCGGCGTTTGCAGAAATTGCTGCCAAAGGACACGGAACATCACGAAGCCATTGCCCAGGCCGTAGCGACGGCCGAAAGAAAGCTTGACCTCAGCCTCGGCGGTACGGGCATGCCGCTACCGCCACCTTCCGCCGAACCGAAGAAGGCGCCGCACTGAAGATCTTGCGTCGATCATCTTTTCTCTGGATTTCCGCCCATGTCGCCCAATCTGTGCATCCTCGCTCTCGCACTTCCGCTGGCCTTGCTGCCGGTTTCTGGCCAGGCCGAATCCACTCCCTATGTGGCGCTCGATGCCAAGGGTAAAAAAACCATGCCGAAGGCCGGCCCCCGCCCCCATCCCTGCGTGCTCGATACCGCCACCGGCCTGGTCTGGGAAGTCAAGACCGACGACAAGGGTCCGGGCGACAAGGACTGGAGTTACACCTGGTATGACAAGCAAAAGGCCAATGAAGGTTTTCCCGTCGGCTATCCCGACGGGGGGCACTGCACCCACAAGGGCAGTTGCGATACCGCGGGCTATGTCGTCGCCACCAACAAGCGCCGTCTGTGCGGCTTCGGCGACTGGCGACTGCCGAGTGCGGAAGAGCTTGAAGGTCTCCTGCGTCCCGACTTGCCGAAAAAGATCGACGAGCGCTTTTTTCCGAACTCGCTGGCCAATTACTACTGGAGCGGTAGCTATGTCGCCCTCGAGGTGGGCGGGGCGATGTTCGTGAGCTTCGAGCACGGCATGCCTCTCGCAGGCAACAGCGTCGCCGCCGCGGCTGTCCGGCTGGTGCGCGGCCCGGCCAAACCTGCCACACCCTGAGCGGGTTGCGGCAGGCTCCGCTCAGCGCCTGGCTTCAACCCGGGAAAAGCGGTTCACCACGAAGGACGCGGTGATCACGGAGAAAAAACCAGGCGTTACGAAATAAGAGCATGTCGCCCGCTGGGTGCGCCTGACTTTTGTGTGCTTGCGCCGTTGCTCCGTGTCCTCTGTGCTCTCTGTGGAGTGAACCGAGGTTTTTGACAATGGGGGAGTCCCGGCGGCAATCCTGCTTACTGGCAAAAGTCGGCGTGACCGAAGGGAATCCCCCCGCGTCAGAATAGTTGTCGCCCCGATATGATCTTGAACTTGGGGGCGATAAGGACGAACGATGGCACGGTACGGAGAAGCATTCAGGAACAGGACGGTGGCGCGGTTGTTGCCGCCGGAGAGCGCCGATGCAGGTG
>JAUXOM010000009.1 GCA_030682175.1 Rhodocyclaceae bacterium
TACCACCCTGAAAGTCGGCGTAGGGCCGCCCCAAGCCGACGTCCCCCCTGTGGGGGGCAGCGAGCCGGGGTTGCGAGCGCGAGGGGCCGATAAAGTCGGCGCACCTGCCACGCCGCTGGCGTGGCTGCCAACCATGGAGACGGCAGTTTCGCGCTGGGTTCGGGCGACCGCGGGCGGACTCTGGCGGAAGCGGTCAAGCCGGATCAGGTCGACGTCGATGACCCCGGTGTCCGACATCACCGCCGCCCGCTCCAGGCAGTTCTCCAGCTCGCGCACGTTGCCCGGCCAGGCGTATTGCGTGAGGCGGCGCAGCGCGGCTTCCTGCAGGGTCAGGCGGCGCCCCTGCTGCTCGCCGAGGCGGCCGACGAGGAAGCGCGCGAGGTCGGGAATGTCCTCGCTGCGCTCCCGCAGCGCGGGCAGCGCAATGGGCATGACGTTGAGGCGATAGTAAAGGTCTTCGCGGAAATCGCCGGCATCGACGGCCGCTTCGAGGTCGCGGTGGGTGGCGGCGATGACTCGCACATCAATCTTGAGCGTCCGGCTGCCGCCGACGCGCTCGAATTCGCCTTCCTGCAGCACGCGCAGCATCTTGGCCTGGAAGGCCGGCGAGATCTCGCCGATCTCGTCGAGGAACAGCGTGCCGCCATCGGCGGCTTCGAAGCGCCCCTTGCGCGCGCCGACCGCGCCGGTGAAGGCGCCCTTCTCGTGGCCGAAGAGTTCGGATTCGAGCAGGTTCTCCGGCAGCGTCGCACAGTTGAGCCGCACGTAGGGGCCGCGCGAACGCGGCGAGTTGTAGTGGATGGCGTTGGCGATGAGTTCCTTGCCGGTGCCGGTTTCGCCACGGATCAGCACGGTGGTGTTCCATTTGGCGACCATGCGCACCTGGTCGAAGACGCGCCGCATTTTGGTCGAATGGCCGACGATGTTGTCGAAACCGTAGCGGCCGCGCACGGTACGTTTCAAGCTGTCGCGCTCCTCGGCGAGACTTTTCTTTTCCTGCTCGACCTCGAGCGCGAGGCGAACGCTCTGGCCGATCAGGTTGGCGATCATCTCGACAAAGCGCGCCTGCGCCTTGAGCTGCCCGCCACCCGGCAGGTCGGGCTGCACCGCGAGCACACCGAGGACGCGGCCGCCGGCCGCGATCGGCGCGGCGATGAACGGCAGGGTGTGGTCGTAGATGCCGAGCCGGTTGAGGAAGCGCGGGTCGCGGCCGGTGTTGTCGATGACGATGGTCGCGCCGCTGTCGAACACCTGGCCGAGCACGCCCTCGCCGGACTGGTAGCGCACCGGCGTGAAGGCGGCGGCATCGAATCCATGCACCGCGACGACCGTCAGATCGCCGCCGTCGCCATCGATCACGCTAATCAGGCCACGCCGCAAGCCGGCGTCCTCCAGCACTTCGAGCACCTCGCGCAGGGTCTGGCGATAGTCGAGCGAGCGCGACAGCACTTCGCTGACATGGTAGATCGTGTCCACCTCCATGCAGCAGGTGGGGGACTCGCGCGACGTGACGGGCAGCGCCATGATCAGTCTTCCGCGCGACGCGCGGGCAGCATGACGCACACGCGGCAGCCACCGGCGTGGCTGGCGCCGATCTCGATGGTGCCGCCGTGGTCGCTGACCACCTGCTGCGCCATGGCCAGGCCGGTGCCCGCGTGATGTCCACCGCCGTTGCGGCTGCTGAAGAAGGGTTCGAAGACCTTGAGGCGCAGGTCCGGCGGAATGCCGGGGCCGCTGTCCTCGACGCTGATCTCGACGCTGCCGGGCAGGCTGCGCGTCGTGATCGTCAGCTCGCGCACGCGCCAGCCCTTGGCGTTCAGCGCCTCGATCGCGTTGTCGATGAGCGCCTTGAACAATGCGCGCAGGCGTACCGGATAGGCCTGCACGGCGGGCAGCACGGCCTGCGGCCGCCAGTTGACCGTGATGCCGGCGGCGAGCAGCCGGCCGGTGACGAGATCGAGTACGTCGCGCAGCAGTTCGTTGATGTTCGCGGTAGTGGCGGTTTCGGCGCTGCGTTCGGGGATCGCGCGCTGCAGCGTGTCCAGCGCCGCCTGGCCGGCCTGGAGCGCGGCGGCCAGCGCCTCGGCCGTCGGATCGTGGCGGCCGCGCCGTTCCTGCATGGCCACCACCGAGGCCAGCACGTTGAGCGGGCCTTCCATCTGGAACAGCGCCGCCGAGAGACTTTCGCGCAGGCCGCTGATGCGGTTCTCCTCGGCCATGGTCGCCTGCAGCGCCGCGATGCGCGCCTTTTCCTGCTGCAGCCGCTGCTGGGTGATCTCCTTGGCGATCAGCAGCAGGTAGATGCTGTCGCGATGGCCAAAAAACGCGTCGGCGCCTTCGTCAATGCTTTTTACCCAGGTGCCGGTGCAGGAGAACCAGCGCGGCGGCTTGCCGCCATGGCTGTCGATACGAATTTCGCGGTCGGCGAAGGCCTGCGTACCATCCTGCGCCGGGCCGAGGCCGTGACCCATGTCCGCGCGCACGGCGTCGAGGATCACGCTGGCCGGCTCGGTCATGCCGAGGTCGCCCATCAGCTTTTTGTACTCGTGGTTGTCGAGCACCACGCAGTCCTTCTTGTAATCCTGATTGTCGAGCAGCGCGATCGCCACCGGCGCCGAGTCGACGACGGATTCGATCAGCGCCTTCTGGTTGTTGACCCGGCATTCGAGCCGATGCAGCGCGGTGATGTCGCGGTGGATGCCGAGGAAGTTGCCGACCTTGCCTCCGGCGTCGAGCACCGGCGTGATGAGCAGGTCGGCGAGGTATTCGCTGCCGTCCTTGCGGCGGTTGACGAGACTGCCGCTCCACGGCTCGCCGGCGCCGATGGTCTGCCAAAGCGCGGCATACACGCCTGACGGGGTCGCCCTGGCGGACAGCAGCGACTGGTTCTGGCCGACCGCTTCGGCGGCGGCAAAGCCGGTGACGCGCTCAAAGGCCGGATTGACGTAGAGGATGTTCGCCCGCGTGTCGGTGATCGAGATGGCGATGTCGGCCTGCGCCACCGCCTCGCGGAAGACGCGCGGCAGGATGTCAACACTCGCCGACGCGCCGGCGGGCATGGCCGGCGCGGCGGGTAGCGACTCTTTGCGTTGGCTCATGGCGGGATTCCGGAAATGGTTTTCTTCTTGATCTGCACGATCCGTGCCACGAAAGTCGGCGCTGGCAGGACGGCGCGCCACACGCCTGAAGGCCCACTGTTTGTAGGGTTTCCGACCGGCCTGTCGCAAGTGCGACATCGGCAGCCCAACCACAGCCAGTGGAAAAAAGCCCGCTTCGGTGCCGACTTGCGGGTTCTTTGCACCAATCTGGCGCAGGAAAAGCGTATGGCACGGAAACTGCCTTAAGCCTTCCGGAGGCCCGACGATGAGCGAATTCCTGATCCTGCTGGTGACCACCGCCCTGGTCAATAACGTGGTGCTGATCAAGTTTCTTGGTCTGTGCCCGTTCATGGGCGTGTCGAAGAGCGTCGACAGCGCGCTCGGCATGGGCATGGCCACCACCTTCGTCATCACGCTGGCCTCGGCCGCCACCTGGATGCTCGAACACTGGCTGCTGATCCCGCTCGAACTTGGCTACCTGCGCATCCTCACCTTCATCCTCGTCATCGCCGCGACGGTGCAGTTCGTCGAGCTGGTGGTGAAAAAAACCAGTCCCGACCTCTATCAGGCGCTGGGCATCTACCTGCCGCTGATCACCACCAACTGCGCGGTGATCGGCGTCGCGCTGCTCAACGTGCAGGAGAAGAGCAGCTTTGTGCACAGCCTGGTGGCGGGCTTCGGTTCGGCGCTTGGTTTTACCTTGGTTCTGCTGATCTTTGCCGGCATGCGCGAGCGGCTCGCCTTGGCGCGCGTGCCCGCCGCCTTTGCCGGCGCGCCGATCGGCTTCGTCCTCGCCGGCCTGCTGGCGCTGGCCTTCATGGGTTTCTCGGGACTGAGTTTCAATTGAACAGACGCCCGCCATCCCCCGGCCCCTTCCTCGCGGAAGGGGAAACTTTCGGCTCGCTGCGCTCGATTGTTACGGGGCGCTCCGTTCGACCGATCGCGACAAAGCTCGCTTCGCGAGCGTGCCGCTTCGCCTTGGGGCGGCCCGGCGGCGAGGCTACCTCGGTATCGACTTTGCCATGATCTCCGCCATCCTCTCCCTCACCGTTCTCGGTCTCGTTCTCGGCTTCGGGCTCGGCTTCGCGGCGAAAATGTTCGCCGTCGCAACCGACGCGCGCGTCGCGGAAATCGAGGCGCTGATGCCCGGCACCAACTGCGGCCAGTGCGGTTACCCCGGTTGCCCCGGCGCGGCGGCGGCCATCGCCGCCGGCGAGGCCACCGTCACCATCTGTCCGCCCGGCGGCAAGGCGCTCGCGGCGGCGCTCGCGGCCAGGCTGGGCGTCGCCGCCGATCTTTCGGGCGTGAGCGATGCAGGACCGAAGATCGCGACGATCGCCGAGGAAATCTGCATCGGCTGCTGCCGCTGCATCAAGGAATGCCCGACCGACGCCATCGTCGGCGCCGCCAAGCAGATCCACGCCGTGATGCGCGAGGCCTGCACCGGCTGCGGCAACTGCATCGACCGCTGCCCGACCGAGGCGGTGAAGATGCAGCCCGTTCCCGTCACGCTGCAACACTGGGTGTGGCCGAAGCCGCAGGCGGAGGCCGCATGGGCCTGATCGAGAAAGTCTTCTCCCTGCTGGAACCCGCGCACTGGGGAGTACACCCGGCCGACCGCAAGCGGCCGGCGGCCGATGTTCCGGTGCGCGGGCTGCCGCTTCCCGCAAGACTTTACGTGCCCTTGCAGCAGCACATCGGCGCGGCGGCGCGGCCCGTCGTACTGTTCGGCCAGACCGTGCTCAAGGGCCAGTTGCTCGCCGAGGCGCAGGGCGCCACCTCGGCCGCCGTGCATGCGCCGACCTCCGGCATCGTCAGCGCGATTGGCGACATCAGCGCACCGCACCCGTCCGGACTGTCCTTTCCCGCCGTGACCATCGAGGCCGACGGCGACGATCGCTGGGCGGATGCTGGCATAGCCGTCGATCCCTTCGGCCTGCCGCCGCAGGAGGTCGCGACGCGCGTCGCCGCCGCGGGCGTGGTCGGCCTCGGCGGCGCGACCTTCCCCTCGGCGCTCAAACTTGGGCTCGGTCTCAGGGCGAAGATCCACACGCTGATCATCAACGGCGGCGAGTGCGAGCCCTATCTTTCCTGCGACGACCGCCTGATGCGCGACGCACCGGATGAAATCGTCGACGGCATCCGCATCATGCTGCACGCCACCGGCGCCACCAAGGCGCTTGTGGGCATCGAGGACAACAAGCCCGAGGCCATCGCCGCGATGACGGCTGCCGCGCGCGACTTTCCCGCCATCCGGATAGCTTCGGTGCCGGCGCGCTATCCGATGGGCTCGGAAAAGCATCTGTTCTCCGCACTCACGGGACAGGAAGTGCCGGCCGACGGCCGCACCACCGACCTCGGCGCGCTGGTGCACAACGTCGGCACGGCCTGGGCGGTGCATGAAGCCTTGCGCCAGGGCAGGCCGCTGGTCGAGCGCATCGTCACGCTCAATGGCGGCGCGATCGACATGCCCGGCAACATTCGCGTGCCGGTCGGTGCGCTGGTCGCAGATGTGCTCGCCTTTGTCGGCCTGAAGACGGAACCCGCACGCCTCGTCATGGGCGGGCCGATGATGGGCAACCGGCTGCCGCACGCGCGCGTGCCGGTGGTCAAGGGCACCAGCGGCATCCTCGCCTTGACGGCCAACGAGGCCGCCCAGCTCGATCCGGGACCGTGCATCCGCTGCTCGAGCTGCGTGCGCGCCTGTCCGGTCGGCCTGCTGCCGCTGGAAATGTCGGCGCGCATCGGCATCGACGACCTGAACGGCGCGGTGGCGTTCGGCCTCAAGGACTGCATCGCTTGCGGCTGTTGCTCGTTCGTTTGTCCGTCGCGCATCCCGCTGGTGCACTACTTCAATCACGCCAAGGGCGAACTGGCCGCGCAGGGGCGCGCGCAATTGCGCAACGAATCCGCCAAGCGCCTCGCTGCCGCGCGCATCGAACGGCTCGCCCGCGACACGCAGGAAAAGGCCGCCGCCGCCGCGCGCCGCAAGGCCGAACGCGCCGCGCAAAAAGCCGCCGAAAAGGCAGCGGCCGGGACGACGGCTGCCGGAGCCGCGGCCGAGGCAGCGCAACAGGCATCCAAAGAGGTGGTGGCATGAGCGCAGCACTGCCACCCGGAATTCCGGTGGCCGCGCCTCATGCGCATGCCGGCGGCAGTGTGAGGCGCGTGATGGCCAAGGTGATGCTCGCGCTGCTGCCCGCGACGCTCTACGGCTTCTGGCTTTACGGCTGGCCGGCCTTTCACCTGTTCATGTTCACGATCATGTTCGCGCTGTGCGGCGAGGCCTTCGCGCTGCGCCTGATGCGCCGTCCGGTCGCGCCAATGTTGCTGGACGGCTCCGCCCTGCTCACCGGCTGGCTGCTCGCGCTGTCGCTGCCGCCCTGGGCGCCGTGGTGGATCGGCGCGCTCGGTGGGCTGTTCGCCACGCTGGTCGCCAAGCAGCTGTTCGGCGGCCTCGGCCACAACCTCTTCAATCCGGCGATGATCGCGCGCGTCGCCTTGCTGATCTCCTTTCCCGTGCCGATGACGCTGTGGGTCGCGCCGCTGCCGCTGGGATCCGTCGGCGCGCCGGACTTCGTCGCCGGCCTGCAGATCACGCTGGCGGGCATCCCGCAGCTCGACGCCGTCACGAGCGCCACGCTGCTCGGCCACGCCAAGACCGAGCTGTCGCGCGGCATCGACCTGCTGCACGCGGCGGCCAACGCGCCGGCCCTCTCCTACATCGGCGACCGCGCCGGCAGTCTGGGAGAGACTGCCGCGCTGCTGATCGCCGGCGGCGGCATCGCGCTGATCTTCATGGGCGTCATCTCCTGGCACATTCCGTTCGCCATGCTGGCGGGCATCGCGTTGCCGGCATTCATCGGCCATGCCATCGAGCCCGCGCGTTACCTCGACGTGGCCACGCATCTGCTCTCCGGCGCGGTGCTGCTCGGCGCCTTTTTCATCGCCACCGACTACGTCACCTCGCCGAACACGCGCCGCGGCCAGCTGGTTTTCGGTGCGGGCTGCGGCTTGCTGACCTGGCTGATCCGTACCTATGGCGGCTATCCCGAGGGCGTGGCTTTCGCGGTGCTGCTGATGAACGCGCTGACGCCGGCCATCGACCGGCTCGTCAAGCCGCGCATCTATGGCCGCGACCGCAAGGGCAAGCCGCGGGAACCCGCGGCGGCAAAGACGTGAACGCGACGCTGGCGGGCTTGCGCGACCGGCTGGTCTACCAGGGCTTTTCGCTCGGTGTCGTCGCCATGATCGCCGCTGCCGCGCTGGCGATCGGCAACCGCCTGACGCATGAGGCGATCGGCCAGGCGGAAACGGCCGATCTCGCCAGTTCGCTGCGGCAGGTGCTGCCCGCCGGCATGGCCGACAATGACCTGCTCGCCGATACGGTGACAGTCGGCGTCGGGCCGTCCCAAGCCGACGCCCCCCCCGTCACCGCTTCGGGTGATTTCATGGGGGGCAGCGAGCCGGGGTTGCGAGCGCGGGGGGCCAATAAAGTCGGCGCTGGCGGTACGGCGACCGTCACGGTATATCGGGCGCGCAAGGCGGGGGTGCCGACCGCCGCGGTGTTCCGCATGGCCGAACGCGGCTATGCGGCCGACATCGTCGTGCTGATGGGCGTCGATGTCGAGGGGCGACTGCTCGGCGTGCGCGTCGTCAAGCACGCCGAAACGCCGGGTCTGGGCGACAAGATCGAGATCGCCAAGGCAAAATGGGTGCTCGCCTTCGACGGCAAGTCGCTCGGCGATCCGCCCGCCGCCAAGTGGACGGTGAAGAAGGACGGCGGCGTCTTCGACCAGTTCGCCGGCGCGACCATCACGCCGCGCGCGGTGGTCAAGGCGGTGAAGACCGGCCTCGAGTTTTTTGCCGCGCACCGCGAGGAGATCGTGAAATGAACGCGCGCGGCATTTTCCGCGAGGGTCTCTGGGACAACAACGTCGTGTTCGCGCAGATGCTCGCGCTCTGCCCGGCGCTGGCGGTGACTACCAGCGGCACCAACGGCCTCGGCATGGGGCTGGCAACGACGGCGGTGCTCGTCAGCGCGAACATCCTGGTCGCGCTGATCCGCAACCTGGTCAGCCCGCAGGTGCGCATTCCCGTCTTCATCGTGCTGATCGCCACGCTGGTGACGCTGGTCGATCTCGCGCTCAACGCCTGGCTGCACGAGCTCTACAAGGTGCTCGGCCTGTTCATCGCGCTGATCGTCGCCAACTGCGCGATCCTCGGCCGCGCCGAAGCCTTCGCCTCGAAGGCGCCGGTGCTCGACGCCGCGCTCGACGGCATCGCGATGGGCATCGGCTTTACCTGCGCCCTCACCGTCATCGGCCTGCTGCGCGAACTGTTCGGCAGCGGCACGCTGTTCGCGCAGGCCAGCCTGCTGCTCGGCCCGCGCTTCGCCTTCCTCGAAACCACCGTGATCCCGGATTATGGCGGCGTGCTGATGATGATCCTGCCGCCCGGCGGCTTCCTCGTGCTCGGCATGCTGCTGGCGCTGAAACGCGTGCTCGACGCGCGCGCGGCGGCGCGCCGCCGCCGTCCCGCCAGCGCCGACTTTTCCGGGGCGGAGACCTGAGATGCAGGTCGGCGTCGCCTACTCCGAACCGAGCCAGCAGATCTGGCTGACCATCGAGGTGCCGGACGACGCGAAGGTGCGCGATGCCATCGAGCGCTCGGGCATCCTGCGCCAGTTTCCCCATATCGATCTGGGCACGCAGAAGGTCGGCGTCTTCGGCAAGTTGGTCAAACTCGACGCCGCGCTACGGCCGGGCGACCGCGTCGAAATCTATCGGGAAATCGTCTGTGATCCGCAGACGGTGCCGCGCCGCGATGGTTTCGGCAGCGCGGACGAGCCGGAATGATCAGGTCACGACGAAGAGTTGCCTGATCCAGGCTTTCTGGAACGCTTGGCGCCGCTCCGTCTCCAGCCGCTCGCGGATGTGTTCGCCGGACTCGGCCAGCGACACGTACCGCTCCGGCTCGATGCCCTCGCACAACAGGACGTGGAATCCGAGAGCGGATTCGACGATGCCGGACAGGCCGCCCACCGGCAACGCGAATGCCGCCGCGTCGATTTCCGGATAGAGCTTGCCGCGCGGCACCTGTCCGAGCAGCCCGCCCTGCATCGCAGTGGGACACTCGGAATGCTTGAGCGCCTGTTCGGCGAAGCGCCCCGGTTCCTGCGTCAAGCGCAGATGGATCGCGGAGATTTTTTCGTGGGCCGCCGCACGTTCGTTGCCTGGCAGCGTGTCGTTGATGGTGACGAGGATGTGGCGCAGCATGCGCACTTCCGGCTTGACGAAGCGTTCCGCATGCTGGAGGTAGAAGATCTCGATGTCGGTCGCGCTGACCGGCGGGGCGCGATGCGCCACCTGTTCGAGCACGGCCTCGACTTTCAGGTCGCGTTCGAGCGCCTGGCTCAGGCTCGCGGGCGTCAGACCGGTGCGGGCGAGATCCGCCGCATATTCCTCGGTAGTCGGGTAGCGCTGGCGAATCTCCGCCAGCGCACCGGCGACGGATGAATCCGGCAGCAGCACGCTGCTGGCCTCGATGGTGGCGAGAATGCGGCTTTCGATTTCCGCCTGCCGGCGCGCCAGTGCCGCCACGCGGCGACGCTCGGCCGGGTCGAGGGCTTCGGTCGATTTTCCATGGAACTCGTGCGCCAGCTTGAGAACGAGATATGGGCTCGCGAAACCTTTAGTCACGCCTGCCTCCGAGCGGTTTCAGGGCGGCTTCGGGAACGGCGAAGACGCGTCCCGGCTGGCAGTCGAAATGCACGTGATAGGCGACGCCGTCGCCTTGGTACACGATCTTGAGTACCTCGCCGCTGCTGTGTTCCGGCACCAGCGTCTTGGTGCCCGTAGCGTTGGCGGCAAGCGGCCGCGCGGCCAGCACGCGTTCGCGGGTTTCGAACAGGCTCGGCGTCCATTCCGCATTGGCGCCGATCAGCTCTTCCTCGCGACAGCCGACGACGCGGCCGATGTCGAGGAAATGCACCGAGTAGATGACCTGGTCCATCAGGAAGGTGCCGACGTCGACCACATGCCCAATGC
Source organism: Rhodocyclaceae bacterium (assembly GCA_030682175.1). Taxonomy (GTDB): domain Bacteria; phylum Pseudomonadota; class Gammaproteobacteria; order Burkholderiales; family Rhodocyclaceae; genus Sulfuricystis. Next base: position 10,148 of record JAUXOM010000009.1, read on the forward strand.
TGCCCCGGCGCACCAGCAGTTCGCCGGTGGTGATGCCGGGGTAGGTGCCGTCGTTGCGCACATTGCGCGTCACGCGCACGGCATCGCCATGGTCCCAGGTCGCGTTCATCACGAGCGGGCTCGCCCAATCGAGCCGAGCGCCACCCTGGCAATGCCGCTGGCCTTCTGGTGCACCCGCATCACCTTCTCGGTACATGCGTCGGAATGCACAAAGTCTTCGTAGGCGCGTTCCAGCAGCGCGCGGTAGGCGCTGTAAACCAGCTCGCCGCCGTTCTGCTGGTGGCCTTCGAGATAATCGTGATAACGCTGCAGGATGTGCAGGCGATTGACCTGGACGATGGCCGGCTCGAACGGGATGTCGAAGTAGCACAGGAAATCCTCGGCCGCTTCGAGATCCTCCAGATCGTGACGCAGCTCGGCCGCAGTCAGGCTTATTGTCAGACTCATTGTCAGGCTCATTTTCTTGACTCCTTTCAGATAGACGTCAGCGCATTCCAGCAGTCGTGCAATTCCTCATCGGAGGGCGGGCGCTTGGCATGGGCGACGAAGGCGCGAATCGCTTCGAGCATGTGCCGCGCCTGCGTGTCGTCCATGGCGACGCCCAGACCGGCCATCACCGCCATCACCGCCCGCCCGCCGGAATGCTTGCCCAGCACCAGCCGGTGGCTGCGCCCCACCAGCGCCGGATCGAAACCCTGATAGTTGGCCGGATTCTTCAGCAGGCCATCGACGTGGATGCCGGCTTCGTGCGTGAATGCGCCCGCGCCGACGATGCTTTTTTGCCAGGACACCGGCCGACCCGCCGCATGCGCGACGCGGTGCGACAGCGCCAGAAAGTCGCGCAGGTCGACGCCGGTTTCGATGCCATGGCAGCGTTGCAGGGCCAGCACCACTTCTTCGAGCGGCGCGTTGCCGGCGCGTTCGCCGAGGCCGTTGACCGTGGTGTTCAGGTGCGTGGCGCCGGCGCGGGCGGCGGCAAGCGTATTGGCCGTTGCCAGGCCGAGGTCGTCGTGCGCGTGCATCTCGATTTCCAAGTCGCAATGCGCGCGCAACAAGCCGATCTTTTCATGCACGGCGAAAGGGTCGAGGATGCCGAGCGTATCGGCGAAACGGAAGCGCCGCGCACCCGCCCGCTGCGCCGTCTCGACGATGCGGCAGAGAAAGTCCGGATCGGCCCGCGAAGCATCCTCGCCGCCGATGCAGACTTCGAGCCCGGCATCGCGCGCATAGGCGACATGCGGCGGGATTTCCTTCAGCAGCCAGTCGCGGTCGCGCCCGAGCTTGTGCCGCAGGTGCTGATCCGACGCCGGCAGCGAGATATCCATCAGGCGGGCACCCAGGCCGGTGCAGGCGTCGATGTCGGATTTGCTCATCCGTCCCCAGACCATCAGCCCCGCCTTGAGCCCGAGGGCGGCGACGGCGCGGATGCTCGCGCGCTCGACCTCGCCCATCGCCGGAATGCCAACTTCCATTTCCGGCACCCCCAGGGTATCGAGTTCGCGGGCAATCGCCAGCTTCTCGTCGAGGCTGAAGGCGACCCCCGCCGTCTGCTCGCCGTCGCGCAGCGTGGTGTCGTTGATGGTGACGAAATGGTGTGGATCGGGTGTCATGTCCGACAGGTATGCAATTCCGATGCCGGACAACATTCTCCTAAAAATCAGTAGCTTGATAATTTCAGGAATGTCGGAAACCTTACATTGCCCATAAAGGGTGATGTAAACAACCCATTCAAAGTCGGCAACGCCAATGTGATCGTGCCTGTAGCCCGGAATGTCGCCGCGTGCGATGGGTTGCGGCAGCGAACGGCTTTCCCTACTTGAGCAGGAAGAGCAGCTTCTCGTCGCCCACTTCAATCGTGTCTTTGGGCGACAGCGGGCGGGGCTCATGGCCGATGGATTTTCCGTTCAGGCGTGCCGGGGTTTTCCCCTCGACATGGGTGATGAAATAGCCGTGCGGGCGGGCGTTGATCACCGCAAGCTGCTTGCCGGGTATGCCGAAGACGTGCAGCACCCTGGACAATTCGATTTCCCGGCTTGACTGGGTGCCATCGACCGCGCGGATCAGTCCCAGCCGCCCCTCTTTCTTGAGGCGGAACTCCTTCTTTGCCGTCGCCAGCGAATAGACGCCAACCGGCTGGGCGGGCGCGTTGGGTGCCAGGTCCGAAGTCTGAATGATCATCGTCCGGTCGAAGCTGGGGCTATCGATCGCCTTGTTGTTCCGGTAGCGAATCTGCACGCCGGCAATCTCGATGACGTCGTCGTTCTGGAGGATGTGCCGGGTGACCGGCTGGCCATTCACCACGGTGCCATTGGTGCTGTTCAGGTCTTCGAGGATGTCATCGTTGCCGATCGAGGTGATGCGGGCATGCGCGCGGCTGACGCCATCGATGCTCAGGCACAGGTCGCTGTCGGGCAGGCTGCCGATCGTGAAGCTGGCGTCGTTGAGGAACCGGTTTTCGGTGACCGTGCCGTTTTGACTGACGATGAGTTTTGCCATGGGCTTTAGCGTCCAAAGAGCCAGCCGAAAAAGCCGTGCTTTTTCGCGGCGGGGAAGGGTTGCGTTCCGACCTTCGCCAGAATGACGGAGATGTTGTCTTCGCCGCCGTTGTCGTTGGCGATCATGATCAGCTGGCTG
>JAUXOM010000072.1 GCA_030682175.1 Rhodocyclaceae bacterium
GCCGGCGCGCGGCGCTCTGCGCGGCGCGCCGCGACGCGGTAGCATCGCGGCCATGAACGATCAGGACGCCGTCACTGACGCCGGGCAACCGCCTGGCACGCAGTTGCTCGACATCATCCGCGCACTTTCCATGGAGATGCGCCCGGGTGCGACCGGCATCGAGGCGCTCGGGCTGGATCATGCGCTGGAACGCGATTTCGGCCTCGACAGCCTGGCGCGCGTGGAACTGCTCGCCCGCATCGAACGCGATCTGGGCGTGAAGCTGGCCGAGTCGGCCTTCGCCGAAGCCGAAACGCCGCGTGACCTGTTGCGGCAAATGGGCACTGTAGCTCACGTTGAAGCCACCGACGCCGTCCCGCCAGCGCCGACTTTTACTACGGTTATCGAGCATCCGCCGGACACCATCACCACCCTCACCGAAATGCTCGACTGGCATGTCGCGCGGCACGGCGAGCGGGTGCATATCACCCTGTATGGCGAAGAAGAGCGCAGCGCGGACATCACCTACCGGATGCTGCAAGCGGAGGCGCTGGCGCTGGCGGCGGGCCTGCTTGCGCAGGGCGTGCAGCCGGGCGACCGCATCGCCATCATGCTGCCCATGGCGCGAATTTTTCGCCGCCTTCTACGGCGCCCTGTATGCCGGCTGCGTGCCCGTGCCGCTCTATCCGCCGGCGCGTCCCTCGCAACTCGAAGACCACATGCGTCGCATCGCCGGCATTGTCGCCAATGCCGGGGCCGCCGTGCTCGTCACCGACCCGCGCGCCAAGCTGCTCGGCCATCTGCTTTCGGCGCAATGCCCTGCGTTGCGGGAGGTGGCAACCCCGGCGGAGGTTTCACGGCCCGGCGGCACGCCACCCGCCTTGCCGCACCTCAAAGCGCATGACATCGCTTTCCTGCAATACACCTCCGGCAGCACCGGCAACCCCAAGGGCGTGGTGCTGACCCACGCCAACCTGCTGGCCAATCTGCGCGCGATGGAGCAGGCCTCGGGCGTCACCGCCGACGACATCTTCGTTTCATGGCTGCCGCTCTACCACGACATGGGCCTGATCGGCGCCTGTCTGGGAAGTCTGATGATTGGTTTCAAGCTGGTGCTCATGTCGCCGCTAGCCTTTCTCGCCAGGCCAGAGCGCTGGCTCGCCGCCATCCACCGCCACCGCGCCACCGTCTCGGCGGCGCCCAACTTCGCCTACGAACTGTGCGCCAACAAGTTGAGCGATGCCGACCTCGCGAGTCTCGACCTTTCCTGCTGGCGGCTGGCCTACAACGGCGCCGAGCCGGTCAGCCCGGACACGCTGGCGCGGTTTGCCGCGCGCCTGGCGCAATCCGGTTTCAACCCGACGGCCATGACCCCCGTGTATGGCCTGGCGGAATCCTCCGTGGGGCTGGCCTTTCCGCCGCTGGGGCGGGGCCCGCTGATCGACTGCGTGGACCGCAACACACTGGCGACGACCGGCATCGCCCGCCCTGCGTTGAAAATTCAAAGCGGACAACAGATCGTCACCTGCGGCCGGGTGCTGCCGGGTCACGACCTGCGCATCGTCGACGCCCAGAGCCGTGCACTGCCCGAACGCACCCAGGGCCGCGTGCAGTTTCGCGGGCCTTCAGCGACCAGCGGCTATTACCGGAACCCTGAAGCCACGGCAAAACTGCTCGATGGCGACTGGCTGAACACCGGCGACCTCGGCTATCTCGCCGCCGGCGAGCTGTATCTGACCGGGCGCGAAAAGGACATCATCATTCGCGGCGGCCACAATATCTACCCCCATGAACTGGAAGAGGCCGCGTCCCATGTCGAAGGCGTGCGGCGCGGCGGGGTGGCGGTATTTCCGGCCACCGATCCGCAGAGCGGCAGCGAACGGCTGGTGGTGCTGGCCGAGACGCGCGAAAAAGATGCCGCGACCAGGGCACGCATCCTGGCCGAAATCAACCATCTCGCCGTCGATCTGATCGGCCTGCCGGCCGATGACATCGTGCTGGCACCGCCGCGCAGCGTGCTCAAGACCTCCAGCGGCAAGATCCGGCGCGCCGCCTGCCGCGAGCTTTACGAACGCGGCGAACTGGGCGGACAACCCGGCGCCACGGCGCGCGCGCCCTGGTTGCAGATGCTGCGGCTCGGCTGGGCCGGCGCCCAGGCGCGCAGCGGGCGACTGGCGCGCGCAGTCGGCGGCTGGGCATGGAGCCTCTGGGCCTGGGCGGTATTCGCCACGCTGGTGCCGCTGGCCTGGATTTTGATCGTGCTCGCACCGGCGCTCACGCTGCGCCGCCACATCGCCCGGAGGATTGCGCGCAGCGCGCTGACGCTGACCGGACTGACCCCCGCAGTCACGGGCTTGCAGCACCTCGCCGGCAGTAGCCCGTTGATCGTCGTGGCCAACCACGCCAGCTATCTGGACGGACTCATTCTCACCGCCGTGCTGCCGCCACGCTTCGCCTATGTCGGGAAACAGGAATTGCTGGGCAACCCCTTCGCGGCAATTCCCCTGCGGCGGCTGGACAGCGCCTTCGTTGAGCGTTTCGATGGCGCCCGCGGCGTCCTCGACACACGCACGCTGGAAACACGCATGCATAACGGCGATGCCTTGCTCTTCTTTCCCGAAGGCACCTTCCGCGCGGCGCCGGGGCTGCTGCCATTTCGCATGGGCGCGTTCGTCATCGCCGCGAACACCGGCAAGGCGGTGGTTTCCGTTACCCTGACCGGCACCCGCGCCCTGCTGCCCGGCGAATCACTGCGGCCGCGTCACAGCCCGCTGCAGGTTTGGGTGGACGCGCCGCTGATCGTGCCACCAGATGATGGCTGGCAGGCCGCGCTGCAATTGCGCGACGCCGCGCGCCGCCAGATGCTGGCGCGGCTGGATGAACACGATACCATTGACGCCTGAACTTCAGAAAAGGATGACACCCATGACCCTACCCGACGACCCCGCCGCCTTGCAGTCGCTCTTGACCGATCTCAAGATCGAACACCACGACCTGGACGAAACCATTGCCAGGCTGGAAGGCGCGCCGCCGCATGACGAACTGCTGATGCGCCGTCTCAAGAAACGCAAGCTGCAACTCAAGGATCGCATTTCCGCCGTCCAGCGCCTGCTCGGCCCCGACCTGATCGCCTGATCCAACGACAAAATGGCGGTGACAAAACGGGGGCAGATACCATCCCCCTTCCAAATCACCGAAGCGTGCCATGGATTTCTTCCAGACCCTGATTCTCGCCCTGGTACAGGGCATCACGGAATTCCTGCCGATTTCCAGTTCCGCCCACCTGATCCTGGCGCCGGTGCTGTTCGGCTGGGAGGATCAGGGACTGGCGTTCGACGTGGCGGTGCATGGCGGCACGCTGCTGGCTGTCATCCTGTATTTCCGCGTCCAGCTGGCGCACATGGCCGTTGCCGGCGCGGGCTCGCTGGCCGGCCGCTGGACACCGGATGCCAAACTTGCCTGGGCGGTGGTGCTGGCCACCTTGCCGGTGGTGGTCGCCGGCCTGCTGTTCAAGGATCTGGTGGAAGGCCCCCTGCGCGGGCCGCTGGTCATCGCCACCACGACGATCACCTTCGGCCTGCTGCTGTGGTGGGCCGATTACAGCGGCGGCAAAAACCGCGACGAATATTCGGTGAGCTGGCGTGATGCCTTGCTGGTAGGGCTGGCGCAGGCAATCGCCCTGATCCCCGGCACTTCGCGCGCCGGCATCACCATCACCGCTGCGCTGCTGCTCGGTTTCAAGCGCGAAGCCGCCGCGCGCTTCTCTTTCCTGCTGTCGATTCCGACCCTGCTGGCGTCCGCGGTGCTGGTCACCCGTGATCTGCTGGAAAGCGCCGAGCCGGTCGACTGGAGCGTACTCCTGCTCGGCTCCACCCTCGCCGCCATCAGCGCCTACCTGTGCATCCACTTTTTCATCCGCCTGCTGGAACACACCGGCATGCTGCCCTATGTTATCTACCGCCTGCTGCTGGGCGCGGTACTGCTGATTTTGTTCTGGTAAGGAGCCGCTTCAAACTAGAATGGGAGGAGAAACCATTTCCCCGTTCAACCACGGCCTGCCACTCGACGGCAAGGAGATGTCATCATGCAACTGACCAGCAACAGTTTCAAGGACGGGGAAAAGATTCCCGGCGAATACGCATTTTGCATCGAGGATACTGCGCGCCACGTCAGCCTCGGCGGTAACCGCAATCCACAGCTCGCCTGGCGCGACGCTCCCGCCGCCACCCGTTCCTTCGCCGTGATCTGCCATGACCCGGATGTTCCCAGCCGCGGCGACGACGTCAATCAGGAAGGCCGCAGCGTGCCGGCCAGCCTGCCGCGCATCGATTTCTTCCATTGGGTGCTGGTCGACCTGCCGGCCGGTGTCGCGCAAATCGCCGCCGGCGAGTTCTCGGCAACCGTCACCTCCCGCGGCAAGCCGGGTCCGGCGGCTGCGCATGAATCGCGCCAGGGCATCAACGACTACACCAGCTGGTTCACCGGCGACCACGACATGAACGGTGACTACCACGGCTACGACGGGCCCTGTCCGCCCTGGAACGACGAGCTGCGCCACCGTTATGTCTTCACCGTCTTCGCGCTCGATGTCGAACGCCTGCCGCTGGAAGGGAAGTTCACCGGCCATCAGGCGCGCGCCGCCATGCAAGGCCATATCCTGGCGCAGGCCAGCCTGACGGGCATCTATACGCTCAATCCCGCCGTCAGGCTTTGACTGTTACGCCGCTGGATTGTCGGGCTCGACAAGGAATACCAAATGGGGGCAGACACCATTCCCCCGTTTTCCTTCGCCGCGATGGTAACGAAATGCTGTCCAACCCCATTCGAAACTGGGCTACCCGGTGGTGTCGCCCGGGGATTGATCCTTCACGGCCACGCGCTCGCGTCGCCAGAGCACGGTCTTCCAGACCAG
>JAUXOM010000120.1 GCA_030682175.1 Rhodocyclaceae bacterium
GGCCGTCACCAATCCGCAGCCACGCACCGGCAAGAAGGACATTTCGCAGGAACAGAAAAACCTCAGGCAGGTGATGCTCGGCGTGCTGGATGCCGTGCGCGACGAGTCGAACGAAAAGGACCCCGTGCGCATCGTGCTGGAGCCGCGCAGCTCGCGCGTAGCGCAGGACGAATTCATGGCCGTGCTGCTGGCGCGCACCAGCCTCGAAGCCAACGTTTCGCTCAACATGACGATGATCGGCACCGATGGCCGGCCGGCGCAAAAATCGCTGCTGACCATCCTGCACGAATGGATCGCCTTCCGCCACGCCACGGTCGAGCGGCGCACCGCGCATCGACTGGCCGAGGTCGAACGGCGCCTGCACATCCTCGATGGCCGCATGACGGCTTACCTCTCCATCGACAAGATCATCAAGACCATCCGCGCGGCCGACGAGCCGAAAGCGGAACTGATGGCGAAGTTCAAGCTGTCGGAAATCCAGGCCGAGGACATCCTTGAGATTCGCCTGCGCCAGTTGGCGCGCCTTGAAGGCATCAAGATCGAACAGGAGCAGCAGGGGCTGACCGCGGAGGCCAAGGAACTGCGCCGCGTGCTCGAAGACCGGGGCGCACTGACCAAACTGGTCGTCAGGGAAATCACCGAAGATGCGAAGAAATACGGCGATGCGAGAAGAACGCTGATCGAATCCGTCGCCCCCATCAGCACCGCCGAAGTCGCCATTCCCGACGAACCGGTGACGGTGATCCTCTCGGAAAACGGCTGGGTACGCTCACGCCAGGGACATGGCATCGACCCCGCCAGCATCGCCTACAAGAGCGGCGACCGTCCGCTGCTGGTGATGGAAGCGCGCACCGTCTGGCCGCTGGTGATCATCGACACCCACGGACGGGCTTACAGCGTGCGCGTCGCCGACCTGCCGGGCGGCCGCGGCGATGGCGCGCCCATCAGCACCTTCGTCGAATTTCAGGAGGGCGGCAAACTCGCACAGTCCATCACCGACGCCGCCGATGCGCAGTATCTCTTCGCCAACTCGGGCGGCTATGGCTTCATCGCCAGCATTGGCGACCTGGTTTCGCGCAATCGCGCCGGCAAGGCCTTCATGACCCTCGAAAAGGGCGAGCAGACGCTGGTTCCGGCAAAAGTCGGCGCCGGGCCGTCCCAAGCCGACGCCCCCCCTGTGGGGGGCAGCGAGCTGGGGTTGCGAGCGCGGGGGGCCAACAATGTCGGCGCTGGTGGGACGGCGCTAGCCGGATCCACCGCCAATAAAGGGACGGCGGCAGCGATCTCGCAGGCCGGCCGATTGCTGGTTTTCCCGGTGGCCGAACTGAAGACGATGAGCAAGGGGCGCGGCCTGATCATCCAGAGCATCGGCCCCAAGGAGCAACTCGTGGCGGTCGCCGTCGGCGATGGCGCGGCATTCACGGTGACCGGCATCGGGCGTGGCGGCAAAGCCGCCGAATACCGGATGACCGCCAAGGAACTCGCCAGCCATTGCGGCAGTCGTGCCCGCAAGGGACAGCAGATCGCTTCGAAGATCAAACCGACCGGTCTGGTGGCCGGGTAGCGTGGTGGCAAGGGGTAGCGGGGTCAGGGGGCTGGCAAACTATTCCAGGCTGTTATAATCCGCAGGCTTATGAGTACAGTGAAAAAAGAACCCGCTACCCGCTACTGCTATCACTGCCGCACCCACCATCCGGTGGAGGAGATGAAGCTGCTCGTCACCAAGACGGGCTCGCGCTGGCGTTGCATCAAGAGCATCGAAGCCGTGCGCCGTTCGAAGGATGAGCGGGACCAGTACGGTCGAGAGGTCTCTGCCGCCAATCAGTCAGAAGCTTCCAGCCGGGCGCGCATTCTCAACAAGATACAGTCGGAAGGTTGAGGAGGCACTGATCAAGTCCGTCACACCGGCGCAGGCCGGTGTTCAGGTTTTTGACTTTTCTGGATTCCGGCTTGCGCCGGAATGACGCAATCTGAATTGATCAGCTCTCCCCAAGCTTGTCGCGAAGACCAGACATGCGTCCGGCGCGGTTTGCGCACGCCGCTTGCAGCACGGCTTCTGTCGCCCACAGGCTGAGGTGGCTGCGTGATCGTGTCACGCCGGTATAGACCAGTTCGCGCGTCACCACCGGCGAGGCAGTTGCGGGCAAGGCCAGCAGAACGCGCGCGAATTCCGATCCCTGCGCCTTGTGCACCGTCATCGCCCAGGCCACTTCCCAGTCCGGCAGGCGGGCAAAGGGAATCCAGCGCAGTGCGGCCGATGCGTTATCCCCATTGCCGGCAAAGCAGACCTTGAGGCTGCCGTCGACCGGGTCGGGCAGGGCCAGGCCGATATCGCCGTTGTAAAGCCGCAGCAGCGGATCATTACGCACCACCATGACCGGCATACCCGGCTGCGCGAGAACTTCATCGGGCGGTGTCAGCGCCCGGTTGATCGCGGCAACATCTTGCCGGTGCGCACAGAGCACGCGGAAGCGACTGAAACGTTCGAAGAGTTCGCCCACCGGCAAGCCGGCTGCCACGGCCTCACGATAGGCGTGGTAACCGTCCTGCACTGCCGCCGCCAGAGCCTGCGGGGCAACTTGCGGCTGCCAGTCGAGGTCAATTGTGCCCGCCCCGAAATCGCCGCTGTGCGGCGATCCCCCCTCAAGGGGCCAAGAAACACTTGGAGCGGGGGCGGCCCGGCGTGTTTCTTGAGCGGCGGCTTGCAACTGATCGATGGCACCCGGCGCATCGCCCATCCGCAGGCACTCGGCGAGCCGGCCGATGCCGCTCGTCCCGGCAAAGCGGAAACTGGCCGTCAGTGTCGCCACGCAAGGCGCCAGGCGCTCGCTGGAGCACAGGTCGGCAAAGACCGCGCCGGCCTCGACGGCGGCCAACTGGTCGCGATCGCCGAGCAGGATCAGGCGGGCAGCGGCGGGCAATGCATCGAGCAGATGCGCCATCAGCGACAGGTCGATCATCGAGGCCTCATCGATCACCAGCACATCCACCAGAAGCGGCCGTTCCCGGCAGTGATGGAAACCGCCGCCATCGGCGCGCATGCCCAGCAGACGATGCAGGGTCATCGCACTGTGCACCGGAGCGGACGCACCCGTTGCACCCAGCGCTTCGCTCATGCGCGCTGCTGCCTTGCCGGTGGGTGCGGCAAGGGCGATGCGCAGCGGCGCCGCGCCGGCTTGGGCGGCCTGCTGGTGCAGCAAGGCGATCAACCGCGCCAGCGTGGTCGTCTTGCCGGTGCCGGGGCCGCCCGAGATCAGGGCCAGGCGATTGACCAGGCCGATGCGTGCTGCCGCACGCTGACCGGCATCGGTAAAACTGCCGAGCAGCGCCGCTTCCATTTCCGCATCAAGCACCGCCGGAGCCGTCGCCCGCGCCAGCAAGTCCAGCGCCACCTGCTGCTCATAGGACCAGTAGCGCCGCAGGCTCAGCCGCCGGCCATCCCAGACCAGCGGGGTCGGATCATCGGCGCCGCCGACAATGCTCAGGTCCGGCAGGCGTGCACGCAGCCCGGCGCGCTCTTCGTTATTCATCTCGCCCGCCCAGGGTCCCCAGCCCGCCTCCTGATCGAGGTCGGCGCAGACATGGCCATCCTGGGTAGCCTGACAGGCCAGCGCCACGGCCAGCCGCGCAGCGGGATCGTCACCGCCCAGATAGCGCGACAGATGGGCAACGATGGGCGGAATGGCTAGCTTGGCCATGTGTGCACAGCCAATAAAGCATCGTCCGGCCGCGTGAAAAATACCCCGGCCTGGCTGCCTGGCCCCATGCCGCGCAGGAACAGATAGAACACGCCGCCGAAGCTTTCCGTCCAGTCGAGAGCGGGCTCGCGCAGCAGCAACGCGCGCTTCAGGGCGGCCGCATAAATGCGCAGCTGCAGGTCGTAGCGGTGCGCGCGCATCGCCTCCGCCAGACGCTCCGGCGTGTAGTCAGCGCCATCGGCGCCCAGCCAGTTCGATTTGTAATCGACGATGTACCAGCGCCCTTCATGCCGGAACACCAGGTCGATGAAACCCTTCATGTAACCGGCCTGCGCCGCCGGCGACCCAAGCGGGTAGGTAAATTCCAGTTCGATCAGGCGTTCGTTGCGCGCCACTTGCGCCAGACACAGGCCATCGGCATTCAGCGGCGTGGCCACGACATCGGCCACCAGGCGTTCGAGCACCGGCCGCCATTCTGGCGGGTAGGCGAATTCCTCCAGCACGGCGGCGGCAACGGGCCCCACTGCGGCAATGGCCTGAAAGTCCACGCGTTCGAGCAGCGCATGCAGACAACTGCCGGCGCGCGTGCCGCGCGGGAAAGCATGGATGCTGGCAAAAGTCGGCGCCGGGCCGTCCCAAGCCGACGCCAGCCCCCCTGTGGGGGGCAGCGAGCCGAGTTTGCGAGCGTGGGGGGCCAACAAAGTCGGCGCCGGCGGGACGGCGTGAAACGCGACAGCGGGAACGACCGCATCGCGATCCGCCGCCGCTTCGTTGCCCAGACGTGCCGCCAGGCTGGAAAAACTGCTGACGCGCCATGGCGCACGAATCGTCCCGACAAATGGGCGCGCCATCAGCACATGTGCGTCGGCCCTGGGGGCCGCCACGACCGGGGTGCCATCCACCGGCAGGGGCACAACCGCCATTGCCCCTTCCAGTCCGGCGGCCAGTGCGACGATCTCCGCCTGCAAAGCGGCCTCGTCCAGCTTGCCCAGTTTGTCGGCAAGTTGTGCGCGTGGATTGCCAGCCACGCCGGCATCTGGCGTGCGAGGCGCGAACAGCAGCCAGGCGAGCGGCGAACGCTCGCACTGATTCACCTTGCCCCAGGCGACGATGCAGCGATGCTCGGCACGCGTCAGCGCGACATAGGCCAGGCGCAATTCCTCGGCGGCATCTTCGAGATCGGCCTGCTGGCGCAGCGCATCGATTTGCGCGGAGCCAAAATCGAGGCAGGCGTGATTTTCAGCATGCGCAAACACCGGCCAGCGCTTGGCATCGAAGCCCGGTCCGTCCCACAGGAAGGGGCAGTAGACGATGGGATATTGCAGGCCCTTGGCGGCGTGAATGGTGACGATGCGCACCAGTTGTGCGTCGCTTTCCAGGCGCAGTTGCGCCTCCTCCGATTCGCTGGCTTCGCGCGCGCGCGCCAGATGGCGCGCCAGGCCTTCGATGTCGAGCGCGCCGGCGTGTTCGGCCGCCTGCAACAACTCGGCCAGATGGCGGTAATTCGTCATGCGCCGCTCGCCGTCCGGGCGCGCCAGAATGCGCGCGACGACACGTTCACGCCGCAGCAGGCGCCGCCACAGCGCCATGAAGCCGCGTTCGCGATAGAACAGCAGATCGTCGTGGAAACAGCCCAGGCGCTCACTCCAGGCGCGCTCGTCGGCTGCCCATGCGGCCAGTTGCGCCGCATCGCCACCGAGCAGCACCGTCGCCAGCGCCGCCCGCACCAGCCCCTCGCGCGCCGGGGCGGCCACGGCAAGCAGCACGCGCTCGACCTCCTCGGCTTCGTCACTGTGCCAGACGCTGCCGCCACCCAGCGTGACGCTGGCAATGCCGCGCCGCGCCAGGGCTTGCTTCACCACCTCGCCCTGCTGATGCTTGCGCACCAGCACGGCAATGTCGCCACCCGCCAGCGCGCGCGTGCCGATTTGCGCCCGGCCCGTCGCCGCAAGCGCCAGCAGTCGCGCAATGTCGGCGGCCACCGCGCTGGCCACCAGCGGCTGCGCCACCTCTTTCGTCAGCCTGCCCTCCCCTTCCGGCTGCGTCAGCGTCCACAACGTCAGTGCCGCCGCATTGCCGTTGTCATCATCGATGCGGCAGCTGGCGCGGGTCATCTGTGCCGCTTGGGCCGGTGCAAAAGCCAGGCCGTCAAGCAGGAAGGGCTGCGGACGCGCGAACAAGGCATTCACGGCAGCCAGCAAAGGCGCATCGGAGCGCCGGTTTTCCAGCAGTGCATAACCGGCGTCGACCTCCTGCCGCGCAGACAGATAGGCAAACACGTCCGCGCCGCGAAAGCCGTAGATGGCTTGCTTGGGGTCGCCGACGAACACCAGCGGATGTCCCTGCTGGCCGAAAATCCCAAAAAAGATATCAAGTTGCAGCGGATCGGTGTCCTGGAATTCGTCGATCAGCGCCGCCCGGTAGCGATTGCGCAGGGCGCTGGCGAGTGCTGCGCCGGAAGGTCCCTGCAGCGCATGGGCCAGGTCGGCGAGCAGGTCGTCATAGGCCATCTGGCCGCTGCGGCGCTTCCTGACAGTCAGTTCGGCACGCGCCGTGAGCAGGAAGTCATGCAGCAGGCGGCGTGTGGCATTTTCGTACACGGCACCGAGGCTCTCGGCCGCCTGCAGAAGTGCGTCGACCGCGCCAAAGAACGCATGTTCGACCGGCGGGCTGGCTTTGGTGATTTTCTCCTTGATCTTCGCCAGCCCGAAATATGTCATGGCATCGGGCAAGGGGAAAGGCTCGCTTGCGCCGGCGAAGATCTGGTCGAGCAGATCGATTCTGGGCTGCAATTTCTTCGGTGCATAAACACCCTGATTCAGTTTGGCAGCGGCCAGCCAGGCGCAGATTTTCGCGGCATCGCTTTGCCAGAGCGTGCGCGCCGCGGCAAAGGCGGCGGCAAGGGCCTGTTCCGCCGCTTGCCGGTCACCAGCGTCCGGTGCCAGTGTCTGCGCATCGATGCGGCCGATATGTGAGCGTACGCGGCGCACCAGGCCATCCGGTCCGCCCAACTCTCCAAGCAGCCAGCGCGCCCATGACGCGGAAGCCGTCACCAGCGACTTGCGCCAGAAATCGCGGGCCACGCCGGCGAGCAGCTCCTGCTGGTCGGCGAGGAGTTCTCTCTCAAAAGGCTGCCCGGCCTCGAAGGCCGTTTCAGTCAGCGCGCGCTGGCAAAAACTGTGAATGGTGAAGATGGCGGCTTCGTCGAAGCTTTCGATGGCGAGGCGCAACCGTGCAGCGGCTTGCGTCGGGTCGTGGCGGACGAGCAGCGCCTGCAGGTATTCGTCATCGGTCGTTCCCGCCTCAAACGCTGCGAGCGCCTGCATCAAGCGGTTGCGGATGCGCCCACGCAACTCGCCGGTGGCGGCGCGCGTATAGGTGACGACGAGGATCTGGCCGATTTCGAGTTGCCGTTCGAGCAACAGGCGCAATACCAGCGCGGTGATCGTCCAGGTCTTGCCCGTACCGGCGCCGGCCTCGACCAGGCTGATGCCATCGAGGACGACGTCGAAGGGCCCGGCAAGTGGAATGAAACGCCGTTCAGCCACGCTGTTCAGCCCTCATTGACTTTTCCGGCAATCGCCGCGCGCAGCGGGCCGAAGATCTGCACGGCCAGTTGCTGGAAGGCTGCGCCAAGGGGATCGTCCGTCCGGTCGCGCAAGGCCAGCCGCAAATAGGCATCGTCGCGCTCGCCGGGAATCTTCTGGAAGCTGTTGCCCAACCAGGCACTGCGCCAGCCCGACTTTCCTTCCAGCCAGGCCCAGGCCGTCTTTGGATAGAACGGCAGCGGCGCGCTTTGGCCTTGTCGATACAGTGCCAGCAGTTCAGCCAGTGCTGCGGCGGCCCCGTTGAGCGGCGGCAACACCGTCACGCCATTATTGGCCAGCAGCACGCTCTGCTTCACCATGCCGGGCGGCGCGGCAAGCTGCATCAGCAGGTGATCGATCCACAAGTGCAACAGGTCCTGCGGGCGGGTGCTGCCGAAACGCAGGCGCCACAGACCATGCGCCGTGAGGCGTTCAAGGCGGCCGCTCAGGCCGGTTTCCCCATCGTCGAAACGCACTTCGATTGGCGGCAAGACTGCGGCCGTGACCCAGGCATGGGCGGATTGCCATAGCGCCTGGGCTTCATCCTGTGCCGCCGCACTGGCAATGCCGCCAACCACGCCATGCGGCAGCCAGCCCCGCGCGCGCAGCAGGCGCGTGGTTTCCTCAGCAGGCGCACCTGCCTTGAGACCGGCGAAATGCGCTTCACGCAGGCGGTAATTGTCGAGATTGTCGGTCACGAAGGGTTCGTGAATTTCCAGCAACTCTTCGCTTTCTTCAAGATGAATGCCCAGTTGCTCGCGCAGGTAAAAGCGCACCGGGTGGTCGAAAAAGCGCTGCAGTCGCCGCACTTCAATTAGCTCGCCAGCGGCGGGCACGGACACTGGCACTGGAATATTGCCCAGAAACGGGCTGGCGCTGCGTGCCGCGCGGGTGGCACCAGTGGCACAACTTGCGCTGCATTGCTCGGCATCGAAACTGAACAGCGCTGGCGCAAGCTGATCGAAATACGCCGGACTGAAAGGCTGCAAGGGATGTTGCACGACCAGTTCCGCGACGGCCTTGCCGGTCATCGTCGCCAGCGTGTCGAGCAATTCGGCCAGCGGCGCAGCGGGGGGAAATTCGACATTGCTGCGCGGGTCGCGGCCGGTGTAGGTGACAACGAGGGAATCTTTGGCGCACAGCAGCGTTTCGAGGAACGCGTAACGCTCCTCGCCACGATGGTTGCGGTCACCCGGCCGGGGATGCCGCGCGATGAGGTCGAAGCTGACCGGCGCGGCAGGACGTGGCCAGGCGCCGTCGTTCATGCCGACCAGACACAACACCCGCGCCGGCAGCGGACGATTGGGCTGCAAGGCGGCGATCGTCGCCGCGCCGGACGCAAAGGCCCGCGCCGGCGCGCGCTCGGTCAGCGCTGCGTCAAGTTCGCGCAACATGACCGCCAGCGGCAGCCGGACTTCGCAGCGGGCTGCGCGCGCATGCGCAGCCAGTTCGGCAAGCGCGGTGCGGATGCCTTGTGCTTCGTCCTCTTCGGTTTCGGTCGGAGCGAGAAAGCGTTCCTGAGCCTCGTTCAGAAAATCGACCCACTCAAGCGCCGTCCCGCCAGCGCCGACTTTTACGGCCCCCCACGCTCGCAAACCCGGCTCGCTGCCCCCCATGAAATCACCCGAAGCGGTGACGGGGGGGCGAGCGTCGGCTTGGGACGGCCCGGCGCCGACTTTCTGCACCAGCACGAACAGACATTCGGCATAGTCGACAAAGCGGCCCAGCAACTCGGCACGACCACCCTCGATACCGGCCACCGGCAACACCTCGCCATACAAACGTTCCGGCTCATCGGGCATGGCGACGCCCAACAGCAAGCGCTGCAATCCGGCGCGCCAGGTATGGGCGTCATCCGCCGGCAAGCCACGCCGCTGGCGCGCGCGGCCATCCAGGCCCCAGCGGATGCCCGCCGTGGCGACCCAGTCGCGCAACAGCGGCAGTTCGCTTTCGGCGAGGTCAAAGGCACGCCGCACGGCCGGCTCTTCCAGCAGTCCCATGACACTTTCGGCGTCGAGTTCGCTTTCAGCCACCGCGCACAGACGGCGCAGCGCACGCCACAGCGGCGCGGCAACCAGCGGACGGTCCGCCACCATGCAGGGGATCCGCCGCGCGGCAGGCGCATGCATCAGCACCGCCTCGATGGCTGGCGCATAGGCTTCGATATCCGGGGTGAGGATCAGGATATCCGCCGGATGCAGGTCGGGCATGGCCTCAAACAGGGCCAGCAGTCGATCGTGCAGCACCTCGGCCTCGCGCAACGGCCCGTGACAGGCATGGATCTGCAGCGAGGCGTCGGGGGGGATCCCGATGCTGCTGTCGAGATCGAGAATATCCCGCTGCAAGCAGCCCAGCAATGTGACTGGCGCAGCAACAAAATAATGATGTTCCTGGGTCGGCAGCCGCTCGCCCGCTTCGGTCAGGCGGGCCAGCGCATGCTGGCGCGCCCGTCCCAGCGAGGCCAGCAGGGGATGGCCCGCTTCAATCAATGCGGCCGTTTCGGGTTGGTCGATTGCCATGCGCAGTCGCACGCGCACCCGGTCGATGTCGCCCCAGTATTCACGGCAGGGCGCCAGCACGAAGACATGCAGATCGACCCATTCGGCCAGGCCGAGGAACACTTCCCAGTAGAGCGTAGGCATCGACTCGACGGCAAACAGATTGATCCGCCGCGGCAGACGGGCCCGCGCCCGCGGATCCCGCCGCAACTGCGCCATGAAACGTTCGCGCGGATGCTCGGCATTCACTTCCGGCAGTTCGCCGATCAGGGTACGCCACAAGTCGGCCTGCCAGATCTCGTCCGGCCCAAGTCCCAGCAGCTTGCCTGCGCCCCAGAATTCAAGCCAGTCGGGACGCTCGACCAGGTAGCGATCAAACTGGGCAGCCAGCCGGCTGGCGAGTTCGTGGCGTTTTATGCCATCATCGTCAGCGAGGTATTGCTTCACCTCCGGGGCAGTGCTCTCGCCCAGCAAGCGCAGCAGACGCCATTGCATTGCCGTGCGCTCGAACGGATTGACCGCAGCCACTTCCGCCAGCACCCGGCCGAACAGATGCCAGACATAGGCGGCGGGAAACGGAAAGGCAATCTGCGTGGCGATGCCCAGTTCGTCGGCAAGCCGGAACCCCAGCCAGCGCGAAACGGCCGTGGCCGGGGTGACCACCTGCTCGGTTTCCAGCAAGGGCAGCGGCGCGACGCGCAGCAGCGCCGCCTGCGCCATGGCCAGCGTGTCGGAACGATTGCTCAGATGAAGGTGCAGCATGACGAAGCGATTCTAAGCCGGCATGGACGGGTGCACGAAAAAAGGCCACCCGCAGGCAGCCCTTTTTCAACGCATGTGCTGACTTAAACCGCAGCCTTTCCGCCGGGCCGCCCCAAGGAAAGGCGGCACGCGGCGCCAGCCGCAACCCGCACCACAACCCGAATTACGCGCCCCAATACAAACGAGCGCAGCGAGCCACAGTCACCTCCCCCGCGAGGGGGAGGCCGGGAGGGGGTGGGACTTACTGTTCGCCGACTACTACCACAGTGACATTGGCTACGACATCGGCGTGGGGCGAAACCTCGAGAACGAACTCGCCGACCGCCTTCAAGAGGCCATCGGGCATGCGCACGGCACTCTTGTCGGTCTCGACGCCTTGCGCGGTCAGCGCTTCGGCGACATCGCCAGGACTCACGGAACCGAACAGACGGCCATCAACACCCGCCTTGCGGGTAATCTCGACCTTCATGCCTTCCAGCTTGGCGGCCACGGCCTGTGCCCCTGCCAGTTTCTCGGCGGCAAGCTTTTCCAGTTCGGCGCGACGCGCCTCGAACACCTTCATGTTCTCGGGAGTGGCGCGCTTGGCGAAGCCTTTGGGAATCAGAAAATTGCGGGCATAACCTTCCTTGACCTTGACGACATCGCCGAGGCTGCCGAGGTTAACCACTTTGTCCATCAGAATCACTTGCATGGTTTATCTCCTCGTTACTGGTGCAGGTCGGTATAGGGCAGCAGCGCCAGGAAGCGCGCGCGCTTGATGGCGGTTGACAGCTGACGTTGAAAGCGTGTCTTGGTACCGGTAATGCGCGCCGGCATGATCTTGCCGTTTTCACCGATGAAGTCGCGCAGCAGTTCAACGTCCTTGTAGTCAACCTGCTCGATCTTCTCGGCGGAGAAGCGGCAGAACTTGCGGCGCTTGAACATGTTGCGGTTCTTGTTCTTGTTACGGTCGTCCTTCTTTTTTCCGGGCTTGAAAGCCATATCAAAATCCTTTTATCAAATTTTCTCTGCAAATTCGATCATGGTCACGTGCAGTACGGGCATCTTCTGTTTCAGGCTCTTCGCGGCAAGAAAACCGCTGACAGTGAACTCCGTACCAGGTGACGATTCCTTGAGCAGCAGGGCTGTCGGGCCGAGGGCTACGCAGGCAAGCTCGCATTCGACGCGGCGGGAGGTTGCGGCTTCAATCTGCTCCGACATGTGGGCAACCCGGAATTCGATCACCGGGACACCCGCCGGGGTATATCGCAGAATGCCACGTTCCAGCAAACGACCTGCAAGCTCGGTGCGGTTGGCCAACTGGGGAGACTCTCCAAGCGGCACGGCACCTTCAGGCTCAGCGGGCAACTCAGCTGGCAACTGCGGCGGTAGCCTCCGTGGCGTCAGCTGGCGCAACCTCCGCCGGCTTGGCTTCTGACTGCTGCCCCTGCGACGAGAACGAACGCGACTTCTCCTCCTTCATCATCGGGGAAGGTATGGTTTCAGCCTTGTCCGTCTTGATGGTCAGGTGGCGTAATACAGCGTCGTTGAACTTGAATGAGTTTTCCAGTTCGGCCAAGGTTTCGCCATCGCACTCGATGTTCATGAGTACGTAGTGCGCCTTGTGAACTTTCTGGACCGGATAGGCCATCTGGCGACGTCCCCAATCCTCGAGGCGATGAATCACGCCGCTCTTGCCGGTGACGAGCGTCTTGTAACGCTCGACCATGGCCGGCACCTGGTCGGATTGGTCCGGGTGGACGATGAAAACGATTTCGTAATGTCGCATGCACGCTCCTTTTGGGTCTGGTTAAGCCCCCCCGCATGCGTTACGGGTGGGGCAAGGATGAAAGGGGCGAAATTCTATCTGGAAAGAACTGAATATTCAAGGTAATGTGCAGCCATTCAATCCGCTTCTTTCGTATTTTCTTCCTGGTTCCCTCGCCGATAATGCGCAGATGATTGACAAACCTTTCTCCGATCCCGATAGCTGGGTTGCCTTTTTCAGCCAGAGCAGCATTCCCGTGCTCCGCCATACCGAGCAACAACTCGCCGCGTTGCGCGCCAATGCCAACAAAACCAATGCCCGCACCATTTCATCGGTCATCCTGCATGACCCGCTGATGACCTTGCGTGTGCTGGCCTATATTGAAGCCAAGCGCAACAAGAGCCGCAACACCGACATCACCACCATCGAGCGCGCACTGATGATGATCGGCATGGAACCGTTTTTCCGCGATTTTCAGGAACTGCCGCTGATCGAGGAGCAACTGAAGCCGCAGCCGCGCGCCCTGCTCGGCCTGCTCAAGACCATCAACCGCGCGCGCCGGGCGGCGCAGTGGGCACGCGACTGGGCGATCTATCGGCACGACCTCGACGTTGATGAGGTGATCGTTGCCGCCCTGCTTTACGATTTCGTGGAAATTCTCATGTGGTGCTTTGCGCCAAAACTTACCGTACAGGTTGCCGAAAGACTCCGCGCCGACCGGACGCTACGCTCGGTCGCAGTCCAAACAGAAGTATTCAATGTTCCGCTCCATCAAATCAAACTGGCGTTGGCCCAGTCCTGGCGCCTGCCCGAGTTGCTGACACAGCTGATGAATCAGGACAACGCCGGACACCCACGCGTAAAAAACGTCAGACTCGCGGTTGATCTTGCGCGCCACTCGGCCAACGGCTGGGACGATGCGGCCTTGCCGGACGATTACAAGGCCATCGGCGAACTGCTGCACTTGAGCGAGGAAGCGGTGAAGCACCGGTTGGGGCTGGACAAACCGGACGCGGCAGCCTTGGCCGCGGCCAGGGACAATCAACCGCAGTAGCGCAGATTCAACTGCTCCAGCAGCAGTTCCGGCTGACCATAGGCAAGGAAGGCGGCCACCAGCGCCGCACCGAGCACGATACCCAGCAATACCCAGCCAACGACGCGCCACCCGCGCCGGCGAGATTGCGGCGTTTTTTCCACTGACTGGTCACTCATGATCGAACACCGATCGAAGTAATCGTTAAAATACGCATTCTGCCCCCATAGCTCAGTGGATAGAGCACCTTCCTCCTAAGAAGGGGGTCGCACGTTCGATTCGTGCTGGGGGCGCCACACCTTTATCCCGTTCCTCCATACCTTTGCCGGGAACGTAATTGCGGGTTGTGGCGCGGCTTATTTGATGCGCTTCAGGTGGCCGCCGCGAGGTGTCGGCGACTCGGGCTGGCCGGTTTCCGTTTCCGCTGCCACATGCGCCGTTGCGCCAGCGCCGACTTCTTCTGTATCAACGCTTTCTGGAATGGGCTCGAATGCCATGCCCTGTCCGTTCTCGCGCGCGTAGATGGCCAGCACGGCGGATACCGGCACGGCAACCGGGAAAGACGCTCCGTTGAAACGCGCCTGGAAAGTAATCTCGTCGTTACCGATCTGCAGTTGGTGTGTCGCCTCGGTCCCGACGTTAAGGACTATTTGTCCGTCCTTGACGAACTCACGCGGCACACGGGTGCGCGCATCCACCTGCACGGCGAGGTAGGGTGAGAAACCCTCGTCCGTGCACCACTCGTGGATGGCACGGATCAGATAAGGCTTGGTTGACGCCATCAGAAAAACCGGCAATGCACCGCCGTAATCAGCGGCGCATCACTTTTTCCGACGGGGTCAGCGCATCGATGAAGCCCTGCCGCGAGAAGATGCGTTCGGCGAACTTCATTACGCCTGCCGCTGCTTTCGGCAGTTCGATGCCATAGTGATCAAGCCGCCACAACAGGGGGGCGATGGCCACGTCGAGCATCGAGAAGTCGTCGCCGAGCAGGAATTTCTGCTTCGCGAACAGGGGTACCAACTCGACCAGGCGATCACGGATATGCGCCCGTGACTTGTCCGCCGATTTCAGGTTGCGCTCGAGCGTATCGATGTGGCTGAACAACTCATGTTCCATCGTGTGCAACAACTGGCGCGCTTTTGCCCGGGTTTGCGGATCCGGCGGCATCAACTGCGGATGTGGAAAGCGCTCGTCGATGTACTCATTGATGATGTTCGATTCGTATAGAACGAGGTCGCGATCGACCAGCACCGGTACCCGGTTGTACGGGTTGATGACGGCAATGTCTTCAGGCTTGTTGAAGAGGTCAACATCAATCACCTGGAAGTCCATCTGCTTTTCGTAGAGAACGATACGGCAGCGATGGCTGAACGGGCAGGTGGTGCCCGAGTACAGGTTCATCATGGCACTCGTTCCCCAAGAATAGTCGGAATCACGCACCACGCGACGGACGGGTGGATTCATATCTCGATGCCCCATGTCAGTATGGTCACGCTTTTGAGTTAATGGATATCTTTCCAGTATTCACGCTTGAGTGCATACGAGAAGATAAACAGGACGAAAAGAAAAATGAGCACGATAACACCAAGTTCCTTGCGGAAATTGGCCATCGGCTCGCCGATGTAATTCAGGAAACCGACCAGGTCGGCAACCATCGTATCAAACTCCGCCGGCTGCATGGTGCCGGGCTTGGCCAGTACGAGTTTATGATCAGGGCCCAGTACCTGCTCCCCCTGCAATTCCCACAGGACGTGTGGCATGCCGACATTGGGGAACACCAGATTATTCCAGCCGGTCGGACGTGAGTCGTCGCGATGGTAGGAACGCAGATAGGTATACAGCCAATCGGCCCCGGAACCAGCCTTAGAGGTGCGGGCACGCGCAATCAAGGTCAGGTCCGGGGGAGCAACACCGAACCATTCCTTCGCTTCGGCACGCCGCATCGCGATCGTCATGGGCTCGCCAATCTTGTCAGCGGTAAACAAGAGGTTGTCCTTGATTTGCCCTTCAGTCAAACCAATATCGGTGAGCCGGTTGTAGCGGTAGTAAGACGCCGAGTGACAATTGAGGCAGTAGTTGACGAAGACTTTTGCGCCGTTCTGCAGGGCGGCCATATTGCGCGAAAGGTCGGGCGCCTTGTCCAGACGTACGTCCGTGGCGGCCGCCTGAGCCAGCCAGGGGACAAGCAACGTCGCTGTCAGCAGTACAAGAAACAGTTTTTTCATTATCCCGTCACCCTTTCCGGTTCGGGCTGGCATTTGTCGAGCGACGTGTAAATTGGCATCAACAGGAAAAATGCGAAATAGAGGATGGAGCAAATCTGCGCAATCATCGTCAAACCCGGAGTTGCCGGCAAGGTACCCAGGACTCCCAGAATGAGGAAGGAGGCAACGAAGATCACCAGTGCGCCCTTGAACAGCGGGCCACGGTAACGGATCGACTTCACCGGGCTACGGTCGAGCCAGGGCAGGAAGAAGAATATCATCACTCCCAGACCCATGAAAATGACGCCCCACAGCTTGGCATCGATCCAGAAGAAATTGACCGTGTTGGCACGCAGAATCGAGTAGTAAGGCGAGAAATACCACAATGGCGCAATATGCGATGGCGTCACCAGCGGATCGGCGGGAAAGAAATTGTTGTATTCCAGGAAATAGCCGCCGCCTTCGGGCATGAAGAAAATAACGATCGCGAAGACCATCAAAAAGACCACAACGCCGACGAGATCCTTCACCGAGTAGTAGGGATGGAACGGAATGCCATCGAGAGGAATGCCATCCGGGCCTTTTTTCTTCTTGATCTCGATACCATCCGGATTGTTCGAACCCACTTCATGCAAGGCCATGATGTGGGCCGCGACCAGGCCAATCAGCGCCAGGGGAATTGCGACGACATGCAAGGCGAAGAAACGGTTCAGCGTGGCATCGGAGACGACGTAGTCGCCGCGCAGCAAGAGGGCAAAATCCGGGCCGATGACGGGGATGGCGGTGAACATGTTCACGATCACTTGCGCGCCCCAGTAAGACAACTGGCCCCAGGGCAGCAGATAGCCGAGAAAAGCTTCTGCCATCAACATGAGGAAGATCAGCACGCCGAAAATCCAGATCAGCTCGCGCGGCTTGCGGTATGAGCCGTAGAGCATGCCGCGGAACATGTGCAGGTAGATGATGATGAAAAAGAGCGAGGCGCCCGTGGAGTGCATGTAGCGGATCAGCCAGCCCCAGGGTACATCACGCATGATGTACTCGACGCTGGCAAAAGCCGCAGGAATGCCGGAGGCGTTGAGCGAGGCGTCCGGCTTGTAGTGCATCGTCAGGAAGATGCCGGTGATGATCTGTAGTCCCAGCACCAGCATCGCCAGCGAACCGAAGTAATACCAGAAGTTGAAATTCTTCGGTGCGTAATACTTGGCCAGATGGTCATTCCACAACGACAGCAGGGGAAAACGGGCATCAACCCATTCCAGCAGGCCTCCCGCGGCCGTGCCGTCGGACTTGTATTTGTCAGCGTTGGCGGCACCCATGCTCAGGCTCCCTTCTTGTCTTCGCCAATCAGAATCTTGGCGTCGGACAAATAAACGTGCGGGGGAATTTCGAGGTTGTCCGGTGCCGGCATGCTCTTGTAGACGCGGCCAGCCAGATCGAAAATCGAACCGTGGCAGGGGCAGAAAAA
The DNA here is from genome assembly GCA_030682175.1 of Rhodocyclaceae bacterium. Lineage (GTDB taxonomy): Bacteria > Pseudomonadota > Gammaproteobacteria > Burkholderiales > Rhodocyclaceae > Sulfuricystis. The sequence goes on from JAUXOM010000120.1 coordinate 17,001, forward strand.
CCCGCCTTGCCAATCGTCGGTCACGCCAGATTCAGCACCAGTCTTGAACTTTTCTGTTGGCGAACAGCCGAGGTGGGTGCAAATGCCGATGGCGACCATATATTCGGGCTTGATTGAACGAAACTCGTTCTTGGCGTAACCGGGCTGCATCGGCCGCGACGACATCGGGTCAGCCATCTTGTCGTCCAGTTTGGTCAGGCTATCGAGCATCTCCTTGGTGCGGTGGATGATCCACACCGGCTTACCACGCCATTCGACGGTCATCATCTGGCCGGGAGCCAATTTGCTGATATCGGCTTCGACGGGAGCACCGGCAGATTTGGCACGCTCGGAAGGGGCAAAGGTGCTGACAAACGGAATGGCTGCCGCCACACCGGCCACGCCACCCACCGTCGCGGTCGCAACCAGCAAGCGCCGTCTGCCGCAATCCACTTTATCGTCACAACTCATGGCGGGGTTCCTAAATTATTTTATTTGCTCGAAAAACCAGCGGATTATACCGAAGCGCGTACGACGATTAAAGGGCTAAATGGGCTTGGCATTCAAACCAGCAGGATCAAATCGCACCATTTCGGTGCATTTCGGCTATCTCATCGCCTGAATATCCGAGTTCCATCAGCACTGCATCGGTATGCTCGCCCAGGGCCGGCCCCAGCCATTCCGTGCTTCCCGGAGTTTCACTGAGTTTGGGTACCACCCCCGGAATACGCAGCCGCTTGCCATCCGGCAGCGTAGCCCACTCGAGCATGGCGCGTGCCGCGTATTGCGGATCGGCAAACATGTCTGCCACGGAAAAAATGTGGCTGGCCGGTACACCAGCCGTTGCCGCGAGTTTGAGAACATCCGCGGCGTCCTGCGTCGCAACCCAGGCATCAATCACGCTGTAAATCTCGGTAGCGCGTGCATCACGACCGGCGTTGTTGGCCAGACCGGGATCATCGGCCAGATCCTGACGGCCGATGGCCTGCATGAAGCGGCGAAAGATGGCATCGCCGTTGGCCCCGATGATCAGGTGCTTGCCATCGCGGGTCGTATGGGTGTTCGAGGGCGTAATGCCCGGCATGACGTTGCCGGTGCGCTCGCGCACAAAACCGAACACATCGAATTCCGGCACCAGGCTTTCCATCATGGCGAATACGGCTTCATACAGGGCGACATCGACCATCTGCCCGGTTCCGCCATTCACCTCGCGATGGCGCAGTGCCATCAACGCGCCAATCGCACCCCACAACGCAGCGATACCGTCACCGATCGAAACACCCGTCTTTACCGGCGGTCGATCGGGATAGCCGGTCACAAAGCGCAGACCACCCATCGACTCACCAATCGCACCGAAACCGGGCAGTTGTGCCATCGGCCCGGTCTGGCCAAAACCTGATAGCCGTACCATCACCAGCCCCGGATTCAGGGCGGATAAAACATCCCAGCCCAGTCCGAGTTTTTCAAGCACGCCAGGACGAAAGTTCTCGACGACAATATCGGCACGGGCGATCAGCCGTTTCACCATGGCCAGACCATCCGCGTGCTTCAGATTGGCGGTCACCGATTTCTTGTTGCGCGCCTGGACCAGCCACCACAGCGAGGTACCGCTCTGCGCATCCGGGTAGAGTTTGCGCCACTTGCGCAGCGGATCACCCCCGCCTGGCGCTTCGACCTTGATCACCTCGGCGCCGAACTCGGCCAGGATGCGGCTGCAAAACGGCCCCGCAATTAGGGTGCCCAACTCGACAACGCGCACACCTTGCAGTGGCTTATTCATGGGTTCTCCGTGCCGGCCACATATCAGTAATCCCGCCGCTCCAGCAGGGCCTGCGCCACGCTGGCGGCATCCGAATATTCGAGTTCGCTGCCGAGCGGTAAACCACGCGCAATGCGGCTGACCTTGACGCCACGGACGTGCAACATTTCGGCAAGGTAATGCGCAGTTGCCTCGCCCTCATGCGTCAGATTGGTAGCAAGAATCACCTCTTTCACCACGCCATCGCTAGCCCGCGCCAGCAGGCGGTCGAAAGCCAGTTCGCGCGGTCCGACGCCGTCGAGCGGACTCAAGCGCCCCATCAGTACGTAATAGAGGCCGCGATAGGCGTGTGTCTGCTCCATCGTATTCAGATCGGCCGGCATTTCGACCACGCACAACTGTGACGGATCACGCTTGGTGGACAGGCAGCGATCACAGATCGCCGCTTCGGTAAAACCATTGCAGCGGTCGCAGCGGCGCAAGGTTTTCAGGGCAACTTCCAGCGCCCGTCCCAGCCGTTCGGCGCCTTGCGGGTTGTGCTGCAACAAGTGGTAAGCCATGCGCTGGGCCGATTTCGGCCCGACGCCGGGCAGGCAGCGCAAGGCCCCGATCAATTCATCGAGGCTCGAAAGCGCACTCACTTCTGAACCTCAGTGCAGATGACGCGGCGCGGTTTCTTCTTCCTGCTCCGGAAGTTCGGCATGCACCGGTTCACCTTCCGGATTCGGATAAAGGGGCGCGCCGCAATCGTCGCAATATTCGAGCGGGAAGCGATGGTCAAGCACTAACACTTCAGCCACCCCGGCCTCGCGCAAGACGGTCTCGATCTGGCCGGGCGTTTCGGCGGCCTCATCCTCATTTTCGAGTAGGGGCCAGACGACGCCATGCACCACGTCGGTCGCCTCATCGACCGTGAAGCCGATGCGGAACTCTTCGATTTGCCGGTCGTAATATGGTGCAACCACCGCGTGCAGGTTGGCAGCACTGATATTGAGCGTCGTCTGTAGAAAGGCGACCGCCGAGCGCAGCGAATACGGGCGCGAAGCGCGATCGGCTTCGCGCACCGCCGCATGGAATGACTGCGGCAACAGTGGCTCGAGCGCACAAGCCGGCAATAAGGCACGCAAGGCTTCACCACCCTGCCCGCGCCACTGCTTGTGCGCCTCGGTGCGATTACCGTCCCCTTCCTGCCAGCGGAACAGTGGCGCACCGGCCCGCGCACAAAGCACGCCGATCAGATAGCGGGTGTCCGACAGGAAATTGATCGTATCGGCCATCTGTGCCGGATCGAGCTTGAGATCGCGGTCATGCAAGGCTGCCTTCGTGAGTTTCTCGGTCAGCGCCGCCGTATCGCAGTAGCTCTGCGGCAACTGGTCCGGACTGTAAAAGAAATCGGCAAGGCCGAAGCGCACATTGTCAGCCAGCACGTGGGCCTGTAGTTGCACGCGCAAAGTGGCCAGCACTTCCGGGGGAATTTGACCGGAGGGAATGGCGTAACGCGACCAAGCCAGAACCGGGGCGGCAAACAGCAGCACATCCTGGTCGGCACCGGCACTCTCGATCATGTAATGACGACACTCGGCACAGGATTCGACCATGTCGGCCAATTCATCGTAGGCACGTCCTCCTGCCCCGTAGAGGTGATCCAGGGCGGCGTTCAGCGCCGCCTCGTCATTGCCGGCCAGCAGGCGCTCAACCAGCCCGCCAAGTTTACGCTCCCAGAATTCGTCTTCCAGGCGGCTGCCCGACAGACTCAATTGCGTGGTCAAGCGGATCAACTCCTCGGTATCGGGGGTCTGACGGGTACGACGGGTAAAGCGGGAACGTTTCATGGCAATCGGCAAGGAAAAAGCGGGTCTGCACCAGGCAGACAAGTGTGGATTCTAGCAGCGGAAGAAATTCGTCGCCCCGGAGAAAGTCGGCGATGGCGGTACGGCGATTGACAACAATGATCTGATTGTTGAACGGCCGACCGCCTGCCAGACTCACAGGCCGCGGCGCAGGTCTGCCTCGATATCGTCCACCGCTTCCAGTCCAACGGCAACGCGCAGCAGGCTTTCGGTAATGCCGGATTCGGCACGCGCCTCGGGCGATATGCGCCCATGGGTCGTGGAGGCCGGGTGCGTCAAGGTGGTTTTCACATCACCCAGATTCGCCGTGATCGAGAGCATCCGGCAGCCGTCAATGACGCGCCACGCTTCCGTGCGCCCTCCCTTGACCTCGAAGGCCACAATGGCACCGCCGGTAGCCTGTTGGCGCATGGCCAACGCATGTTGCGGATGCGAGGGCAAACCCGGATAAAAGACGCGCGCCACCGCAGGATGGGCTTCGAGCCGGCGCGCCAGATCCAGTGCAGCGGCCGACTGCGCCAGCATGCGGATCTTGAGCGTTTCGAGGCCCTTCAGGATGATCCAGGCATTGAAGGGCGAGAGTGTCGGCCCGGCCGTCCGCATGAACTTGAAGACTTCCTCGACCAAAGCCTTGCCACCGCATACTGCGCCACCCAGCACCCGCCCCTGACCGTCGAGATACTTGGTGGCCGAATGAATGATCAGATCGGCGCCCAAGTCGAGCGGACGTTGCAACGCCGGGGTGCAGAAACAATTATCGACCACGAGCAGCGCACCCGCCTCATGCGCAATGTCCGCCAGCGCGGCGATGTCGAACACCTCGGTCAGCGGGTTCGAGGGGGTCTCGATGAAAATGAGTTTGGTATTGGCTTGCAGCGCGGCCCGGAAGGCGGCCGGCGCACTGCCGGTGACAAAACTCGAGGTGACGCCGAAACGCGGCATGATGTTGCCGAACATCTGCTGGCTGGCGCCAAAAATGCCGCGCGCCGCGACGATATGGTCGCCGCTTTTGAGCAGGGACAGGATTGTCGAAAGAATCGCCGACATGCCGCTGGCGGTAGCGATGCAGGCTTCCGCGCCCTCGAGGGCGGCCAGCCGCTCCTGAAACATGGTGACGGTTGGATTGGTGAACCGTGAATAGACGTTGCCGTCTTCTTCGCCGGAAAAACGCGCCGCCGCCTGTGCCGCGCTGGTGAAGACGAAACTGGAGGTCAGGTAAAGCGCCTCGCTATGCTCGCCGAACTGGCTGCGCTCCTGCCCGGCGCGGACGGCCAGGGTGTCGATCTGATATTGTGGTTTTTCGTTCATGCGGAGGTCACCAGATTAAGGTCAAGTTGGCCGCCCTCGTCATCGCCATCGAGGTGAAGACTCGGCTTGCCGCGCGCGCTCTCGACGCTGGCCAGATAGTCCGCACTGATGTCGCCAGTGATGTACTTACCGTCGAAGCAGGAAGTATCGAAGTTCGTCAGCGCCGGATTGATCGAACTCACGGCATGCTTCAGCGCATCGAGATCCTGATAGATCAGGGCATCGGCGCCAATCTCGCGGCAGATTTCCTCATCGCTGCGATGGGAGGCGATCAGTTCGGCGCGCGTCGGCATGTCGATGCCATAGACATTGGCAAAGCGCACCGGGGGGCTGGCCGAGGCGAAATAGACTTTCTTCGCACCGGCCTCGCGCGCCATCATGATGATCTCGCGGCTGGTGGTGCCGCGCACGATGGAGTCGTCGACCAGCAGCACGTTCTTGCCGCGAAATTCCTGGGCCATGGCATTGAGTTTCTGGCGCACCGATTTGCGCCGCGAGGCCTGCCCCGGCATGATGAAGGTACGGCCGATGTAGCGGTTCTTGACGAAGCCCTCGCGGTACGGCACGGCAAGCCGCCGTGCCAGTTCAAGCGCGGCGGGACGACTCGAATCGGGAATCGGGATCACCGCGTCAATGGCCAGATGCGGCATGGTGTGGCGAATCTTGTCGGCAAGGTATTCGCCCATCTTGACACGGGCGCCATACACCGAGACACCATCGATCAGCGAGTCGGGACGTGCCAGATAAACATATTCGAACATGCAGGGAGCATGCATGGTCTTTTCAGCACACTGCCGGCTGATGAACTGGCCGCGCGTGTCGATCAGTACCGCCTCGCCTGGCTCGACATCGCGCAGAAACTGGAAACCGAGCGTATCGATCGCCACGCTTTCCGAAGCGACGAGATATTCCATGCCCAGCGAGGTCTCGTTGCGGCCGATCACCAGTGGGCGGATGCCGTACGGATCGCGAAAGGCCAGCAACCCGTAGCCGGCGATCATCGCCACCACGGCGTAGGCACCCTTGACGCGCCGATGCACGCCGGCCACCGCCTTGAAGATGGTTTCGGCATCGACCTGGTATTTCGTCGACGCCACCTGCAACTCGTGCGCAAAAACGTTAAGCAACACCTCGGAATCCGAGTTGGTATTCATGTGCCGCAGGTCTTGCAGGAACATGTCGCGCTTCAACATCTCGGAGTTTGTGAGGTTGCCGTTGTGCGCCAGCATCAGGCCAAAGGGCGAATTAACGTAAAAGGGCTGCGCCTCGGCGGCGTTTTCGGCCGAGCCGGCCGTCGGGTAGCGACAGTGGCCGATGCCCCAGTTGCCGATCAGGCCACGCATGTTGCGGGTACGGAACACGTCGCGCACCAGTCCCGAACCTTTGTGCATATGGAATCGCCCACCTTCAGCGGTGGTGATGCCGGCCGCATCCTGGCCGCGATGCTGCAGGACCTGCAAGCCGTCGTAGAGCAACTGATTTACCGGCGTGGTGGCTACCACACCCAATATGCCGCACATCGTTTCACCCTATCGGTATCGAATCCGTTTTGCCAATTCCGGCGGCAACCAGGGCCTGGCCGCCAGCACCGCCGTTTCAAGCGGTGGCGATAATACCGCCTGCCGCCACCACTGTTGTTGCGGCAGGGCGGTCAGCCCGGCCAGCAACACTACCACCCACACCACCAAGATGCCGCGCGCAATACCGAACAGCGAACCCAGCACCCGATCCAGTGGGGCCAGGCCGACCGCCCGCAATAGCAGCGATACCAACCAACGCAGCAGCGCGAACAGTATCAGGACGGCCGCAAAGATGGCAACAAACCCGATCAATTGCTGCAACAAAGGTTCCGATAGCGGTGTGGCCAACCCATCCACCATCAGTTCGCCTGCCGGTACCGCCCAAGTGCGCGCCGCCAGAAAAGCCACCACCCAGGCCGCCAATGCCAGAAGTTCACTCACCACGCCACGCCATGCACCAACCAGCAGGGACAGCAGTACCGCAGCAAACACTACATAATCAAAAATCGTCACTGCAACTACTGCTGCGTGGCAACATCGTTATGGCTGCTTGGCCACCGGGCCATCGACACCGATGATCCTGACGCGTACCCGCGCCTTCTCGGCAGCCTCTTGTGTGGGGAAGGGTCCGGCGCGCACGCGCGTGCGCGGCCCGTTCGGGGTATCGACCTTCTCGGTATAAGTCGGCAAATCCAGTTGCTTCAGTTTTCCGACCAGGATGGTGACGCTCGCCGGGTTCTGGTAGGCACCCAGTTGCACTTCCCATGATTCGCCCGCACTCTTTTCGTTGGTAGGCTTGGGAACTGTTTTCACTTCTGGTTTTGGCTCGGCCTTGGCAATCGGCTTGGCTTCAGGTTTTTCGGCGGGCTTGGCCGGCGCCGCGGGCGCCTCTTCCTTGCTGATTGGCTTGACTGACGGCAGTGGCTCGGCTGCCGCCTTCTCTACCCTGGGCTGTGGGGCGGCCAACTTCCCGGTGACGCGCTGCGTCACGCCTTCATCCGGACTGGGAATGCGCACCTGGATGTCTTTCAGGAGCGGCGCCGGCTGGTGATCCATCACCATCGGCAAAACAATGGCGGCCAGCAGCGCCAGCGCCACTGCGCCGATCAGCCGTCGGCGCGCACGTTTTTTCAGCTGCGTCGCATCATCCGCCGGCATGCGGCCTGCAGATTCATCACCATACTCGCCACGCTTGTCTTCTTGTGCCATGTCACGCCATATCACGCATTGCGGCCAGGAGGTTGGACAGGATCAGGACGCATCACACCCGCCACCGTCAGGAACGATCCGAAGACGAGAATTCTATCATCCTCGCCCGCATTCTCTTGCGCGTAGGCAAACGCTGCCGCGGGTGACGGGAACGCTCCCGCCGCCCCCCCGCCGGAAGATGCGGCACCGACTTTTACAATGACCGCCGCCAGGTCGGCGGCGCTGGCGCCACGTGGCCCCGGCAGGTCGCAGGGCAGCCAGTGGTCGACCCGCTGCCCGAGCGCCTCGATCACGCCGGCAATGTCCTTGTCCGCCATCATGCCGAACACGGCCCAGGTGGTCCGCGCAAACCCCATGCCGCCGAGACTTGTCGCCAAGGCTGCGGCAGCCTGCGGATTATGGGCAACATCGAGCACGACTTGCGGACGCCCCGGCAAGACCTGGCAACGCCCGGCGACCGCGACTTCGGACAGGCCGCGCCGGATATCCTGGGCCGTCACCGGCAGATACACGTGCAGGGCATGCAGCGCGGCAATGGCGCAGCTGGCGTTGTGCAACTGGCAATCGCCCCGCAAGGCCGGGAAAGCCAGACCGCCAAGCGTTCTTTTGATGCCTCCGCACCCCCCCCAGTATTGCCATTGGCCTTCCTGCCGGAGGAAGCCGAAATCGCGGCCGATCTGACAAAAGTCGGCGCCGGCGAGACGGCAGGTATCAATCAGGCTCTGCGGCGGATCGGCATCGCCGCAGATCAGCGGCCGGCCGGAACGGCAGATGCCGGCCTTCTCGCGACCGATTGCCTCACGCGTCGGCCCCAGATAATCCATGTGGTCAAGCGCCACGGTAGCGACAATGGCGCAGTCGGCAGCGTAGATGTTGGTGGCGTCGAGCCGCCCCCCCAGACCGACTTCCAGGATGATCGCGTCAAGCCCGGCGGCGGCAAACATTTCCCAGGCGGCCAGCGTGCCGAACTCGAAATAGGTGAGCGAGACAGCGCCAGCATGGATCCTGGCCGCCTCGACCCGTGCAAACGCCGCACAGAATTCAGCGTCAGGCGCCGGCAATCCATTCAGGCGAACCCGCTCGTTGTAAAGCAGCAGGTGGGGCGAGGTGTAAACGCCGACGCGATAACCGGCGGCCAGAAGCATGCGTTCGAGCATGGCGCAGGTCGAGCCTTTGCCATTGGTGCCGCCGACGGTGATGAGCGGGCAGTGCTGGCGCTGCTGCAGGACATCACTGACCTGCCGGACGCGCTCCAGTCCAAGTTCGATGCCCGCCTGGCCGCGCGGGTGCAAGTGCTCGAGGTGAACCAGCCACTCTGCCAGACTGCGTGCTACAGCTACCGCCATCAAACGGCCGGAATGCGCTGCAACAGGGTCAGCACGGCCGCCAATCGATCACGCATCTCGCGGCGATCGACGATCATGTCGATGGCACCCTTCTCGAGCAGGAATTCGGAGCGCTGAAACCCCTCCGGCAGGGTTTCCCGGACCGTCTGTTCGATCACGCGCGGCCCGGCAAAACCGATCAGTGCTCCCGGTTCGGCCATGACAACATCACCGACGAAAGCGAAGGAAGCCGAGACCCCGCCCATGGTCGGGTCGGTCAGCACGGTGATGAAGGGCAGTTTGTGACGCGCCAGCCGGGTGACCGCCGCCGTCGTCTTGCTCATCTGCAGCAGGGAAAACAGCCCTTCCTGCATGCGCGCGCCGCCCGAAGCCGTCACACAGATGAAGGGCAGCTGATTCTCGATGGCGGCATTCACGCCGCGCACGAAGCGCTCGCCGACCACCGACCCCATCGAGCCAGCCATGAATTCAAACTCGAAGCAGGCGACCACCACCGGCAACGTCTTGATGGCGCCCTGCATCACCACCATGGCATCGGATTCGCCCGTATCCTCGTGGGCTGCCGCCAGGCGGTCCGGATAGCGCCTGCTGTCCTTGAACTTGAGCGCATCGAGCGGCAGGACTTCGGCGCCGATCTCGTGCTGGCCTTCGGGATCGAGCAACTGATCAAGCCGTTCGCGTGCCTTCAGGCGGTGATGGTGGCCGCACTTGGGACAGACGCCGAGGTTCTGCGCCAGGTCGGTGGCATACAGCACCGCCTCGCAGGCGGGACACTTGCTCCACAGACCCTCGGGAATGGATTTCCGCACGCCAATCGCGCGCTTGATCTTCGGCGGCAGCAGTTTCTGGAGCCAACTCATATTTCCCTCCCCTCCCAATCGCTGCGCGGCCCACGGCTGGCTTTGCACAGCCAACCGGCTGCGGCGGCGCTCATGCTTGCACCCCTTTGTCCATCGCCGTGCGCACCTCGCGCATGAAGGCCTTCACCAACTGCGGGGCCGTGCCAGCCGGCGCCTGTTCGATAGTTTCGATGATTTTGCTGCCAATTACCACCGCATCGGCAATGCTGGCTATCCGCGCCGCGCTGACGGCATCGCGGATACCGAAACCGACACCGACCGGCATGCCGACCTTGGCGCGGATGGCCGGAATGCGCCGCGCCACTTCGTCGAGATCGATGGTCGCCGCTCCCGTCACGCCCTTGAGCGAGACATAGTAGATATAGCCGCTGCCAAGTTTGGCCACATCGGCATAGCGCGCCTCGACCGAGGTCGGCGCCAGCAGGAAAATCGGATCGATGGCGGCCTGCTTCAGCAGGCGCGAAAATTCGACGCACTCTTCCGGCGGGTAATCAACCACCAGCACGCCATCGACACCGGCGGCATGGGCATCCTGGGCAAAGGCGGCTGCGCCGTATGCTTCGATTGGATTCGCGTAACCCATCAGCACCACCGGCGTCGTCGCATCCGTCTTGCGGAACTCATGCACCATGCCCAGCACGACGCGCAGGCTGACGCCGAAAGACAAGGCGCGCTCGGAAGCCCGCTGAATCGTCGGCCCATCCGCCATCGGGTCGGAAACGGCACGCCGAGCTCAATGATGTCGGCACCGCCCTCGACCAGCGCCCGCATCAGGGGCACGGTCTGCCCGGGTTCGGGATCTCCGGCGGTGATGAAAGGAATCAGCGCCGCTCTTTTTTCATGAGAGCCACTCGACGCTAGTTCGGCAAATTTGGCGGATATACGTGACATTGTTGGCGACTGAGTTGGCGACTGAGCGGTCAATGGATCAGAACTGGATTCCGGATTTTTCGGCGACGGTATGCATATCCTTGTCACCACGGCCAGACAGATTGACGAGCAGGATGTTATCGCGCGGCAGCGTCGGCGCCAGCCGCGTGGCATAGGCGAGGGCATGACTGGATTCGAGCGCCGGGATGATGCCCTCGTCACGACATAAATCGTGGAAGGCGGCCAGCGCCTCATCATCGGTCACGGTGACATATTCTGCCCGGCCGCTGTCCTTCAGCCAGGCATGCTCGGGACCCACTCCCGGATAGTCGAGTCCGGCGGAAATCGAATGGGTCTCGATGATCTGGCCACTGGCGTCCTGCAGCAAATAGGTGCGATTGCCATGCAGCACGCCGGGACGGCCCGCCGTCAGCGAAGCGGCATGCTTGCCGGTGGCCATGCCGTACCCGGCCGCCTCGACGCCCACCAGTTTGACTGCCGCATGCGGAATGTAATCGTAAAAGATGCCCATGGCGTTGGAGCCGCCGCCGACGCAGGCAATCACCGCATCGGGATGCCGTCCCGCCAGCGCCGACATCTGGCCGAGGCACTCCCGGCCAATCACGGCCTGGAAATCACGCACCATCATCGGGTAAGGATGCGGCCCGGCGACCGTGCCGATGATGTAGAAGGTATCGGCAACGTTGGTCACCCAGTCGCGCATGGCTTCGTTGAGGGCATCCTTGAGGGTTTTCGACCCGGACTCGACCGGCACCACCCTGGCGCCGAGCAATTTCATGCGGTAAACGTTGGCGGCCTGGCGCTTGATGTCCTCGCTGCCCATGTACACCACGCATTCCATGCCATAACGTGCGGCAACGGTCGCCGAAGCGACACCATGCTGCCCCGCGCCGGTCTCCGCGATCACGCGCGGCTTGCCCATGCGCCGCGCCAGCAAGGCCTGGCCAATGCAGTTGTTTATCTTGTGGGCGCCGGTATGGTTGAGGTCTTCGCGCTTGAGATAGATCTGCGCACCGCCCAGTCGCTCCGACCAGCGTCTGGCATGGTAGATCGGACTGGGGCGGCCGACGTAATGCGCCAGTTCATTCTCAAATTCAGCGTGGAAGGCCGGGTCGGCTTTGGCAGCCTGATAGGCGGCATTGAGTTCGGCCAAAGCCGGCATCAGCGTTTCCGCGACAAAAGTTCCGCCATATTTACCGAAATGACCATGAACGTCCGGCATCTCGTATTTATTATCTGACATTTTGTTATCTAGAAGAATTTGCTGTTTTCACTGCCGCAACGAATGCGGCGATCTTTTCGGCATCCTTGATGCCCTTGGCAACTTCGACTCCGCTGCTGACATCTACCGCCCAAGGACGGATTTTAGTTACAGCTTCAGCGACATTACCTGCATGAAGGCCACCAGATAACACCAAAGGCAAAGGCAACTCCTGCGGAATCAATGACCAGTCAAACGATTGGCCAATTCCACCATAGGCTTCCACCCAGGCGTCAAGCAGCAAACCCTGGGCCGTCGGATAGGCGCGGGCGAATTCTAACAGATCGAGTTGCGGGCGAACCCGTGCCGCCTTGAGGTAGGGCAAGCCGAACTGCTCGCAGTATTTCGCATCCTCCTCGCCATGAAACTGCAGGAGGTCCACAGGCACCGCCGCTAAAGTCTCCCGTACGCTGGAGGATTCGGCATTGACGAACAATCCTACACGCGTCACGAAAGGGGGCACGCGACGTGCCAGAGCGGCGGCAAGCTCCAGCGACAGGGCACGCGGGCTGGGTGGGTAAAAGACAAAACCGACGGCATCGACACCCGCGCCGAGGGCAGCGTCGAGGTCGATGGCGCGGGTGATGCCGCAAATCTTGATGCGGGTTCGATGCATGATTCAGGAACCGGGCAAGCGTAATTGCGCCATGATACTGCCCTGCTGTGGCAATCCCCACTCATCACCGTAATCCACGCCAGCCAGATACAAACCATCGGGAGCGAAAGTAGGCGCGCCCCGGCGCCGATCGCAAGCTGCCAGCAAATCGCCCAGCCAATGGGGCGGGTGGCGGTGCATGCCGACATAAATCAAGGCGCCCACCAGATTCCTGACCATGTGGTGCAGGAAAGCATTCGCTGAACATTCAAACATGACGAGATCGCCCTCACTGGCTATAGCAAAGCGATGCAGCGTCTTGACCGGCGACTTGGCCTGACAGCCGGAGGCGCGAAATGCGGAAAAATCATGCTCGCCGACCAGACAGGCCGCTGCCTCCCGCATCGCCGCCACGTCCAGCGGACGATGGCACCAACCCACTTTCCCCGCGAACACCCCGGGGCGTTCGGGACGATTCAACAAAACATAACGGTATGCACGCGCCCGGGCAGAAAAGCGGGCATGGAAGTCAGCGGCAACCGGCACGGCCCAGCGCACCGCGACCGCCGCTGGCAAAAAAGCGTTGGTGCCGCGTACCCATGCCGTGAGCGGACGTTCCATGGCGGCATCGAAGTGCGCAACCTGAGTCAATGCATGGACCCCGGCATCGGTGCGACCGGCGCAAACGACGCGCAATGGCGCACCGGCAACACGCGACAACGCCCCCTCCAGCACATCTTGCACTGTATTGCCACAGGGTTGTGATTGCCAGCCGGAAAATCCCGCGCCGTCATATTCAAGGCCGAGAGCAATTCTCATGACCACATGACCAAGCTTAAGGTAGCCGTCAGCAGACCGCCGATCAACAGCTTGTCCCGCAAATGTAATGGCGGCATGGGCAAGCGGAAGTTTTCCGGGGCGGCCGCTGGTGAAGCCTCCCCCATCAGCCATTCCCGCCAACCAACCTGCTGCTTTTGCTCGACAAATTCGAGGACCAGCATCAGGCGGACGACGGTTGCCTCGCGCCAGGCAAACGGCCACAGCAGGCAATACAGTCCCGTCAGCAGACCTGGCGTACCCACCTTCTCGTGCAGTAAAGCCAAGCTGGTCAGCAGTGCCAGCAATCGACCGAGATGTTCCCCAGCATGCCGCAGGCCGTCATAAGTCACCCCAAGATCACCGCCAATACCCGGCAGGTATTCGCCCGGGGTGAGGAACAGGAACACCATCACCAGCGACAAGAGCAACCAGCGCGAACGCTTCAGCAGATTGCGACTGCGCTCATACGCCAGGGAAAATGCCAGGACAAGACTAGCTGCGGCTACCCCAATCAACAGGTGGATGGGCAACCACTGCAACAGCAGTGCAAAGGCGAGCCATGCAAGCAAGAGCGTTAGCGGATGCCACATCGGGAAAAGCGCCACGGCGTTGGACCTCGCCGTGGCGACAATGGCCTGAAGTTCAAAGATCGAGTTGATCGAGCCGCGCGCGCGCCTGTCCCTGCTGGGCAGGGCTGCCCTCGTTGAGAACCTCGTTCAACAACTCGCGCGCACCTTCCCGGTCGCCCATTTCTTCATAGGCTAGCGCGAGCTCAAGCTTGGTCGCCACTTCCGAATCTTCGGCCTCCGCAGCACCCTCTTCGGGAGTGACAGACTGGGCTGCCGTGTCCGCCGCCGACACGGTAGCGGCCGGTTCGAACGTCGCGTCTGGCACGGGAGCCACCGCCTGGGAAGCGGTCGGTTCAGGCTCACCCAAATCAAAGTTGATTTCGGCAAGATCAAGCGCTGCAGGCGCTGCGGCGGCTGTTGCAGCATCGAGGGATTCGGCAGCAGCAGCGGTCTGAGCGGTTTCTTCAGAGCCCAGATCGAGATCGAAATTGAAATCAATCTCGTCCAGGCTGGCTGCCGCAACCATGTCCTCGGCAGCAGCAGTGGCCGGGGCTACCTGAGCAGAACCCAAATCCAGGTCGAACTCGATCTCGTTACCTTCGGCCGCCACCGGCGCGACTGCCGGAGATTCAACAGAACTTCCGGAATCCAGCGCAAAATCAATGGCATTGCTGTCAACTGCTGCAGCGTCGCTTGCCGCATCAAGTGGCGGATTCTGGGTAGGCAAACCCAGATCAAAGTCAAAATCAAGCGCTGTTGATTCTGCGGCAATCGCCTGCTTCGACACCTGTTCTGCGGCAATGGCCGAGCCGCTGGAGGTGCCAAGATCAAGGTCAAAATCAAAGGAGCCGGCATCTTCTGCGGCGGCGGCTGGTGCTGATGCCGATACTGACGATACGGAAGTCTCGGCCGCTCCGGCAACTGCCATTACGGCAGCGGGGGTCGCTTTGTCCCCCATGTCCGCCTCGGCCGCTACGGCGGCAAACAGTCCGCCAGTCACGCCCAGGCCAGCGGCCAGCTTGGCGACCTTTTCCCATTCAGGCCCCTTGTTGCCTATCAAGCCATGCAGTTCATTGGCCACCGATTCAAACTGCGGCACGCTTTTACGATTGGCATATAGTTCGAGCAGCTTGAGATGAATTGCGGTCCGCGTGGGGTCCGTCTTGAGGCCTTCGAGCAGGATTTCCTCGGCCTGACTATCGCGGCCGTAGGCCATATAGACGTCCGCTTCTGCGACAGGATCGACGCTTTCCGCAGTTGTCAGCACACCACCTTCGCTGAAATCGCCTTGAATGGAAACATCGCCACTGTCAACGCTTTCACTGGCCGCGCCGACCAGCGCAGCCGATTTGGGTCCCAGACTTCCTGGAGCAGCACCAGGTTCATCACGCTGCGCAGTATTGTCCTGCAGTGCCTGCTTTTTCCTGCGATAGGCCGAGTAGCCAAGATAGCCCAACAGGAGGGCTATCAACCCACCACCACCAAATACCAGTTCCGGATTGTCCTCGATAAAGCTGGGTTCCGGGGGCGGAGGTGGTGGAGGCGCCGGTTTTTTCACGGCAGGCTTGGGTGGTGCGGCTGGGGCGGGTGCCGGTTCGGCTGGCTTGACTGGTTCTGTTGCCGCAGGAGCGGGCGCCGCAATTCCAGTTGCCTTTTCTTCGGCAGGCGCGCTACTGGCAGCAGCAGGTACTGCGGGATCGGCCGGCTTCGCCATGGCCACAGGCGGGGGCACAGGTTCGGCGGCAGGTTTTGGCAGGGCAGCTTGCGCCTGCTGCTGCACCTGCACGCCGGCCTGACTCTTCAGTTCAACCAGATGCTTGAGATTCTCGAGGTTTTTTTCGAGTTCCGCGATACGTCCGGAAGCCTCGCGCAAAGCCTTGTCGCGGGCAATCAAATCTTCTTCGAGTGCGCTCTTGCCCATCGCTCCGGTGGTCTTGGCTGACTTGGCGGCCTCGGTGGGCGAAACTTCCAGCTTGTCCTTGGCCGGGGCTGGTGGCGCCTTGCTCTCGACTTGGGGCTTGATTTTTCCGGCTGCCTGCTGTTGCGGCTGGGTTTCAGTGGCCGGCGCCATGCTGGCTGCAGAGGCAAGGCTGCGACGATAAGCGTTGAAATCTGCTGTGTGGGCAACGATCAATTTGCGCGCTTCGCCGGCATCGACGGCAGCCACCTCACTCGGATCCGGTAGTTGCAGGATCTTGCCGGCCCGCAGACGGCTCATGTTATTGCCGTCGAAAGCATCCCGGTTGCTATTGAACAGCGCTACCAGCATCTGGTCGAGACTGACGGCAGCAGGCTTGTTCTCCCGGGCGATCTTGCTCAGGGTATCGCCATATTTCACCAGTCGCTCGCCAGTACTGGGCATGGTCGCCGCTGGCGTGGGAGCCTGGGCAGTGCGCGGTTTGGGTCTGGCTATAGCATCGGGTTCAGCTGTACGCGCCGCGCGGGGCTCCATCTTCGCCTTTGCGGGCGCCACTGGGGTCGCGGGCATGGCAGCAGTTGCCGGAGCGGCCATCAACGGCAATGCTTGCGGAACCACCGGGGTAACCACGGAAGCGGGCCTTGCCACCTGAAGCATTTCAGGCGGATCGAGCAGGAAAGTGTACTCCCGCACCAGACGACCCGCGGTCCAGTTCAATTCAACAAGGAAATGCAGGAACGGCTCATTGAGCGGACGGTCGGTTGTCAGCTTGAGTACCGACTGGCCATCCGGCTGTTTCGCCACGCTGAAGCGCAGACCGCTCAGCGCAGACATGAATTCGATGCCGGCTTTCTTGAAGTCGTCATGCGAAGCCAGCCTGGCCGACAAGGCGGACAATTCCTCGGGTGTCGCTGTCAGCGCCACCTCGGCGTTGAGTGGCTGACCTATGGCCGAATACACCGTCAGTTTGCCCAGGCCGGCAGCTTGCGCCCCCGGCGCAGTCACAACACCCAACGCAGTCGTCAGCAATGCCGCCAGCAGCGATGCCTTGAATAACTTTGATTTACCAGGTTTATTCACAATGCCTCCCCGCTGGGGAATGTTGGACCACAATCAAGACGAACTCTCGAAGCAGGATAATCCCGCATCGGCGAACCAGAACCGAAACCAAAATAACATCATGGCTTTAACCACGCAAGCTCAACCTTTGCATTACCTTGCCATCTTCATTCAATCGAGCAAAATACGCAACATTCGCCGCAGAGGTTCAGCTGCACCCCACAATAATTGGTCGCCACAGGTGAACGCTCCCAGATATTCCGGGCCCATTGCCAGTTTGTGCAAACGCCCCACAGGCACGGAGAGCGTACCGGTGACGGCAGATGGCGTCAATTCACGTTCCGAAAGTTCGCGCTCGTTGGGAACCACCTTCACCCAGTCGTTGCCCTTGGCAATGATGTCGGCAAGCTCATCGAGGGGCACATCCTTCCGGAGCTTGATGGTCAGGCCCTGTGAATGGCAGCGCATGGCGCCGACACGTACACACAGGCCATCGATGGGGATGCTGCCGGGGCTGCGAAACGCCGGCCGGCCGAGGATCTTGTTGCATTCGGCGCCGCCCTTCCATTCCTCCTTGGACTGCCCGCCTTCGACCGGCGCATCGATCCATGGGATCACGCTGCCGGCGAGCGGCACGCCGCGGAAGTTTTTGGTCGGAAACTCGGCAGAGCGCATGGTTGCCGCGACCTTGCGGTCGATGTCGAGAATGGCCGAAGCGGGATCGGCCAATTCGGCTTTGACCGCATCGTGCAGCATGCCCATCTGGGCAAGCAGCTCGCGCATGTTCTGCGCGCCGGCACCGGAGGCGGCCTGATAGGTCATGGCGGAGATCCATTCGACGAGGTCGCCGCGGAACAGACCGCCCAGCCCCATTAGCATCAGCGATACTGTGCAATTCCCGCCGATATAATTTTTCACGCCCTTGGCCAACCCGGCCTTGATGACATCGAGGTTCACCGGGTCAAGAATGATGATCGCATCATCGGCCATGCGCAAGGTGGAGGCCGCGTCGATCCACATGCCAGCCCAGCCGCTCGCCCGCAGCGGGCCGAACACCGCCTTGGTGTAGTCGCCACCCTGGCAGGTGATGATGATGTCCATCTGCCGCAGCGCGGCGATATCCGCGCCATCCTGCAACGGCGCGCCGCCGGCTTCTGCCGGGCCCTGGCCGCCGACATTCGATGTCGTGAAGAACACCGGCTCGATCAGGGCAAAATCATTTTCCTCGCGCATGCGCTGCAACAGTACCGAACCGACCATGCCGCGCCAGCCCACCAGACCCACTTTTTTCATGACACTCACCTTTTCAGATCAATCACAGCGCCGCCAGCACGGCGTCGCCCATTTCCCGTGTGCCCACGCGTTTTGTGCCGGGCTCATAAATGTCGCCGGTACGGAAACCCCGCGCCAGCACCTTTTTCACCGCGCCTTCGATGCGGCACGCGGCCGCTTCGTCGGCAAAGGTATACCGTAACATCATCGCGGCCGACAGAATCGTTGCCAGCGGGTTCGCCAGGCCCTTGCCGGCAATATCCGGCGCCGAACCGTGACTCGGCTCGTACAGACCCTTGTTGTTTTCATCGAGCGAAGCCGAAGGCAGCATGCCGATCGAGCCCGTCAGCATCGACGCTTCGTCCGAAAGAATATCGCCGAACATGTTGCCCGTCACCATCACGTCGAACTGCTTGGGCGCCTTCACCAACTGCATGGCGGCATTATCGACCAGCATGTGCGAAAGCTCGACTTCCGGATACTCCTTGCTTACCTCGATGGCGACGTCGCGCCACAGCTGGGTGCATTCGAGCACATTCATCTTGTCGACCGAGCAGACCTTCCTGTCGCGCTTCATGGCGGCAGCGAAAGCAACGTGCAGAATGCGGCGAATCTCGCTTTCCGAGTAGATCATGGTGTTGAAACCGACGCGCTCGCCGTTCCTGACTTCAATGCCGCGCGGCTGGCCGAAATAAATGTCACCCGTCAGTTCGCGCACGATCAGGATATCGAGGCCGGCCACCACTTCGGGTTTGAGCGTCGAGGCGTTGGCCAGTTCCGGATAAAGAATCGCCGGACGCAGGTTGGCGAACAGCCCGAGTTCCTTGCGGATGCGCAGCAAGCCGCGCTCGGGCCGTAGTTCGCGCGGATTGCTGTCCCACTGCGGGCCGCCGACGGCACCCAGTAGCACGGCATCGGCAGCCGTGGCAAGCTTCTGCGTCGCCTCGGGAAACGGATCCTTGGCCGCATCGATGGCACAGCCGCCCAGCAGGGCTTCCTCCAGCTCGACTTTCAGATCGAGCGCCTTGAGCACGCGCACCGCCTCGGCGGTAATTTCCGGGCCGATGCCGTCGCCCGGTAACACGCAAATTTTCATTTAGTCCACCTTCGAGAAAAGCCAGGGTTGTTCGATTTGTCGCTTTGCCTCGAATGCGCGAATCTCATCGGCGTGGCGCAGGGTGAGGCCGATGTCGTCCCAGCCATTCAGCAGACATTCCTTGCGGAAGGGATCGACGTCGAAGGACAGTACCGTGCCGTCCGGTCGCACGACGGTCTGCGCGGCCAGATCGATTTTCAACCGGTAGCCAGGCGTCACCGCGACTTGCGCGAACAGTTCATCCACCGCCGCGGTCGGCAGCCGAATCGGCAGCAGGCCGTTCTTGAAACTGTTGTTGTAGAAGATATCGGCAAAACTGGTGCCGACCAGCGCCCGGAAACCGTAATCTTCCAATGCCCACGGCGCGTGCTCGCGCGACGAGCCGCAGCCGAAGTTGTCACGCGTCAGCAGAATCGACGCGCCCTGGTAGCGCGGCTGATTCAGGACAAAGTCGGCGTTGGTGGGACGGCGGCTGCAGTCCTGCCCCGGCTCGCCGCGATCGAGATAGCGCCATTCATCGAAGGCGTTGGGGCCGAAGCCGGCACGCTTGATCGACTTCAGGAACTGCTTGGGAATGATGGCGTCGGTATCGACATTGGCGCGATCGAGCGGCGCCACCAAGCCATCGAACGGGGTGAATGCGCGCATCTACTTGGCAGCCTTCTTCTGGATCGCCTCGCCGCCCTTTTCGATGTCCTTGCCAAGGCCTTGCACGGTATTGCAACCGGCCAATACGAAGGCGGCAGCTGCAAGGATGAGCATCAGTATTTTCATGTTCGCCTCTGTTAAATTTAGTCAAACTCGGTTAAACAAGCTCACGCACGTCGGAAAAGTGACCGGTAATGGCGGCCGCAGCCGCCATCGCCGGGCTGACGAGATGGGTGCGTCCGCCGGCCCCCTGGCGGCCCTCGAAATTACGGTTGGAGGTGGACGCGCAACGCTCGCCCGGCTCCAGTCGGTCGGCGTTCATGGCGAGACACATCGAGCAACCGGGTTCGCGCCACTCGAAGCCCGCGGCCAGGAATATCTTGTCGAGACCTTCCGCCTCGGCCTGGCGCTTGACCAGCCCGGAACCGGGTACCACCAGCACCCGCTTGACACTGGCCGCCTTGCCGCGCCCTTTGGTTGACGTGACCACGGCGGCAGCCTCGCGTAGATCCTCGATGCGGGAATTGGTGCAGGAACCGATGAAGACCTGATCGACGCAAATATCCTTGATCGGGGTACGCGCCACCAGCCCCATGTATTGCAGCGCCCGGACGACTCCCTCACGCTTGACCGGATCGGCAAAATCTTCGGGCGCCGGCACGCTGCCGCCAACCGCCACGACCATCTCGGGCGAGGTACCCCAGGTCACCTGCGGCTGGAGCGTCGCCGCATCGAGTTCCACCACCGTATCGAATGCCGCACCCGGATCGGAGACCAGCGTGCGCCAATAGCTCACGGCGCGCGTCCATTCCTCGCCGGTCGGCGCAAAGGCGCGTCCCTTGAGATAGTCGATCGTCGCGTCGTCGACCGCGACAAAACCGACCCGCGCGCCGGCCTCGATCGCCATGTTGCACACCGTCATGCGGCCTTCCAGCGACAATGCGCGAATCGCGCTGCCGGCGAACTCCACCGCATGGCCGGTGCCGCCAGCCGTGCCGATCTTGCCGATGATGGCCAGCACGATGTCCTTCGCCGTCACGCCAGCGCCGACCTTTCCCTCGACCTTGATCTGCATCGCCTTCATCTTCTTTTGCAGCAGGCACTGGGTGGCGAGGACATGTTCGACTTCGGAAGTGCCGATGCCATGCGCCAGGCAGGCGAAGGCGCCGTGCGTCGAGGTATGCGAATCGCCACAGACCACGGTCATGCCGGGAAGGATGGCGCCGTTCTCCGGGCCAATGACATGGATGATGCCCTGGCGGGCATCCTTGAACGGGAAGAAGACCAGCGCCCCGACCTCGTGAATATTGGCATCGAGCGTCTCGACCTGCTGACGCGACACCGGATCCTCGATGCCGCGCTCCCAGTGGTCGGTCGGCGTGTTGTGGTCGGCCGTCGCCACGATGGACGAGACGCGCCACGGCTTGCGCCCGGCGAGCTTCAACCCTTCGAAGGCCTGCGGACTGGTGACTTCATGCACCAGGTGGCGGTCGATATACAGAAGCGCCGTGCCGTCCGCTTCGGTGCGGACGACATGATTCTCCCAAAGCTTGTCGTAGAGCGTTTTTGGCATGGCCAGGATTCCTGCGGGAAGTCGGAAATTATCGCACAGGCCGATAGTAGTTGAGCGCCTCCGGCAGCCAGCGCTCCAGCTCATTGATGCGCGTCGCATCCGCCGGGTGGGTGGAAAGGAATTCCGGCGGCTTCGACTTGCCCTTGCCCGCCGCGGCCATGCGTTGCCACAGACCGATGGCGGCACGTGGATCATAGCCTGCCTTGGCCATGTAGATCAGCCCCATGCGATCAGCCTCTGACTCGTGCAGACGCGAATAGGGCAGCAGATAACCGACGGCAGCACCGGCGCCCAGCAGCCCGACATACAGGTCGCGATTCGGTGAATCCTGGGTAGCCACGACCGTGGCGACCGACAGTCCGGTGACCAGGAGTTCCTGGCTCAGGCGCTCACCGCCATGACGGGCAATCGCATGCGCCACTTCGTGGCCGATCACGGCTGCCAGTCCGGCATCGTCCTGCGCTATCGGCAACAGGCCGGTGTAGACCGCCACCTTGCCACCCGGCAGACAGAAGGCGTTGATCGTCTTGTCGTTATCGATGAGTTTGAATTCCCATTGGTAATCGCTGCGCCCGGTGGCTGCGGCAATGCGCATGCCAATGCGCTGCAGGCGTGCATTCGCCGCCGCGTCGTGACTCAATTTTTCCTTTTCGAGAATTTCCTGGAAGCTGGCCAGTCCCATGCGGGTTTCCTGCTGTTCGGAAATCACCTGCAACTGGCTGCGGCCGGTCAATGGCACGTTCTGGCAACCCGCCAGGAAAGCCGCCAAGAGCATCAAAACTAATGCATTTTTCATGATTTACCTCGATGTGAAATAACCGATTCCGATGACAGGCCACGCCAGATCAGCACCCAGCCACACGCGGAAAACAGGGCAGCCAGCGTGAAGGTGATCCCCGGCCCCAGACTACCCCAGGCTGCACCACTGATCAATCCGCCGACCATGCCGCCGGCACCGAACGAAATGCTGCCGTAAATACCCTGAATGCGTGCCTGCTGCTGTGAGACAAACCAGCGCGTCAGCACCGCCATGGCCGCCGCATGGTAGGCACCAAAGGTCGCGCCGTGCAAGACCTGGGCGATCAGCAACAGTAGCGGCGAATCGGCACCCCAGCCAATCAGGAGGAAACGCAATACGGCCAGCGCAAAGCTCGCCAGCAGTATCTGGCGCAACGACACCCAGCGTAACAGGCGTGGCATGGCCATGAATACACCAATCTCGGCCAGCACACCCAGCGACCAGAACAGGCCGATCGCCAGCTTGTCGTAGCCATGGTTATCCAGATGGACCGAGTAAAAGACGTAGAGCGGACCATGGGCCACCGACATGAAAAAGCACGCCGCCAGCAAGGCCACGACGGCGGGCCGCTTGAGCAGGCCACCCAGCGGTGGCGCCGTCCCGTCAGCGCCGACTTTTGCATCCGGCAGGGTCATGGCGGTCGCCAGCACGCTCGCCAGAATGGCCAGGATCGCCCAGAGCAACGCGGCAATCGGCAGGTAATCGAGCAGCGCGCCGATAGCCATGACACTGACGATGAAACCGACCGAGCCCCACAGGCGGACGCGTCCGTAACGGTCGGGGTGTTCCGCCAGGCGATCGAGGGTCATGGCCTCGACCAGCGGCAAGGCGGCGCTCCAGAAAAACCAGACCAGCGCCATTGCCACCAGCATGCCATGGTAATCCCGGGTGAAAAAGAAGCCGGCGAAACCCAGCGCGGAAAACAGGGCGGCCATGCGGACAATCGCGACACGGTGGCCCAGGTAGTCGGCCAGCCAGCCCCACAGGTTGGGCGCCACCATGCGCATCACCTGCGGCACCGACATCATCACCCCCATCTCCCAGGCGGAGAGGCCGACATCATTGAGATACAGGGTGAAAAACGGCGCAAAGGCGCCGACGAAAGCGAAGTAGAAAAAGTACCAGGCAGCCAGGCGGCCCAATGGGCTGAACCCCAAGGGGCTGAAACCCGAAGGGCTTTGAGGGGAAACCGACATGTGACGCCCAGGCAGGTGAAGATCAGCCGGACGCTGCGGCCCCCGGAAAGACGCTATGAATGATCAGACGCAATGCTTCTGGCCGATCCGGAAAACCAGCAACAATTGATAAATCTCGTCCTTCAGCTTGACGCGCATCTTCTTCATGTCCTCGAGCGTGAAGTCGGCCACGGGCATGTCATGCACCTCAAGATCCTCGACCTTGCCGGTCAGTCGGTCGTGACGGGTACACATTGCGGCAAAACGGCCACTCTCCGCCTTGAGAGTGTCGATCGCATCGCGCATCTCAGGAAATTCGCTATAAAGGTCGTGGTGATCAACGTGCATGTTTCTCTCCCAAGTTTGGCATGCTATTGGATATGGTTAGATGAATCTTATCAGGCAGGACCGGACGGCTTGGCCGGGATGGCCGGGGTCGGGCAGCGGACGTCGGCGCACTGCGCCCGATACAGCAGGGCCGCATCCATCAGCACCAGCGCCAGCATCGCTTCGGCAATCGGCGTGGCGCGGATGCCGACGCAGGGATCGTGGCGACCATGGGTCTCCACCGTGGTTGGCTGGCCAGCCAGGTCGATCGAACGGCGTGGCAGGCGAATGCTCGAGGTCGGCTTGATGGCGATGCTGACGGTGACATCCTGCCCCGAGGAAATGCCCCCGAGAATGCCCCCGGCATGATTGCTCAAGAAACCCCGCGGCGTCAGTTCGTCGCCATGTTCGCTGCCGCGCTGGGCGACGGCAGCGAAACCGGCGCCGATCTCGACACCCTTGACGGCGTTGATGCCCATCATGGCATAGGCGATCTGGGCATCGAGCCGGCCATAGACGGGATCGCCCCAGCCCGGCGGGACATTGGTCGCCGCCACTTCGATGCGCGCGCCCACCGAGTCGCCATCCTTGCGCAACTGGTCCATGTAGGCTTCCAGTTCGGGCACGATGGCGGCATTGGGCACGAAGAACGGATTGCTTTCTATCACCGACGCGTCGACGAAGGGGATGACGATCGGGCCCAGTTCGCTCATCCAGCCACGTACGCTAATGTTGTAACGCTGGTGCAACCACTTGCGGGCGATGGCGCCAGCGGCGACGCGCACGGCTGTTTCGCGCGCCGAGGAGCGCCCACCGCCGCGATAGTCGCGGATGCCGAATTTTTGCCAGTAGGTGTAATCGGCGTGGCCCGGCCGGAAACTCTGGGCGATGTTGCCGTAATCCTTGCTGCGCTGATCGATGTTGCGGATCAGCAGGGCAATCGGCGTGCCGGTGGTCTTGCCCTCGAACACGCCGGAGAGGATCTCCACCTTGTCGTCCTCGCGCCGTTGGGTCACATGGCGCGAAGTACCCGGTTTGCGGCGGTCAAGCTCGCTCTGGATGTCAGCCTCACACAAATCAAGGCCAGGTGGACAGCCATCGACCACGCAGCCGATGGCCGGACCATGCGACTCGCCGAATGAGGTCACGCTGAACAACGTGCCAATGGTGTTACCGGACATCAGGGATCAGGAAACTGGTGAGGATGAATGGAGTCTATCACGGCGACTTTGCTCTGGTGGTTGTCGTACCCGCCAGGGAATTTCGCACGGAAACTGCTAACAGGACATGCCTGGCTGCTAGCCGCATTTAAGAAATTTTCGCTTATCGGGGCGTCCCAGCCATTCATCCGCATCCGCTGGCGGATCCTTGCGCTCGATGATGGGCGGCCATTGCTTGGCCAGCTTGGCATTCAGGGCAAGCATGTCCTGCTGATCCTCCGGCACATCCTCTTCGGCAAAAATCGCCTCGGCCGGACATTCGGGGACGCACAGCGTGCAGTCGATGCACTCGTCGGGATCGATGACCAGAAACTCCGGCCCCTCGCGGAAACAGTCGACCGGACAGACATCCACGCAATCGGTGTATTTGCACTTGATGCAGTTTTCCGTCACCACATAAGTCATCGCATCACCCTCCGTATCATCTTCGCCCAGAGCAGACTGGTCTGCCGGTATTCAGCTGCAGTGCCTCACTTCTTGTCGACATAGGGATTCTTGGAAACCTTGAACTGGATGCGTAGCGGCGTGCCTTGCAGCTTGAAGGTCTCGACGAACACATGCTCGAGGTAGCGCACATAAGCGGATGGTACGTGTTCGAGTGCGTTGCCGTGGATAATGACAAGCGGCGGGTTGCTGCCACCCTGATGAGCATAGCGCAATTTTGGCCGGACGTTGCCATGGCGCGGCGGCGCCTGCTTTTGCACGGCATCGAGCAGCACACGGGTGAGTTTGGGCGTGGTCAACTTGGCCATCGCGGCAGCGTAGGCGCGGTCGACTGATTGCAGCACACCAGCCACGCCCTGCCCTTTCAATGCGGAGATGTAATGGACGCGCGCGAAACCAAGAAAGTTGAGCTTGCGGGCTATGTCCAGTTTGACCTGATCGCGACGGTATTGGTCGATGGCGTCCCATTTATTTACCGCCAGCACCATGGCGCGACCGGCTTCGATGCAGAAGCCGGCGATATGCGCATCCTGATCGGAAATGTCCTGGCTGGCATCGACCATCAACACGACGACGTTGGCGGCCTCGATGGCCCGCAGGGTCTTGACCACCGAAAATTTCTCGATGGTTTCGAAGACGCGCCCCTTGCGCCGCAGGCCGGCGGTGTCAATCAGCGTATAGCTCTTGCCGTTCCGCTCGAAAGGCGTGGCAATGGCGTCGCGCGTGGTACCCGGCATGTCGAAGGCGATCATGCGTTCTTCGCCGAGCAGGGTATTGATGAGCGTGCTCTTGCCGACGTTGGGGCGGCCGGCGATGGCGACGCGCGGACCGCTGGCATCGTCTTCCGCGGCTGGCTCGGGGGGGAAATCCGCCAGCGCCAGTTCCAGCAGTTCACGCACGCCCTCCCCATGGGCCGACGAGACGACGCGTGGCTCGCCGCAGCCGAGTTCATGGAATTCGGCGGCCACCACATCGCGGTTCATGCCCTCGGCCTTGTTGACGACGAGATGCAGGGGCCGCCCGCTCTTGCGCAGTCGTTCGGCGATCACCTTGTCCTGCGGGGTAAGGCCTGCGCGGCAGTCGACCAGGAACAGCAAAACATCGGCCTCGGCAATCGCCGCCTCGGCCTGGAGCGCCATTTCATGGACGATGCCGTCCTTCGCCTGCGGCTCGAAGCCGCCGGTGTCGACAACCAGAAACGGGCGGTCGCCAAGCCGGCCATGGCCGTAATTGCGGTCGCGCGTCAAACCGGGCTGGTCCGCCACCAGCGCGTCACGCGTCTTGGTCAGACGATTGAACAGCGTGGATTTGCCGACGTTGGGACGGCCAACCAGGGTCAAAGTAGGTAGCATTTATTTTATGGCCAGCGCATGTACGGCGCCATTTTTCGTCTGCACGACGAAGCTGTCGTCCGCGCTGCCCAAGCGCCGGGGCGCGGCGGAGATCGCCGAACCATCGGTGGTGAGCCGCGCGGCAAAGGCGCCGTCTTCCGCGGACAGCAGGTGCACCACGCCCTGAAAGTCGGCGATGGCGACATGGCGACCAACGGCCAGAGGCCGTGACACCGCGCGCATCGTCAGCTTGTCCTGCTTCCAGAGGCTTGCGCCGCTATT
Source organism: Rhodocyclaceae bacterium (assembly GCA_030682175.1). GTDB lineage: Bacteria > Pseudomonadota > Gammaproteobacteria > Burkholderiales > Rhodocyclaceae > Sulfuricystis. Next base: position 44,111 of record JAUXOM010000120.1, read on the forward strand.
GCGGTCGAAAGCGTGCACCGCGCCCTTCTCGTCGGTGACGAAGAGGGCCCGATTGCCGATGTCGAGGCCATTGATGGAAGAAACATCGCGCGCCCATTGCAGATTGCCATTGCTCGTGTCAAAACAGGCGGCCCGTCCCTGATAGGCGACGGCGCAAACGCTGCGTCCGGCTACGACAGGATCACTCGCAACATCGGCAATCCGTTCCAGTTCGGTGACGCCGCGCGGCAGGGCAACAGTGCCCTCCCATAGCGCCGCCCCGTTGCTGAGGGCCACGGCGACCAGCTTGCCGCCGGGAAAGCCGGCATACAGCGCATTGTCGGCCAGCGTCACCCCGACCGGGGAACGCAGGGCCAGCGCGGGCGTGCTGCGTTGATAGACCCAACGCCGCTTGCCATCGGCCACTTCAAAACCAAAGATGCGCGCGTCACCGCTTCTGACGGCGACGAGATCGCCAGCGACTGCGGGAGCGGCGAGAATCTCGGAACTCACCCGCGCCCGCCAGGCCGGGCGGCCATCCGCCGCATGAAATGCCAGCACCTCGCCTTTGGCTGTGCCGACAACCACCAGCTTGTCGCTGGCGCCGACGCCACCCGAGATCGCCTGACCGGCGTTGCTGCGCCAGACCTGGCGACCGTCATCGAAGCGCGCCAGCGTGCCATCCTTGGCCGCGGCAAAGACACTGCCGCCAACCACGGCAGGCGTAAATACAAACTCGCCGGCATTGCCGACGCCGGCCTGCCAGAGCTTGGTCAATTCGGCGCTGGGCTTGATGGCAACCAGTTCGGCAGGCTTGACCTTCGGGGCGGACGAAGAAAAGGGGTTGAGCTTGTCTACGGTGGAACTGATCGTCGAGCAACCGCTAGCGCCCAGCAACGCGGAAAGAGTCAGCATAAAAACCCAGCGTTTGCGCAGGGCCGTCCCAAGCAAACGCGGCACGCGGCGCCAGCCGCAATCCGCTCCACTGCCAAGAGAAGAGCCCCGTAACAAACGAGCGCAGCGAACCGTTAAGAACCCCCCGCGAGGGGGGCTAAGGGGGGCGGGTGTTTTCACGCCGCGCCTCCAGCATCCCGCTTGGTTTCCAGAATCTCACGGTAAGGAGAGCCTGAACCGGCTTCAGCCGGCAGCAATTTGATCGCCTCGTCGTAAGCGGTGCGCGCTTCGGCGGCCTTGCCCTGCGCCGCCAGGATATCGCCCTGCACTTCCAGGAAACGAGGCTTGAAAGTCGGCGCTGGCGGGACGGCGAGTCGCTGCAGCGCTGCGTCATAGGACTTGTCCTCGGCCAGCACGATGGCCTGGCGCAGGCGCGCCAGATCGCGCAGCGCGGGATCCTTGGCATTATCGGCAGCCCAGCCAAACTGGGCCTGGGCAGATTTGAGGTCGCCCGCGTCAACCAGCACCTTGCCCGACAGCATGGCTGCCATGCCCGCGTAGGCAGTTCTTGAGTGCTTGTCGATCAGTTCGCCTGCCAGCAGGCGTACGCGCTTGGCATCCTGTTGCACCAGCGAGCGCTGCAGCTCGCCATACAGTTGCGAGGCCTGCGCGGACTGCGTGCGGTCCCACCACTGCCAGCCCTGCCAGCCGACCACGCCGACGGAGAGTGCCACGATCACCGCTGAAATCAGCGCGCCGTGCACTTTCCACCAGGTCTTGAGCTCTTCGAGTTGTTCCTGTTCTTCGAGATCGTAGGTTGCCATCACAGTTCCTCCGCAGGACCGTTCCAAGGAGGAACAGCCAAAACATGGAGCGGGCTAGGCCCGCAAATAATCGTCATCCCCTTGCTCGGGAAGGGGGATGGGGGGGTGGGGATCATAATCATTCCTCTGAGTTATCTTCGTCGGCGCCATACAGCCAGTCGCCGACACGTTCTGCCAGTTCATCGAGCGCTACGCGCTGCTGCTCTGCTGCCGCACGCAGGGGCTTTAATGTCACTGCGTTGGCGGCGGCTTCGTCATCGCCAATAATTACCGCCAGTTGGGCGCCAGAAGCATCGGCGCGCTTGAATTGCGCTTTGAAACTGCCGCCGCCCATGTGCGTAAACACGCTGAAACCATTGTTGCGCAGCATCTCGGCCGCCCGGAAAGCCAGCCGTTGCGCGCCATCGTTACCATGGCCCTGATGCACCACATAGACATCAGGCGCAAACTCATCTGCGACGTCGCCTTGCGCCTCGAGCAGAGCCATCAGTCGTTCGATGCCCATGGCAAAACCACAAGCCGGCGCGGGCTTGCCGCCGAGTTGCTCGACCAGGCCATCGTAACGGCCGCCCGCGCACACCGTACCCTGCGCGCCAAGTTGCTCGGTCACCCATTCGAACACGGTGAGATTGTAATAGTCGAGACCGCGCACCAGTCGCGGATTGATGCGGTAGGGAATCACGGCGTCCTTGAGGAGTTGCTGGACGCCCTCAAAATGCTTGAGGGAGAGCTCGCCCAGATAGTCCATCAACTTGGGGGCACCCTCGACCAGCGCCTGCATCGCCGGATTCTTGGTATCCAGGATGCGCAGCGGGTTGCTGTGCAGACGGCGGCGCGCTTCTTCGTCCAGCTGGTCGGCGTGGCTTTCCAGGTAGGTGATCAGCGCGCTGCGGTGCTGGGCGCGCTCCTCTGGCTGGCCGAGCGAATTGATTTCGAGCTTGATGCTGCCGTCGGCATTCAGGCCGAGATCGTCCCACAGCCGCGCGCACATGATGATCTGCTCGGCGTCGATGTCCGGCCCCGACAGGCCAAGCGCCTCGACGCCCACCTGATGAAACTGCCGGTAACGGCCCTTCTGCGGCCTTTCGTGGCGGAACATCGCCCCCAAATACCAGAGACGTTTGGGCCCGTCATACAGCAGGTTGTGCTGCAGCACAGCACGCACGCAGGAGGCCGTCCCTTCGGGACGCAGTGTCAGTTGTTCGCCGTTCAGGCTATCGGTGAAGGAGTACATCTCCTTTTCGACGATGTCGGTGACGGCACCGATGGCGCGCGCAAACAGCGGCGTCGGCTCGACCAGCGGCATGCGGATCGGCCGGTAGCCGTATGCCGTCAGCCAGTCACGCACCAGTTCCTCGAAGGCTTCCCAGCGTTCGGCGGCGGCAGGCAGGATGTCGTTCATCCCGCGGATGGCTTGTAGCGTTTGACTCATGAATGTTTTGGGTAGTTGCGTTCGATGTAGGCGTCGATGATCTGCCTGAATTCGGCGGTGATGTTCTCGCCACGCAGGGTGGTGATGCGTTCGCCGTCGGCATAGACCGGTGCGACCGGCTCTTCCCCCGTGCCGGGCAGCGAAATACCAAGGTTGGCATGCTTGCTTTCGCCGGGGCCATTGACGACGCAACCCATCACGGCAAGCGTCATGTTCTCCACGCCTCGATGACGCAATTGCCACGTTGGCATGCGCTCGCGCACATAGCTCTGGATATCCTGGGCGAGCCCCTGGAATACGGTGCTGGTGGTCCGGCCGCAGCCGGGACAGGCCACGACCATCGGCACGAAAGCGCGCAGGCCCATGGTCTGCAATATTTCCTGCGCCACCACGACCTCACGCGTACGATCGCCGCCCGGTTCAGGGGTCAATGAAATACGGATGGTGTCGCCAATGCCCTCCTGCAGCAAGACCGCCAGCGCCGCCGTCGAGGCGACGATACCCTTGCTGCCCAGGCCGGCTTCGGTCAGGCCGAGATGGAGCGGATAGTCGCAACGCGCGGCCAGGTCACGGTAAATGGCGATCAGATCCTGCACACCCGAAACCTTGCACGACAGGATGATGGCGTCGCCCGGCAGGCCAAACGCCTCGGCCTGGGCGGCCGATTCAAGCGCCGAGGCAACCATGGCCTCGCGCATCAGGCCCGTGGCATCCTTCGGTTCTGCTCGGCGCGCGTTTTCATCCATCAGCCGGGCCAACAGGGCTTGATCGAGACTGCCCCAGTTCACCCCGATGCGCACCGGTTTGCCATAACGACAGGCGCATTCGATCATCTTCGCGAACTGCTCATCCCGCCGGGCACCCTTGCCGACATTGCCTGGATTGATGCGCAGCTTGGCCAGCGCCGCGGCGCATTCCGGCACTTCGGCGAGCAATTTGTGGCCATTGAAATGAAAATCGCCGACCAGCGGCACGTCGAGATTCAGCTGCGCCAGCCGCTCACGGATTTTCGGCACGGCAGCGGCCGCTGCGCGATTATTCACCGTAACGCGCACCACTTCCGAGCCGGCGCGGCAGAGTTCCGCCACTTGCTGCGCAGTCGCAAAGACGTCGGCGGTATCGGTATTCGTCATCGACTGGACGACCACCGGTGCAGGTGTGCCGGGCGCAGCGCCAGTCGGCGCGCCGCTGCCACCACCGACAGCGACCTTGCCGACCATGACGCGGCGCGTCGAGCGACGTACCGGAATACCCGTGGCGTTCTCAAGCAAAACGCCGGGCCGCCCCAAGTTTTGCTTGGCCCCCTGGGGGGAGGACGCAGCGAAGCTGCGGCTACGGGGGGGGCTCATTACTCGAGCGTCAACCGCGCCACTTCGGCACGTGTGTAAGGTGCCAGGTCGATCGTGCGCTCATCGTAGGTCAGGGAAACCTTGCTGGCATTGCCAATGACAATGTCGAAGGGCGGACGACCAATGAGCGTCAAACGACTGCCCGCTTGATTCTCGGCGGAATGCAATGTCTGTCTGGTGACATCGCTGACCTCGACCCAGGAACGCCCGCTAAAAACAAACTGCAAGGTGGAGCCGGCAGCGGCAACCGGCCCGGATTGGACGGTGGAGATGGGGGCCGCAACAGCTACATCAGTTGCCGGCCCGACGGGCACGGCCGATGGCAGGGCAACGGCACTGGATTCCTTGGTTTCGGCAAGCGGTGGAGTAGATGCCACGGGTGCCGGTGTCAGCAAGGTCTGCGGCGCTGACCAGAACCGGCTGCCCGCCGCGACGACGGATTCGGCCGACACGGGGACAAAATAATGCCAAACCGCAATCAGCAGCGCGGCCAGCGCCAGAACAATCGTCACCGAGATCAGCGGTGACCACTGACGCGCCTCTGGAGTACTGGCAATCCCCATGTTCTCCGGCGCACGCACTTCGCCGGGCACATTGGGTATGTCGGCATCGAGCAGTTGCAGCAATTCATCACCGTCGAGCTTGAGCAAACGCGCATAACCACGCACAAAGCCCCGCACAATGGTGTTGCCAGGCAAGGCGGCATGATCGCCAGCCTCGAGTAGCTCAATCTGGCGCGGGCTGAACTTGATCGAATCGGCCACTTCGTGAATGGAAAGGTGCGCAGCCTCGCGGGCAGCACGCAGGCGCTGGCCGACCTTGACAGAAGCAGATACCACGGCAGCGTCTGCGTCAGCTGGCGCCGTACCCGCTGCGGGGCATTCCATCCCGCCAGCGCCGACTTTCACGGCATCAGCCATGTCAGGAGAATTAT
>JAUXOM010000134.1 GCA_030682175.1 Rhodocyclaceae bacterium
TTCAAAAACTGCCACAGGCGATCACCGCCGACGACTTCGAGGCCTTGCTGCCTTGGCACCTCGCCACGCCAGCAACCTGAAACCTTCCTCTACTCCCCCAACTCGCGTCAATCAATGGCGTCGTTGATTGAGCGCTTACGAAACTCTGGGGCACCACAATGGACAACTTCAAAACTTCCGCCGACGTGCTGTTCATCCTGCTCGGCGCCATCATGATCCTGGCCATGCATGCCGGCTTCGCCTTTCTTGAACTCGGCACGGTGCGGCGCAAGAATCAGGTCAATGCGCTGGTCAAGATCCTTTCCGACTTTGCCGTCTCGACGCTGGCCTATTTCTTCATCGGCTACGGCATCGCCTATGGGGTACATTTTTTCGTCGGTGCGGAAGAACTGACGCAAAAGAGCGGCTACGAACTGACCAAGTTCTTCTTCCTGCTCACCTTCGCCGCCGCGATTCCCGCCATTGTCTCGGGCGGCATCGCCGAGCGGGCGCGTTTCGGGCCGCAACTGGCGGCCACTTTCCTGCTGGTCGGCTTTCTCTATCCGTTCTTCGAGGGCATCGCCTGGAACCAGGCTTACGGCATTCAGGGCTGGCTCAAGGCCACCTTCGGCGAGGAGTTTCACGACTTTGCCGGCTCGGTAGTGGTGCATGCGGTGGGCGGCTGGGTCGGGCTCGCGGCCGTACTGCTGCTCGGCGCGCGACGGGGTCGCTATCACAAGGATGGCCGAATTGCCGGCGCCCACCCACCGTCCTCCATTCCCTTTCTTGCGCTGGGTGCGTGGATCCTCATCGTCGGCTGGTTCGGCTTCAACGTCATGAGCGCGCAGACGCTCGAAAAAGTCTCCGGTCTGGTCGCCATGAATTCCTTGCTGGCCATGGCCGGCGGCACCCTGGTGGCCCTGGGCTTGGGCAGGAACGATCCGGGCTTCGTCCACAACGGACCGCTGGCCGGGTTGGTGGCCATCTGCGCCGGGTCCGACCTGATGCACCCCCTCGGTGCGCTCCTCACCGGCGGCATTGCCGGCGGCCTTTTCGTCGTGATGTTCACCCTGAGCCAGAACCGCTGGAAGATCGACGATGTGCTTGGCGTCTGGCCCTTGCATGGCCTGTGCGGTGCCTGGGGCGGCATCGCCGCCGGTATCTTCGGGCTCAAGGAAATGGGTGGCATGGGCGGCGTGGCCTTCATGAGCCAGGTCGCCGGCACCCTGCTCGGCGTTTCCATCGCCTTTGTCGGCGGCCTGGCGGTTTATGGCCTGGTCAAACTGACTGTCGGCATCCGCCTCGACCCCGAAGACGAGTACAACGGCGCCGACCTGGCCATCCACAAGATCTCGTCCAGCGCGGAACGCGAAACGCTCTGGTGATGCAGCGATGATAGGAAGGAAAAACGAAGCCCGGGCTACCGAGCTTTTTTTTCCCGCTGTTCGGCCGGCGAGGCCATTCGCGCATGTAGCCCCATCTTCGGGAATTCGCATCACCAAAAGAGAAGCAGTGCTCTCCGTTCCAGGACTCTTTCTCGCCCTTGCTGGATGGGCATGGCTTCCTCCTAGGCAGTCAATTCGGCGACAACGGCTTCCATGAGTTTTTCGGCGGCAGCGCGGGAAGCGGCAAGCTGGGTTTCCATCTGATCCACCAGGGCCATGAGTTGATCGACCTTGGCGACGATGCGGCGTTGTTCGGCGAGGGGTGGAAATGGCACGGGGCATCCACGAACTTGCCGCATATTGATAGACGCAAGGTTGGTCGTTTGTTTTGACGCCGACTCGAAGTATCTCCGTCCATCAGGCGAGTTGAAATAGCGCTCGAACCAGACTGGTGCAATTTCCACAGAGCGCATGCGCGAGCGAAAGACATGGTTTTGATGCAGGCAGACAGGGATTTGAGCCTTCCAGATCGCAGCCCTCCCCACCTTGTCCCAGTCACCGCCCTCGGTCATCAAAAGGTCGTTCTCACGCAAGGCGTAACGCTCGATTTCTTCTTCGGCGATTGACACTTCCTTAATGACACTCAGATCAATCTCGCCTCGCTTGACGTTGGCAACGCGGAGATAGGGAAGGCTTACCGTCTTGCGGGCACCGAGTTTCCTTCCAAGCGTGACACCGCCAGCGACGAAAGCGATGTCCTCGAAGCGAACACGGCTCCATGATGGTGGTAATGAATCGTTAGACCGGTCGGCGCTATCCACAGGATCAAGCGTGCATTCCAGTCCAAGGCGAGAGAGGCATGTCTCCGCCAGTTCATCATCAAGTTCTTGGGCAACGAGCTTGCCTTGCACCGCGAGACTGAGGATGGCCTTGCGCAGGTCGGCGGGGGTGATGGGGTAGGACTGGTGGAAAAGGAAGTCGAGGTTGGCTGGGGTGGGGGCTTCGGCGAAGCGGGTCAGGGACGCGCGGGCGAGTGCGGCGTGGCGGGTGTCGCGCTCCTGCTGCTGCGCCTCCAGCCGGTCACACAAGGCCATCAACTCATCCACCTTCGCCACGATTCGCTTTTGCTCAGCGAGGGGTGGAAGACCGAAAGGGAACGACCGAACCAAATCCGTGTTCAGATTGAGTTGAGCAAGGCCACGTGCGTTCCGCTCTGCGTGCTTCTTCAGCGTGTGAAACAGGTAGAGGAGAAACTTCTGGCTCAGGAGGTCATGCGGGAAAGTTGGGAATGCCAAGTAGCCGTCATGAATGCAGCAGCCTTCAATTCCGAGCACGATGGGAACACCGATTGTCGCGCTATTGGTCAAGACGAGTGTCCCTTTCGGGAGGAGGACCGATTTGCGCATCCCCGCTTCTGTGAGGAACTCATCCGTATCCATCAGAAGCCCGTTTTGACCGTGTTTGCGAATGTCGGAAATCTTGACCCAGTGATAAGGCGTCCGCGTCCCTGAGAAATACTGAGGGTCTCCTTTGGGCCGGGGCGATGCACCCCGAATTACGTAAAGTACCTCACCGATGGTCGTGTTCACCCAATTGGCGGGAAGACCGTCAGCGTCGGCTTCAACTTCTACCGGACCTTCCTTGCTGCGACCGCTGCGTCCCATGAGTGGGTTAGCCAGTTTGAACGTGATCAAACGCTGGAGCAGCTCAGCGGCGGGTTCGTCGTTTGCATCCTGTTCGGCTACTTTTCCTGCAACCGCCAAATCCAACACTAACTCCCGCATCTTCCCTACCGCATTCGGCGTATCGGCGAACAGCTCGAACTTCTCGAAAAACTGCTCCAACTTCATGCCTCGGTTCCGGCGCGGGCGGTCAGGGCGTGGTGTAGTTCCTTTTTCAGCGCGGCGCGGGTTTCCGCGATCTGCGCCAGCAGCTTTTCGTATTCCGGCAGCAGATGGTCCACGTCGCCGGGACCATCGTCGCTGCGGTGCGGATTCTTGAGGTCGAGGTTGTAGTTGCCGGCCTTGATGGTATCGATCGAGACACGCCAGGCCTGCTCGTTTTCCACGCGATTGTTCCACCAGGCGCGCTCCGCCTCGAATTCCTCGATGCGGATCGGCTTGCCCTTGTTGTAGGACTTGGCGCCGGTCGGATAGGGATGCTCGTAGTACCAGACCTCGGTGGTGGGCTGGCCCTTGGTGAAGAACAGCAGGTTGGTGCGGATGCCGGTGTAGGGGTTGAACACGCCGTTGGGCAGGCGGACGATGGTGTGCAGATTGCAGTCGGTGAGCAGGGCTTCCTTGATGCGGGTCTTGACGCCTTCGCCGAACAGCGTGCCGTCGGGCAGCACCAGGCCGGCGCGGCCGCCTGGCTTGAGGATTTTCATCAGCAGCACGAGGAACAGGTCGGCGGTTTCGCGGGTACGGAATTCGGCGGGGAAGTTGGATTCGATGCCGTCTTCTTCCATGCCGCCGAAGGGCGGATTGGTGACGATGACATTTACCCGCTCGCGCGGCGCCCAGTCGCGCAACGGCCGCGCCAGGGTGTTGTCGTGACGCACGTTGGACGGCACGTCGATGCCGTGCAGCAGCAGGTTGGTCATGCACAGCACGTGCGGCAGGTGCTTCTTTTCGATGCCGGCGAAGCAGTCCTGGATGGTCTGCTCGTCGGCTTCGGTTTTGGCCTGCTTGCGCAAATGTTCGATGGCGCAGGTGAGGAAGCCGCCGGTGCCGCAGGCGGGGTCGAGCACGGTTTCGCCGAGGCGCGGATTGACCTGCTCGACGATGAACTGCGTCACGGCGCGCGGGGTGTAGAACTCGCCGGCGTTGCCGGCGGATTGCAGGTCCTTGAGGATCTTCTCGTAGATGTCGCCGAACATGTGGCGGTCATCCGAGGCGTTGAAGTCGATGCCGTTGATCTTGTTGATCACCTGCCGCATCAGGGTGCCGTTCTTCATGTAGTTGTTGGCATCCTCGAAGGCCATGCGCACCAGCCCGGCGATCTTGTCGCCGCCGCCGGTGAGCGCCTTCAGCTTCGGCAGCAGGGTGTTGTTGACGAAGTCGAGCAGAGCCTCGCCGGTGATGCCCTCGGCGTCGGTGGCCCAGTTGCACCAGCGCAGGTGCTTGGGCAGCGGCGATTTGTAATGGTCGCGCAGAAGTTCGAGTTCCTTTTCGCGGTCGTCGAATATCTTGAGGAAGAACATCCAACCAAGCTGTTCCAGGCGCTGCGCGTCGCCGTAGGTTCCGGCGTCCTTGCGCATGATGTCCTGGATGGATTTGACGATATTCGAGACGTTGGGCATGGCTTATTTCGAATCTTTGTCGGGGGCTTGCAGCAGGCACGCGGCGTTGCCGGTGCTGAGGACCTGCATCTGCCGGATGGCGATGGCGTTGAGTTTGGTCAGGCGCTCGCCCTGGGACAGGTGCATATGGATAAACTCGGCGTTCATGGCTTCGATGTTGGCCAGAACGAGCAACTGCTCGATGGTGGCGTATTCGCGCATGTTGTCTTCGAGCTTGGGATTGGCATCGCGCCACTGTTTGGCGGTGAGGCCGAACAGGGCGACATTGAGCAGGTCGGCTTCGCTGGCGTAGGTGATGGCGGCCTGGGCCGCAGTCACGGCGGCGGGGATCAGGTTGGCCTTGATGGCGTCGGTGTGGATGCGGTAGTTGAGCTTGGACAGCGTGCGGTTGAGGTTCCAGGAGAGGGACAGGCGGCGGTTCTCGTCGTCCTTCAGGCGCTGGAATTCCTTGATCAGGTAAACCTTGAATTCGGGACTGATCCACATGCCGAATTCGAAAGCGATGTCCTTGTGGGCATAGGTGCCGCCGTATCTTCCGGTACTGGCCTTGAGGCCAATGGCTCCGGTTTTCTCGGCCCATTCCTTGACGCTAATCTTGTAGCTGTTCAGGCCGGCCTGACTTTTAATTGCGGCGAATTCGCCATAATTAAAAACGGGGTTGTGCACCGACTCCCAGATGCCGAGGAATTCGACGGTGTTCCGGTTCCGCAGCCAGTCGGAGATGAAGAAGTCCCCGTCCTTGGCCTTGAGCATGTCGGTCAGGGAGATGAAATCGCCGTCCTCGTTGCTGAGCACGGTGATGTCCGTGCCGCGCACGTCGATGGTGGTTTTCTTGGGTTTGCTCATGCTCAGGCTGCCTTGGAATACAGCGCGGTTTCCAGTTCGCGGATGGCGGTGAGGTAGTTCGCCTTGCCGCCAAAGAGTTTGACGATCTCGACCGGGGTGCCGAAGGTGGTGAGCGGGTCGACCTTGAGGATTTCGAGGGACTCGACGCTCCTGATGCCGCCGTCGGCGTATTTCTCCAGCAAGGCATCGAGCACGGCGCGGGTCTGTTCGCCGTACTTTCCGAAAACATGGCGCTTCCTCACCTGCTCGGCGCGTTCGCGCCGGGTCAGCGGCGGCTGGTCGAAAGCGACATGGCAGACCAGGTCGAAAGCGTCGTAGCTGCGGCCGACCTGTTCGGCGAGTTCGTCGAGGAATACGCCCTGGGTCGAGAGTTCTTCGATGATGGCCTGTTTGCGCTCGGCATCGTTCCAGGCATTGAGGAAGGCATTCAGCGAGGTATAGGCCTTGCGCACGGTCTTGCGGGTGTAGTCCTTGAGCGACTCGGTGATGAGCCGGCCGTGTTCGTCGAGATACTGGACGCGCTCGGTGGCGACGGTGACTTCGACATCGTCGACATAGTATTTCGTCGGCGGTTCGCCGATGCCAGGCGGCCCAAGGGGGCCGGGCGGTTCGTAGATCACCTCGCCCGCCTCGTCTTCGGGGTTCAGTGGCGGCTCGTCAGGCGGCACCGGTGGGTCATTGGGTCCAGGTTCGTAAATTTGCACCGGATCGCCATCGAAAGCTGGGTCGGCGAACAACGCCGTGGCCCGTTTGAAATCCATGATGGTGAAAAAGAACTTGTTGTAGTCCTCGTTGATGCGGGTGCCGCGGCCGATGATCTGCTTGAACTCGGTCATCGAGTTGATGCGCTTGTCGAGCACGATCAGGTGACAGGTCTGGGCATCGACGCCGGTAGACATCAACTGCGAGGTGGTGACAATAACCGGGAAAGTGGATTCGGGATCGATGAAGTTGTCGAGCTGAGCCTTGCCCTCGTCGTTGTCGCCGGTGATGCGCATGATGTAGCGCTTGTTGGCGGCGGCCAGGTCGGCGTTGGCATTGACCAGCGCCTGGCGCATGCGCTCGGCGTGGTCGATGTTTTCGCAGAAGACGATGGTCTTGGCGTAACGGTCGGTGGCCTTGAGGAACTCGGTGATCTTCGCGGCGACGACGGCGGTGCGTTTTTCGAGGATCAGATTGCGGTCGAAGTCGGATTCGTTGTATTCGCGGTCTTCGATGACCTGGCCGTACTTGTCGGTCTTGCCGGTCTCCGGCCGCCAGCCGTCGAGGTCTTTGTCGAGGCCGATGCGCACCACTTTGTAGGGTGCGAGAAAACCGTCGGAAATGCCCTGCCGCAGCGAATAGGTGTAGAGCGGGTCGCCAAAGTAATGGATGTTGGAAACGTCGCGGGTTTCCTTCGGTGTGGCGGTGAGGCCGATCTGGGTGGCCGACGAGAAGTAGGTCAGCACATCGTGCCAGGCGGCGTCTTCCGCCGCGCTGCTGCGGTGGCATTCATCGATGATGACCAGATCGAAGAAATCGGGCGAGAACTGCTTGTAGATGTTCTTCTCTTCTTCGGTGCCGGTCACCGCCTGGTAGAGCGACAGGTAGATTTCGTAGGACTTGTCGACCAGGCGGTTGGTGATCTTGGTCATCGCCTGGCCGAAGGGCTTGAAGTCGTTGGTCTTGGTCTGGTCGGCAAGGATATTGCGATCGACGAGAAAAAGAATGCGCTTCTTGGCGCCAGATTTCCAGAGGCGCCAGATGATCTGGAAGGCGGTGTAGGTCTTGCCGGTGCCGGTGGCCATGACCAGCAGGATGCGGTTTTCGCCACGGGCGATGGCCTCGACGGTTCGATTGATGGCGACGAGTTGGTAGTAGCGCGGCGCCTTGCCGGAGCCGTCGTCGTAGTAGTCCTGGGCGGTGATGGATTCTTGTGCGGGGCTGTAGCCCTTGCCCCTGCAGTAACGATTCCACAGTTCGTCAGGCGACGGGAACTGGTCGAGACGGAGTTCGCGTTCCACGACCTCACCAGCGCCGGTGCGGTCGTGTTCCAGAAAGCCGTCGCCGTTGGAACTGTAGGCAAACGGAACGTCGAGGATTTCCGCATAGTCCAGCGCCTGCTGCATCCCGGCGCCTATCGTGTGGTTGTTGTCCTTGGCCTCGACCACCGCGATAGGGATGTTGGGTTTGTAGAACAGCAGGTAGTCGACCTTCTTGGCTTCGCCGCGCCTCACGGTCTTGCCGCGCACGATAACGCGACCTTTGGTGAAGTAGATCTCCTCTCGAAGCTGGGTCAGTACATCCCACTTTTCGCCACTCGCGCCGACGATGGCGGGCGTGATGAACTTGGTGCGGATGTCGGCCTCGGTGAGTTCCTTCTTGTTCAATCGATGATTTCCCGTTTTGCGATGCACCGACAGAGCCGGCTTGGCTGCGCGGGGTGCCGCTGATGCTTCCAAGTGGAATATTATCAGCGTTACCGTCAATATCTGAATTCCGATAGCTACTGATTGCGGAAACCTCAGGGTCAGACCACGGTTTCCCTGCCCGAAACTTGGCGCTGGCGGGGCGGCAAAAACCGTGGTCTGACCACTGTTTTCGAAACAACTAAGCTTGTGGCTTGGTTACACCCGAAAGCAAACACTCATCGCCCATAAAGCTGCGTCAGTAGCTGCTGGAACGCAAACTGCCGCTCTGGCGGCGTGGCGCGGACAATGCCCTCGCGCTGAAATACATCGATCAGTTTGTGGGGCGTGACACCGGATTCGCCGACAATTTCGACGTGTCCTGCAGGCACCTCGACGTCAGTGGTTCGGGATGCCCGGGTGACCAGTGGATACCGCTGTTCGTCCAGGCTGAAGATATAGTCGTCTTCGATGCATCGGCCGGCATCGTCGCGACGACGGCACGTGCCGCGCTCGTCGGTAACAACCTTGAGATGGCTGCGCACCTGGGGGATCAGACTGCCCGGCTGCTGGATGAAACCAGAGGCATGCGTGATCTCATACCATTTATCCCCGCTGACGAGCCAGCAGGCCAGATCATTGAGGCCGAGCGAGGCGATGCGCAGCGCGGGGGACGCGCACATCCGCGCTGCAGCGATACCGGCAAACGGCGCCGAGACCGTAACCAGTCGCAGATCGATTTGGGTGTTACGCAACGGGTTGGGGGCGTTTTCGATGAGCGCCTTACGGGCAATGAGGCCACCCATGCTGTGGCCAATTACCGTAATTTTCGGCGTGTCGAGATGCTGTGCAAGCGTATCAACAGCGTGAGCCATCTGGCCAGAACTCACCATGAGGCTATCGCGATCATCGTATTCGAAACAAGCGGTTTGCTGCCCATGAAAAGCCAGCACTTCAGCCAGCGCGTGAAACTTTCCAGTCGAGCCGTTGCAACCATGTACCAGTATGTTGATCGGCTGGCTCGGATCGATTTGCAGCGTACGCTCCATACCATCGTTACACGGACGAAGCCCGGCAACGCTCACTCCCTGTTGAGCGGAGGGCAGACGTCCCGGATCTGCTATTTCGATGGCATTAGGGCGAGGCTGGGTGGCGCAGCCACCCAAGATGCCAGCCAGTAGCAGCAATGCAAGATTCGGAGTCATGGACATCAATCCAGTTCAACCACAATCGTCCAAGTGTTCGGACTTGATCGTTTAGGCTAGCACAGCAACTTGTTGCCTGTCGCGCTCAATCAATCTCAAGCCAAATTTCGTTACGTCGCCAGAACCATGGCTTCCAGGGCGGATCATAGCGAGCCCACACCGGCTCGCCATGCCGCAGCCCCGCCCCGTGGTGAGCAGGCGCCCTGATCCCCCCTGATAATGCATGGGATTACTTATTTGCCGCCCCAGACTTCCTTGATCCGGTTATCCCGGCCGCAACTGCTGCGGTAGTAGTTGTAACGGATCGGATTCTTGATGTAGTAGTCCTGGTGGTACTCCTCGGCGGGATAAAACGCTGAAGCAGCGGCGATTTCAGTGAAGATCTGCGGCAGCTTGCCGCTTTTCAGCAATGCGTCGCGGCTCGCCTCGACGATCTTGCGCTCGGCCTCGTTCTGCCAATAGATGCCGCTGCGATATTGCGTGCCGACATCGCAGAATTGGCGATCCTTCACCGTCGGATCGATATGCCGCCAGAAATATTCGATCAGTTGCTGATACTTGATTTTGGTCGGGTCATAGGTGATGCGCACCGCTTCGGTATGGCCGGTGCCGCCGGCGCTGACCTGCTCGTAGGTGGGATTGGGTGTTTTGCCGGCGGTATAGCCGGATTCCGTCGCGATCACGCCCGGTAATTTGTCGAAATCGGATTCCACGCACCAGAAGCAGCCACCGGCGAGGATGGCTGTCGCTGTCGTTACTGTCGCCGCTGTTGCGGGCTTCACGCCCTCTGCGGTCTTGCCTGGCTGGGCACCCACGACAGATCCGCTGCTGCCGAAAAGCAGAACTGCAACAGTCGCCAGACCGGACAATTTCAATTGGTTTTTCATGTCCGCAGTTCCGGCAGTTTGTCGGCACGCGGTACGAATTTCAGCGCCACCCCGTTGTTGCAGTAGCGCTTGCCAGTCGGCTTCGGGCCGTCATTGAAGATGTGGCCCTGATGCCCGCCGCAACGCGAGCAGTGGTACTCGGTACGCGGATAAATCAACTTGAAATCGGTCTTGGTGCCGACGCCCCCGCCCGGCAACGGTTCCCAGAAACTTGGCCAGCCGGTGCCGCTTTCATATTTCCTGCTGCTGTCGAACAACGGTTGATTGCAGGCAGCGCAGACGAAGGTGCCATCGCGCTTTTCCTGATTCAATGGGCTCGAGCCGGGAGATTCCGTACCCTCTTCGAACAGCACGTGATACGCCGGTGCCGGCAGCAAGGCCGCCCACTCGGTTTTGGTTTTTTTCAGTACCGGGCCGGAACCCTCCTTCGCTCGTGTCAAACCCATGCCGAGCATGGGTATCGCGGACAAACCCAACAACCATTTCAATGAATGACGACGATCCATGATTTCCTCCGTTATCAAGCGGATGACAGTTCTGCATCGACCATCCCGCCGTGATGGCTCTGCATCGGTAAAACAGGCTGACCGGGCGACGTTCCCGGACAAGTTCATTTGAGACGTCATGGCAGTTTGATAGTTCATTAAAAACTGGCGCTTGCCTGCCGGCTGCGGTTGTGGCGGTGTTCGGCGTGCCCGATGAAAAATGGGGCGAGACGCCCGTGGCCGCGGTGGTATTGAAAGTCGGCGCTGGTGCGACGGCGGAAGAATTGTGCGACTGGTCAACGCGGGGGTTGCCGCCCGTTATCAGCGCGTCACGGCAGCGATCGTCCTGCCGGAATTTCCGCGCAATGCCGCCGGCAAGACGCTCAAGCGCAAGATGCGCGATCCCTACCGGGCCGGGCGCGCAACGAAACTCTGAGCAGACGGCGGCAGGGTTCGCGGGCCGGCTGGCCACGACGATGCCGAGGATGACGCTCAATTGTTTCAGTTATTTGCACAACCCCAAGGGACATTCGGCTTGTCCCGTTCAGTCATGCCCCGCTATAACCCAGACCGAACACTTGTCCCGCAGTTCCCGTATGGTGTTTCCGCTGCGCCAGGTCATCGGCACGTTCGACCCGGTTGCGACCGCTGCGCTTGGCTTCGAGCAGGGCAGTATCGGCCAGGTTGATCAGTTCGGTTGAGGTGCAGGAATCCGGGAATGCGGCAATCCCGGCGCTGAAGCTGGCACGCAACGAACCTCCGCCGTGGGCGTGTGGCAGCTTGGCGAAGTCGCTGCGGATACGATCAATGACTACCCAGGCTTCATCGGGACCGACATCGGGCAGGGCAAGAACGAACTCTTCGCCGCCGTAGCGACCGATGAGGTCGCTCCCGCGCAAGCGTCCCTTGAGCAGCCAGGCGAGGCTGCGGATCACCTGATCGCCCACCGGATGGCCGTAGGTGTCATTGACTGACTTGAATTTATCGATATCCAGCATGGCGACACACAGTTTGCCATCGGGCGGCAGCGTGGCCAGCATGGCATCGAGCCTGGACTTGGATGCGGTGTGTGTCAGCAGCCCGGTGAGGCCATCGTTGTGGCTGCAACGCTGCATTTCCCGATGGCGCTCGATCGTGGTTTTCAGGGTGGCGGCCAGTACCACCGGGTTGAAGGGCTTGGTCAGGAACTGGTCACCGCCCAGGCGCAGCGCTTCGACCTGCAAACCGATGTCGGTTTCGCTGGACAAATACACAATGGGAATGGATTGATAGGCAGGCAATTGCCGCAATACCCGCGTTGCCTCGACACCGTTGCAATGCGGCATGTACATGTCCATCAGCACCAGATCGGGACGGTAGGCATCCAGGGTAGCGAGCAGACCGGATGGATCGATGATGACCTCGCACTGGATGCCATGCTGATTCAAGGCACGCTGAATTTGCGCCACCGCCACCCGCGAGTCTTCGACCACCAGCACCTTGAAGCTCTCCTGTTCGCGGGTCTGGATGAAATCGAGGATCCTCGACAGCAGGTTGGCGGCCTGTTCTTCGCGCTGAATGGTGATATCGATGCCGACGCGCATCAAGGTGACCATGACATCGAGTTCGCGCGGCACACCCACATAAAACAGCTGGGTGGCGGGACAACTGACGCGCGCCTGCTTGATCAGGGCCAGTTTCCCATCATCGATATGCTCATCGCTCGGGACGAAGATGATGGCAAATGGCGCTTCACGCTGGGGCAGTGGCTCATCCCAACTCGACTCGACCACCCGGAAACCATAGAACGACAGTTGCTCGCGCAGCCCCTTGGCCCAACCGTTTTTCAGCTCGACGACCATCCACACGGTGCGCGGCCTGACCCATTCCGGCATGCCGAGCGCGGTCATTGTTTCGTTGATGCGCTTTTCGGTATCGACTGCGGCATGGCGCGCGGTGAGGATTGCGCCCAACAGCGGACCGACCCGCTGATCGAGTGTCGTCACGCTTTGTTCGGCAAGCGGGTGCGTGGAGGGGTCGCCAAACAAAGCCAGCGCCGCGTTTTCCAGGCTCTCGCACTGACGCACCAGACCGGGCAGCCGGAGGCGAGTCAGTTGCTCGGCCAGGCTGTTCAGCGCCAGGGTGAACTCAACGAAGCGGTCAAATGAGCCGTCATCGCGATAGGCCTGCCAGCGCTGCTGGACAGCATCAATATGACCACCGACATCGTGCGACATGAACTGTCATGACCTCCTTGGTGGCAGCGATTATAAGAGCGCCGTACCGCCAGCGCCGACTTTTATTGGGGTAACCCGCCAGACCAGTCTGATCCTGCTGCCCGGACACAACGTCTCTATATTCCCAGCATCTCCCGCGCGTGCCGGCGTGTGGTGTCGGTAATTTTCACGCCACCCAGCATGCGGGCGACTTCCTCGACACGGCCATCGGGGTCGAGCGGCGTGACGCGGCTGACAGTGGCGACACCGCCATTCTCGCTGCGGGTTTCCTTGGCAATCGACCATTGCCAGTCGGCGCGCGCCGCGACCTGCGCCAGATGGGTGACGCACAGCACCTGGCGGTCCGTGCCGAGTTGCTTGAGCATCTGGCCGACGATTTCGGCGACGCCGCCACCGATGCCGACGTCGACTTCGTCGAAGATCAGCGTGCCGACCGCGTGGGACTGGCTGGCGATGACTTGCAGGGCGAGGCCAATGCGGGAAAGTTCGCCTCCCGACGCTACCTTGGCGAGTGGCCGCAGCAGCTGGCCGGCATTCGCGGTGACCAGAAACTCGACGGCTTCGCGTCCGTAAGAGGCGGCTTCGGCGAGCGGCGACAAGGCCACCTCGAAACGACCGCCGGCCATCGCCAGTTCCTGCATGGCGGCACTGACGGCCTTGCTCAGCGCTGTTGCAGCGCGGCTGCGTTCGGCAGTGAGGCGCTTTGCCAGATTGCCGTAAGCCGCCGCCGCATGCTGCTCGCGCTCGGCCAGCGCCGCGGGATCGGCGGCAAGCGTCAGCTCATGCAGACGCGCGGCCAATCTGGCATGCACAGCGGATAGTTCTTCCGGCGCGGCGCGGTGCTTGCGTGCCATCTGCGTCACGGCGTCGATGCGCGCATCGAGTTCGGCCAGGCGGGCGGGATCGAGATCGAGCCGCTCGCGATAGCGCCGTAGCGCCAGCGCCGACTCTTGCAACTGGATCAGCGCACTGTCGAAAAGCTCTGCGGCTTCGCCCAACGCAGTATCGTAGGCGGTCAATTCCGTGAGCCGCACGCTGGCATGCTGCAAGGCCGGCAGCGCCGCAGCGCCGTCACCCTGGCCTTCGTCAAGCACAGCCAGTGCGGCATCGCTGGCTTCGAGCAGGCTGGCGGCATGGGCGAGCCGGCGCTGTTCCTGCTCGGTTTCCTGCCATTCCTGCGCATCGAATGCCAGTGCGGCGAGTTCCTTGACCTGCCAGTCAAGCAGTTCGCGTTCGCGTGTGCTGGCTTCAACATCCTTTTCCGCAGCCAGACGCGCCGCGCTGGCATTGCGCCAGACAGCGTGAGCGGCGGCCACGTCCCTGGCCAGTGACTGTGCCCCGGCATGCGCATCGAGCAGGGCGCGCTGGGCATCGGCGCGCAGCAACGAGTGGTGCGCATGCTGGCCATGAATGTCGGCCAGGAAATCCGCCGCTTCGCGCAACTGGCCCAGCGTTGCCGCCGCGCCGTTGAGGTAGGCCCGCGAACGACCGCCGGCATCGACGATGCGGCGCAGAATGCAGGTGTCGGAGTCGAAATCGTTGGCCGCCAGCCAGTCGGCCAGCGGCGTGCCGGGCGTCACGGCGAATTCGGCGGAAACCTCGGCCTTCTCGGCACCGGCCCTGACCAGGCTGCCATCGCCGCGTTCGCCGAGCGCCAGCGACAGCGCATCGACGAGGATCGACTTGCCCGCGCCGGTTTCGCCGGTCAGCGCGCCAAAGCCGGCCGCGAACTCAAGTTCGAGCCGGTCGACAATGACGAAATCGCGAATGACGAGGCGCAGCAGCATGCTTATCGGGATTCAGGATGGGACGCGAAGGCGAGCCGCGGACAGCGCTGTTGCACGGCAAGGCGAAGTCGACAAAATATCATCTCGAATCAGCGGCGCGGCGTGGAGCTCCAGTTCAGCTTTTCGCGCAGCATGGCGAAATAACTGTAACCGGGCGGATGCAGCAGGGTGACGACATGGTTCGAGCGTGCCACGCGGACGATGTCGCCGGCGGCAATGTCGAAATGGCTCTGGCCATCGAAATGGACGCGGGCATCTCCCGGCGTGAGCAGCACCATGTCGACACGACTCGAATCGGCAATCGTGATCGGATGGTAGGTCAGGGAATGCGGGCACAGCGGCACCAGGGCGATGCCCGGCACGGCGGGATGCAGGATCGGGCCGTTGGCCGAAAGCGCATAGGCGGTCGAGCCAGTGGGGGTGGCGACGATCATGCCATCGGCGCGCAGCACATAGAGGAATTCGTCATTGACGCGCACTTCCATTTCGATCAGGCGGCCGAGATCGCCTTTATTGACCACCACATCGTTGAGCGCGAGTGTCTGAAACGCCGGCTCGCCGGCCCGCAGCACCTGCGCCTCGAGCAGCAGGCGCCGGTCTTCGGCGAACTCGCCCGCCAGCAACTGGTCGATCGCTGCCAGCATGTCGTCACGGGCAATGTCGGTCATGAAGCCGAGCCGGCCCTGGTTGATGCCGACCAGTGGCACTTCATGTTCGGCCAGGTGCCGGGCGGCATTCAGCAGGGTGCCGTCGCCGCCGACCACGATGGCGACATCGGCGCACGCGGCAATCTGGTCAAAACCGGCCGCCAGTTCCGGCACGCCGATCGCCGCGGCGCTTTCCGTCTTGACCCGGAGCGCCAGGCTGCCGTCATGCACCCGGCGCAGATGTTGCAGCAACAGGCCCAGCGCCACAGTGGCCTCGGGACTGCCGTCCTTGCCGATCAGGGCAATCGTGCGATATTTAGGCGCGATGTTCATGTCGCAGGCGGCCTCAGCAGGGTTTCGAATTTTGGCGGTACCAGGCAATTTTGCAGGGTACGCTGGGCGAACAGGTGGCGACCGTCACAGACGAAGCCCAGTTCCTCCCAATCCACCGCATCGTTGAGCATTTCAGTCGCCAGTTGCAGGTCCATCCCCGCCACTTTCGGAAACAGCGCCAGCACCGAACCGTCGTAGTTGGGACAATCATGCAGGAAAAAGGGGCGGGCGCGCCGCGTCTTGGCATTCACATAGATCCGTGGCGAGGTGCTGACAGGGTGCAGCCGGCCCCAGTGCCACCAGTTGGATTCGTCGAAGGGCCGCACCCGGCGTCCCAGCAGGCGCTCCTTGTGCGCCTCAAGATGCGCCAGCAAATGCGCCGGGAGCGACTGGCCGAAGATCATGCGCCGCGTCAGGCCGTCATCCACCGTTTTTGAACAGACGAACTCGGTGTTGCCTGCCGGATGTTCGTATATCTCGTCGGCGCCCGACACCGCGCCGACCTTCACATCGAACAGTTCGGAGAGCGGCAGGCGGTAATCGCCGCGCAAGAACATCAACTGCCCATCCACCAGTGCGAAATAGCGGCCATCGTTGAGGCGGCGCGTGTGGCGGCCACGCTCGAAACGGAAAATCGCGCAATTGGGATTGTGCGAACCAAAGATGCGCGTATCGCCCAGCTCGATGAAATCGGTGATGTCGCCCTCCTCGTAGAGGAAGGTATTCAGCTTGCGCGCCGCCGTGAGCTTGGTGAATTCGCGCGGGACGATGAAGATCAGTTCACCGCCACGCCGCAGGTGGCGCACCGACTTCTCGATGAAATACAGGCAGAGGTTGCTGCGCCCATCGAACAAGGCGCTATCGAGCCGCCCCAAGGTTTCCGCGGGAATGTCCTGCTGGCGCACATAGGGCGGATTGCCGATCACCGTGTCGAATTTTTCGCTGACGGGATAAGCGAAAAAATCCATCACCTGGGCACCCGCCGGTGCAACCGTCGAATCGATCTCGATAGCCTCGCAGCCATTGATGCGCGTGCAGAAGGCGCCGTCGCCGGCCGCCGGGTCCAGGCTGCGTCCACGCCGCTGCCGCAAGGCCAGCATGCGCTCAACCACCGCCGCAGGGGTGAAGACCTGACCAAGGGCGTGGACATTCAATTGGCGGGACATGGTTTAAAAGTCAGCTTGACCGAAGGGAATCCCCGTGGGACTGGCAGGACGGCGAATAACTTGCGAAGAACGAATTTAACCACGAAGGCCAACCGTAATCCGGCCATTCAGTTCGTTACAATCCATGCCATGCTCGACCCGCGCGCCCAAACCCTGCTCAAGACCCTGATCGAACGCTACATCGTCGAAGGTCAGCCGGTCGGCTCGCGCACGCTGTCGAAATACTCCGGCCTGGAATTGTCGCCGGCAACCATCCGCAACGTCATGGCCGATCTGGAAGAGATGGGCTTCATCACCAGCCCGCACACCTCTGCCGGCCGCGTGCCGACGCCGCTCGGCTACCGTCTGTTTGTCGACACCCTGCTCACCGTACGGCCTCTCGACCCAAAGCATATTTCCGAACTCAAGGGCGCCCTCCATCCCGATGCCCCGCAACGCGTGTTGAGTCAGGCCTCCCATCTGATCTCCGAGCTCACGCATTTTGCCGGCGTGGTGATCGCCCCGCACCGCCAGGCACCGCGCATCCGTCAGATCGAGTTTCTCAGCCTCACCGAGACGCGCATCCTGCTGATCATCGTCACCGCCAGCGGCGAGGTGCAGAACCGCATTCTGCTCACCCAGCGGCCCTACTCGCCGTCCGAACTGGTGACCGCCGCCAACTACCTGACGCAGAATTTCGCCGGTCTCGACTTCCAGCAGATCCGTCATCGGCTCAAGGAAGAACTCCAGCAATTGCGCAGCGACATGACCGAACTGATGAGCGCCGCCGTCGATGCCGGCGCTGCCGTCACCGCCGAGACAGCTTCGCAATATGTCATCTCGGGCGAGCGCAACCTGCTCAACGCCAACGACCTATCGACCAACATGGAACGTCTGCGCCAGCTTTTCGACCTGTTCGAGCAGCGCACCGGGCTGATGCAACTGCTCGACCTGTCCAACCGCGCCGAGGGCGTGCATGTCTTTATCGGCGGCGAATCGGGTATCGCGCCGCTCGACGAATGCAGCGTGGTCGCCGCCCCCTACGAAGTCGATGGCCAGATCGTCGGCACCATCGGCGTCATCGGCCCGACGCGCATGGCTTACGAGCGTGTCATCCCGATCGTCGACATCAGCGCGCGACTGCTTTCTTCCGCGCTCAATACCCACTAAGCCAACCAAGTCAACCAGGCATGCCACGCTACCGCACCGAACCTGTCCGCGACACCGCCGCCGCGCCACGCACCGCGATATTGCTGGTCAATCTCGGCACGCCGGAAGCACCGACCACTGCGGCGGTGCGCCGCTATCTCGGCCAATTTCTCTGGGATCCGCGGGTTGTTGAAATCCCGCGCCTGGCCTGGTGGTTCGTCCTCAACGGCATCATCCTCAACACCCGGCCGAAAAAATCCGCCGAAAAATATGCGGCGGTCTGGATGACGGAAGGTTCGCCGCTCAAGGTGCATACCGAACGGCAGGCCAAGCTGTTGAAAGGCCTGCTTGGCCAACAGGGGCTGGACGAACTGCTGATCGACTTCGCGATGCGCTACGGCCAGCCTCCCATCGAGTCGAAACTCGACGAGCTCAAGGCCGCCGGCGCCACGCGCATCCTGATCGTGCCGCTCTACCCGCAGTTTGCCGCCTCGACCACCGCCAGCGTGATGGACAGCGTTGCCGGCTGGATTCTGCGCGCGCGCAACCTGCCCGAGATCAGCTTCGTCCGCGACTACCACGACCATCCGGGCTACCTCGATGCGCTGGCCGCCAGCGTGCGCGAACACTGGCAGGCCCATGGCCGGCCGACGGACAATACCCGGCTGCTGCTCAGCTTTCACGGCCTGCCGCAGCGTTCCACCGAACTGGGCGACCCTTATTTCCACGAATGCCAGCGCACCGGCCAGTTGCTCGCCAGCCGACTGGGCTTGCCGGACGGACAACTGCTCGTCACTTTCCAGTCGCGCTTCGGTCCGGCCAAATGGCTGCAGCCCTACACCCAGCCGACGCTCGAAGAACTGGCCGGACAGGGCGTCGAACGCGTCGACATCCTCTGCCCCGGCTTTGCCGCCGACTGCCTTGAAACGCTGGAAGAGATCGCGCTGGAGTGCAAGGCCGCCTTCCTCGGCAAGGGCGGCAAGGAATTTCATTACATCCCCTGCCTCAACGAACGACCGGACTGGATCGCCGCACTGGCCGACATCGCCCTGAACCGGTTGCGTTCGCGCGGCTGATTCCAGCATGCCAGACCCCAGGCCGGACGCCCTCCTCCAGCGCAGTCGCGCCGCCGTCTGGCACCCCTGCACCCAGATGAAACATCACGACAGTGGCGAACTGCCGCTGCTGTCCATCACGCGCGGGGAAGGCGCCTGGCTGTATGGCAGCGACGGTCGGCGCTGGCTCGACGGCATCAGTTCCTGGTGGGTCAATCTCTTCGGTCATTGCAATCCGCGCATCAACGCGGCCCTGCGCGACCAGCTGGAAAAGCTGGAGCACGTCATGCTCGCCGGCTTCACCCATGAACCGGCGGTGCAACTGGCCGAACGCCTCGCGGCGCTGACCGGCAACAAGTTGGGCCACTGCTTCTATGCCTCCGACGGCGCTTCGGCCACCGAGATCGCGCTGAAGATGTCCTTCCACTACTGGCAGAACAGCGGCCGGCCGGAGAAACAAAACTTCCTCTGCCTCGCCGGCGGCTATCACGGCGAAACCGTCGGTGCGCTGGCGGTCACCGACATCCCGCTGTTCCGCGCTGCCTATGGGCCGTTGCTGCGCGGCGCCACGGTGCTGCCTTCGCCTGATGCGCGCAACGCGGCGTCTGCAATCGAGGCCGCCCGCAGCGCGGCTGCCGCACTGGAGGCGCATCTGGCCGAGCACCATGGCCAGGTCGCCGCACTGATTGTCGAACCACTGGTGCAGTGCGCCACCGGCATGGCCATGCATGATCCCGAATACCTGCGGCTGGCCCGCGCCTTGTGCGACCGCTACCAAGTGCACCTGATCTGCGACGAGATAGCGGTCGGCTTCGGCCGCACCGGCAGCTTCTTCGCCTTTGAGCAGGCCGCCATCACGCCCGACTTTCTCTGCCTGTCGAAGGGCATCTCCGGCGGCTATCTGCCGCTCTCCGCCGTCATGACGACGGACCCGATCTACGCCGCCTTCTACGACGATGCCACGACACGTGGTTTCCTCCATTCGCACTCCTACACCGGCAACCCGCTCGCCTGCCGGGCGGCGCTGGCGAGTCTGGACATTTTCGCGACGGACGACGTGATCAACGCCAACAAAGCCCGGGCGGCGCACATCGACGCGCTGCTGGCGCCCCTGGCCGATCACCCGAACGTTCGCCACTACCGCCGGCGCGGCATGATCTTCGCATTCGACGTCGTCTCCGACGCCGGCTTTTCCAGACGTTTCTACCAGGCCGCACTAGCGCGCGAAGTGCTGCTGCGGCCGATCGGCAACACCGTGTACCTGATGCCGCCCTACATCCTCGACGCGGCGGAAACCCGGCACCTGTGCCACGCCACAGTCGCGGCGCTGGATGCCGCCATCCAATCGGGATGAATCTCGACGCCGAACTGGCAGCGCTGGCCGCGGCCGGCCTGTTGCGCCGTCCCGCCAGCGCCGACTCTTGCTGCGGTCCGGAAATGATCCTCGACGGCCGGCCGCTGCTCGCCTTTGCCAGCAACGACTATCTCGGCCTGGCCGCCGACCCGCGGCTGGTTGAAGCCGCCGTCGCGGCGGTCCGCCGCTGGGGCGTCGGTGCCGGCGCCTCGCATTTCCTCGGCGGCCATTTCCGGCCGCATCAGGAACTGGAGGAGCAGCTTGCCGCCTTTGTCGGCGCGGAGCGCGCGCTGTTCTTTTCCACCGGCTACATGGCCAACCTCGGCGTGGTCCCTGCGCTGGCCGGGCGCGGCGACGTCATCTTCGCCGACAAGCTCAACCACGCCTCACTGATCGACGCGGTGCGCCTCTCGTTGGCATTCAACCACCGCTATCCGCACCTCGATGTCGCCGTGCTGGAAGGGCAACTGACCGCCAACCGCGCCAAGCAGCGGCTGATCCTCACCGATGCCGTCTTCAGCATGGATGGCGACATCGCGCCGCTACCGGAACTCCTGGCGCTCGCCGAAAGCTACGACGCCTGGCTGGTGGTCGATGATGCCCACGGCTTCGGCGTACTCGGTCCGCAAGGTCGCGGCACACTGGCCCACCACGGTCTCAAGCCGGGTGGCCGCATCCTGCTGATGGGCACGCTCGGCAAGGCGGCCGGGGTCGCCGGCGCTTTCGTCGCGGGCGACAGCACAGTCATCGAGTGGCTGACCCAGAAAGCGCGCACGGCCATGTTCACCACCGCCACGCCGCCCATGCTGGCCGCGGTTTTGCAAGAAAGCCTGAAACTCATTGAATCAGCAGACGACCGCCGCGCGCACCTCCAATCATTGATCGCCCGCTTAAGGGCCGGACTGGCACCGCTTTGCGCCCGCAGCGGCTGGCGGCTGCCGCCCTCGAGCACGCCGATCCAGCCGCTCGTCATCGGCGACAACCATGCGACCGTCGCGCTGGCCGAAGCCTTGAAGGCGCACGGCGTCTGGGCGCCAGCGATCCGTCCGCCGACCGTGCCTGAGGGTCAGGCGCGCTTGCGCATTTCGCTCTCCGCCGCGCACACCGAAGCACAGGTGGATCGGCTACTCGACGCGCTCGCGGAAATCACGCGGTGAAAGATCTGGTTTTACTGCCCGGCTGGGGCTTCGATTCCCGCGTCTGGCAGCCGCTCACCCGTTTGCTGGAACAAGACTTCCGCATCCATTCCGCCAGCGACGACCTGCCGGCCGGTGCCCACCTGCCGGCAGGCGCCATAGTGTGCGGCTGGTCGCTCGGCGCACTGACCGCAATGCAAATGGCGCTGACGCAGCCCGGGCGGATCGCCCGCCTCGTCCTGATCGGCGCGACGCCGCGCTTCGTGCAGGCACCCAACTGGCCGCATGCCCAGCCAGCGGCCCTGCTGGAGGGCTTCGCCACAGCGGTCGCCGCCGATCCTCACACAGCCCTGCGGCGCTTTGCCGCGCTGCTGAATCAGGGGGACGCCCAGGCACGCCGCCTGACCCGCGAACTTTCCGCGGTGCTGGCCACCGAGGCAACTGAGGTCACTGAGGTCATAGCGACCACGCTGGCCGCCGGTCTGAAAACCCTGCGCGACACCGACTTGCGGAATGACGTCAGCCGGATCCGCCAGCCAGTCCTGTTACTGCATGGCGCACACGACGCCCTGATGCCGCTGGCCGCAGGCGAATGCTTGGCCACACATCTGCCGAATGCCCGGCTGGAAGTCTTTCCCGACGCGGCTCACGCGCCTTTTCTGGCACATCCGGAGCGCTGTGCGGATCTGTTGAGGCGCTTTGCGCATGAATGAACGCGCCGACAAACGTGCAGTTCGCCAGTCCTTCGACCGCGCCGCCGCCAGCTACGATTCAGTGGCCGGCCTGCAGCGGCAGGTCTGCGAACTGCTGCTCGCCGCTCTGCCAGCGCCGACTTTGTTAGCCCCCCACGCTCGCAACCCCGGCTCGCCGCCCCCCACCCCCAGAGGGGGCAATCCGCTGACGTCGGCTTGGGGCGGCCCGGCGCCGACTGTTGCCTCCACGATCCTCGATGCCGGTTCCGGCACCGGCTACGGCCAGCGCCTGCTCGCCGCACGGTGGCCGGCTGCGCGGCTGGTCGCCGCCGACTTTGCCCACGCGATGTTGATCGGTTCGGCAGGCGAGCGGATCTGTGCCGACATCGAAGCGCTGCCCTTGCCAGCAGACGCCTTCGACCTTTACTGGTCGAGCCTGTCGATCCAGTGGTGCGACACGCGACGAGTCATTGCCGAGGCTGCCCGCGTGCTTTCCCGCGGCGGGGTGCTCGCCGTCAGCACTCTGGGCACCGGTACCCTGGCCGAATTGCACCATGCCTTTGCCGGTGTTGACCAGCACCGCCATGTACTTGAATTTTCTCCGGAACAACTGCTGGCGGACGCCTGCGCCACGGCGGGCTTGCGCAATGTGACGCTGGAAACCCGCAGTATCCGCCGCTACCATCCCGACCTGAAAACATTGTTGCGCACCCTGAAATCGCTCGGCGCGAATCAGGTCGGGGCAAACCGCCGGCCGGGACTGTTCGGTCGCCAGGTCTGGCAAGCGGTCGAGGCGCGCTACGAATCCCTGCGGGAAGATGCCGGTCTGCCCGCGACTTACCAGGTAATTCTATGCACCGCGCTGAAATGACCTCGCCACGCCCCGGCACTGGCTTCTTCATCACCGGCACCGATACGGGGGTCGGCAAAACCCTCGTCAGCTGCGCCCTGCTCCATGCTGCGCGCCAACAGGGCCGCACGGCCATCGGCATGAAGCCGGTTGCCGCCGGTACCGACAACAGCGGCCGCAACGAGGATGTCGAGTGCCTGAACGCCGCAAGCTCATTCATTGCGGCAGCGGAACTCGTCAATCCCTACTGCTTTCCCCCGCCAATCGCCCCGCATATCGCCGCGGCCGAAGCGGGGCGGGCCATCGATCTTGCCGTGATTCGCACCGCCTTCGAGCAACTCGCCGCGCAGGCCGACCTCACCCTGGTCGAAGGTGCGGGCGGCTTTCTGGTGCCGCTGGGCGAATCGATTGACACCGCCGATCTGGCTGCTCATCTAAATTTACCGGTGATTCTGGTGGTCGGTCTGCGCCTCGGCTGCATCAACCACGCCCGGCTCACCGCCGCAGCCATCCTTGAACGCGGCCTGACCCTCGCCGGTTGGGTGGCCAACAGCATCGATCCGGCGCTGCCTCGCCGGGTGGAAAACATCGCGGCGCTGGTGGATCGGCTGCCCGCACCGCTACTCGGCGTCCTGCCGCATCAGGCAGCGCATGATCCGGCGGCAGTCGCACATTTACTGCGAATTCCAGGCTGAACAATAAACATATTTATATTAATTAACATATCGTTATTTATTATTGTTAATCTAATTTGTTATGTAAGTTGGCATCTTTGAAAGTCGGCGTGACCGAAGGAAATCCCTTTGGGACTGGCGGAATGAAATGCCCCGTAGCGGGTACGGCGACCGACTAAAGCTGGCTTCCCGAACGTCGTTACCCTCCTGATGGGCAAGCTTTGCCCGGAGGAGAAGACTCATGAAAATCGCCAGTAGCGAGCTTGCCCTGCAAGCCGACCATGCTGCGCAGACGCGCCAGCAAAGCAGTGAAACCCTGCGTGCCTGGCGTGGCGAACGACCGGATTTTGAACGCGCGGACCGGCCGGCCCTACCCTCTACCATCGCCAGCATTTCGACCGCGGCGCGCCAGGCATTTGCCGCCGTCCCTGATTTGCGCGGTCTTCCGGCTATCGCTGCCCAAAATTTACGCGGTGTTCCGGCTGTCGCCGTCCCACCAGCGCCGACTTTTGCGGCAGACCAAACCGACACATCCCAAGCCCAGGCCATCGACGCCGCCTTCGAAGCCGCCGACAAGGATCCTTTTCTTGTCCTCATCAGGCACATGATCGAGATGCTGACCGGCGAGAAGGTACGGACCCTTGATGTTGAAGCTTTTTCTGCGGAAATGCGGCGCAGTGCGCATGGCACTGAGGCGATCGCGGCGAGCACGGCGGCGACCGGCAGCAATCAAGCTGCCGGCTTCGGCATCGAATACGACTACCACGCCATCCGCGAAGAAATCGAAACCAGCCGGTTTTCCGCCCAGGGCGTGGTGCGCACCGCTGACGGGCAGGAATTCAGCTTCCAGTTGAACCTTGAAATGACCCGTTACTACCGGGAAGAAACCAGCGTCAGCCTGCGTGTCGGCGATGCCGTGCGCAAGGACCCGCTGGTCGTCAATTTCGGCGGCACGGCAGTGCAATTGGCCAGTCTGGCAAACCAGCGTTTCAGTTTCGACCTCGACGGCGACGGCCAGGCAGAAAACCTGCCCTTGTTCGCCTCGGGCAGTGGCTATCTGGCGCTGGACCGCAACCACAATGGCCGCATCGACTCCGGCAAGGAACTGTTTGGCCCGCAAACCGGCAAGGGATTCGCCGAACTGGCCCGCCTCGATGCCGACGGCAATGGCTGGATCGACGAAAACGATCCGGATTTCAAGCACCTGGGTGTTTGGGTACCGGCCAGCACCGGCCCCGGCTCGCTGAAAACACTGGCCGATCTGGGCATCGGCGCCCTCGCGCTGGCGCATGCCACGACGCCGTTTGCCCTGCGTGACAGCGAGAACAGGGATCAGGGGCAGGTCAAGGCGAGCGGACTCTATCTCAGTGAATCCGGCCAGGCCGGCAGCCTGCAGGAGATCGATTTGACGGTTTAAAACAAATACCCGCCACTTTGCCCTTGAAAAAATGGCAAAGTGGCCTCATTCACTGCATGGTTTAACGTAATAAAGGACACCGTCCCATGCAGGAAGAAAAAAACCTATCCCTTTCCGAACAAGAAGCAGATGCCAAAGACGCCAGTGCAGCGACTGCGTCTGAAACAAGCGGTGTCGATAGCACCCACAGCCCGGAAGCACTGCTCAAGGCCGCCGAACTGAAGGCTGCCGAAAGCCACGACGCCTGGCTGCGCGCCAAGGCCGACACCGAAAACCTGCGCCGCCGCGCCCAGGAAGACGTCACCAAGGCCCACAAATTCGCCGCTGAAAAATTTGCCGGCGAACTTCTGGCCGTGAAAGACAGCCTTGAGGCTGCCCTGGCCAACGAAACCCAGACCGCCGAAGCGCTCAAGGCCGGCGTCGAGCTGACACTGCGGCAACTCAATGCCGCCTTCGAAAAATCTGCCGTGGCCGAATTGAACCCGCTCGGTGAGAAATTCGATCCGCACTTCCATCAGGCCATCGCCATGGTCGACGCCCCACAGGAGCCCAATACGGTGGTCAGCGTACTGCAGAAAGGCTATGCCCTGCACGAGCGCATTCTGCGCCCGGCACTGGTGACTGTCGCCAAGCCGAAAGACTAAAGCGCAGCCACCGCTTGAACCATGGGGCAATAACCCCATATTTAACGCAGACAAGTTTTTATCCACGAATTTCAGTACTAAAGGAAAACACACATGGGCAAGATCATCGGCATCGACCTCGGCACCACCAATAGCTGCGTCGCCATCATGGAAGGCGGCAAGCCCAAGGTCATCGAGAATTCCGAAGGTGCGCGCACCACGCCATCCATCGTCGCTTACACCGAGGATGGCGACATTCTGTGCGGCGCCAGCGCCAAGCGCCAGGCCGTCACCAACGCCAAGAACACCCTGTTCGCCGTCAAGCGCCTGATCGGTCGCCGCTTCGAAGAGAAGGAAGTGCAGAAGGACATCGACCTGATGCCCTTCAAGATCGTCAAGGCCGATAACGGCGACGCCTGGGTCGAGGCACGCGGCCAGAAGATGGCCCCCCCGCAGGTTTCTGCCGAGGTGCTGCGCAAGATGAAGAAAACCGCCGAAGACTATCTCGGCGAGGAAGTCACCGAAGCCGTCATCACCGTACCGGCCTACTTCAACGACTCCCAGCGCCAGGCCACCAAGGATGCCGGCAAGATCGCCGGGCTTGAGGTCAAGCGCATCATCAACGAGCCGACCGCCGCAGCCATTTCCTTCGGCCTCGACAAGCAGGAAGGCGACCGCAAGATCGCGGTGTTCGACCTCGGCGGTGGCACCTTCGACATCTCCATCATCGACATCGCCGAGATCGAGGGCGAGCACCAGTTCGAGGTCATGTCGACCAACGGCGACACCTTCCTCGGTGGCGAGGACTTCGACCAGCGCATCATCGATTACATCGTCACCGAGTTCAAGAAGGAACAGGGCGTCGACCTCAAGAAAGACGTGCTGGCACTGCAGCGTCTGAAGGAATCCGCCGAAAAGGCCAAGATCGAACTCTCGTCCAACCAGCAGACCGAGATCAACCTGCCCTATATCACGGCAGATGCATCCGGCCCGAAGCACCTGGCGATGAAGATCACCCGCGCCAAGTTTGAGTCGCTGGTGGACGAACTGATCGAGCGCTGTGTCGCGCCCTGCCGTATGGCCATCAAGGATGCCGGCGTCAAGATCGAGGACATCGCCGACGTCATCCTGGTTGGCGGCATGACGCGCATGCCCAAGGTGCAGGACAAGGTCAAGGAACTGTTCGGCCGGGAACCGCGCCGCGACGTGAACCCGGACGAGGCCGTCGCCGTCGGTGCCGCCATTCAGGGCGGCGTGTTGCAGGGCGAAGTCAAGGACGTGCTGCTGCTCGACGTCACGCCGCTCTCCCTCGGCATTGAAACCCTGGGCGGCGTGATGACCAAGCTGATCAAGAAGAACACGACGATTCCGACCAAGACCAGTCAGGTGTTCTCCACCGCCGACGACAACCAGAACGCGGTGACCATCCATGTGCTGCAGGGCGAGCGTGAAATGTCCGCCGGCAACAAGAGCCTCGGCCAGTTCAACCTGACCGACATCCCGCCCTCACCGCGCGGCATGCCGCAGATCGAGGTCACCTTCGACATCGATGCGAACGGCATCCTCCACGTTTCAGCGAAGGACAAGGGTACCGGCAAGGAGAGCAAGATCACCATCAAGGCCAACTCGGGCCTCTCCGACGAGGAGATCCAGAGCATGGTGCAGGATGCCGAGGCCCACGCCGAAGAAGACAAGAAGGCCCACGAACTGGTCGATACCCGCAATCAATGCGATGCCATGGTGCACTCGGTGAAGAAGGCCGTGGCCGAGCACGGCGACAAGGTCGACGCCGATGAAAAGGCCAAGATCGAAGCCGCCATCAAGGAGGCCGAAGAGGCCATGAAGGGCAACGACAAAGCCGACATCGAAGCCAAGACGCAGGCACTTGGCCAGGCTTCGCAGAAACTCGGCGAGAAGATTTATGCCGAGACGCAGCAGGCTGAAGCGGCTGGTGCTGGTGCTGCTGGCGCCGCTTCAGGCGGCGAAGCCAAGAAAGACAACCCGGATGTAGTGGATGCCGAATTCACCGAAGTAAAAGACAAGAAGTAATTCACCTGCAACACATCGGCAGCGGGCCGCCGGCTAGTTTCTAGCCCCGGCCCATTGCCGTTTTATCAGGACAGTCATGGCAAAACGCGACTACTACGAAGTCCTCGGCGTCAATCGCGACGCATCCGACGAAGAGATCAAGAAGGCCTATCGCCGCTTGGCGATGAAGCATCACCCGGACCGCAACCCGGACAATCCGAAGTCCGAAGATCGCTTCAAGGAAGCCAAGGAAGCCTACGAAATCCTTTCCGAACCCAAGAAGCGTCAGGCCTACGACCAGTTTGGTCACGCCGGGGTCGACCAGCAGGCCGGCATGGGCGGTGGTCCCGGAAACTTCGGCGATGCCTTCTCCGACATCTTCGGCGACATCTTCGGCGGCCGGGGCGGCGGCGGGCGTTCCAATGTCTATCGTGGCGCCGACCTGCGCTACAACCTTGAAGTCACGCTCGAAGAGGCCGCGCGCGGCACCGAGACACGCATCCGCATTCCCACCATGGCTGAATGCGAAAGTTGCGAGGGCACTGGCGCCAAGAAAGGCACCGAACCCAAGACCTGCCCGACCTGCGGCGGCCACGGCCAGGTGCGCATGCAGCAAGGCTTTTTCTCCATTCAGCAAACCTGCCCGAAGTGCCACGGCAGCGGCCGCTACGTCGCCGACCCTTGCGGCACCTGCCACGGTGCCGGCCGCATCAAGCAGCACAAGACCCTCTCGGTCAAGATTCCATCCGGCATCGACGAAGGTGATCGGATTCGCCTGTCCGGCGAGGGCGAACACGGTGTCAATGGCGGCCCGCCCGGCGACCTGTATGTGCAGATTCACATCAAACCGCACCAGGTTTTCCAGCGCGACCACGACGACCTGCATTGCGAAATGCCGGTCAGCTTCACCGCCGCCGCGCTGGGTGGCGAGATCGAAATTCCCACGCTGGACGGTGTCGCCAAACTCAAGGTTCCCGCCGAAACCCAAACCGGCAAGGTCTTCCGCCTGCGCGGCAAAGGCATCAAGGGCGTCCGCTCGGCCGCTCATGGCGACCTGCTCTGCCATGTCGTCGTCGAGACCCCTGTCAGCCTCACCGACCGCCAGAAGGAACTGCTGCGCGAGTTCGAGGAAATCAGCCAGGGCAATGCCGCCACTCATCACCCGAAGGCGCAAGGCTGGCTGGACAAGGTGAAGGACTTTTTTGCGGGCTAGCCTCGGGAATAAATAAAAAAACCGCCCATTGGGCGGTTTTTTTATTTGATTTTTTGGGGTGGCTGATGGGGCTCGAACCCACGACAACTGGAATCACAATCCAGGACTCTACCAACTGAGCTACAGCCACCACCTTTGAACTACACGTCACGCCTTGCGGCGCCACCGAAAATCTGGTCCGCCCGGCGAGACTCGAACTCACAACCCCCGGCTTAGAAGGCCGGTGCTCTATCCGGTTGAGCTACGGGCGGCCTGTCAAGCGGTCTCGGTGGTGCAGGCCGGTTGTCAGACGCTTTGGTCGGGGTGGAGGGATTCGAACCCCCGACATCTTGCTCCCAAAGCAAGCGCGCTACCGGGCTGCGCTACACCCCGAAGAGCGCGCATTCTACTGATCTGCTGTTTTGCGGTCAATGCCAAATTCACCCATTTGACCCCATTGACCAGTAATCAAGCTGTTTAACGATTGGGCGGCGGGGGCGGCATCCCGGCCGGCGGCGGGGGCGGAGTGCCGGGAGATGCCGCCGGGATGCGCGCAGGAGTATAGCTTGCGCTAACCGGTACCCGATGGCCTTTGGCGTACATGCATTGCACATAGGCGATGTCGTACTGGCGCTGGCTGCCATAGGCCACGGACCGGGAGGCTTCTGCCCCCGTAGCGCTGCCGATGATCAGTCCGGTGCCGGCGCCCACCCCGGCGCCGCGCTGTCCACCGATGGCGGCACCGGCAACGGCGCCGATGGCCGTACCGACTGCCGCGCTACCGATTGCGGCATGGCTACCCGTTTGTTCGCGGGCCTTGCCGCCGATCTGCTGATACGCAAAATCGCGGCACATCAGATCATCGGCACGAAATTGTTCGAAAGTTACGCCGGTACCCGGCAGGGCCATGACATTGGGGCCGGTCGGCACGCTGGCACAACCGGCAAGCACTGCCAGGGCGGCCAGAGAAAGCAGAAGTCTGGTTTGCATGAGATTCACTCCATCACTGTGCGGGCTGCGGAGCGACCTGTTGCCACCCGCCCGGGCATTGCTTCACATAGGGGTAATACGCTTGTGCCTCGTTGCAGTAATACCAGTACCCTGGTTCCAGCACCGGCACTGAAGTTCTGGGTTGCTCGACATAGACCGGCGGCGGGGTCACCACCACGACGGGTGCAACAGGCGGCGCATAGACGTATGGCCAATAAATCGGCGGCGGATAGCCCCAGGGCACACCGATATGCACCCCGAACTGCACGGAACTGCGCGGATAGGGATGGTGCGGCCAACCGCGCGGCCCGGCCCACGCGCTCCCGACGACGAACATGGTCAGTATCAATAACAGCCACAAGCGTTTGAATGTGTCTGAAGAAATGTACCGCGCAGAGTTGCAGGCGGCGGTCCGCACTTCAATTTCATTGGCTTTCATAGCGCTGCTCCACGTCTTGCTAAAAGTACAATTAAAACGCACGGCTGTATCTTGTTGATGACGCCATGGCAGCAGAACGTAAGCGAATGTTGCAGCCTGCTATCTGATGAATGATCTCGCCTTCATCGATAGGCCCATGCGGGCTGGCGCCATCCATATCGACACAATAGAACAATTGGCGCCGTCCCGCCAGCGCCGACTATTGCCGGCGCTCCAAACCCCGACTTTTGCCGGCGCAGCGGAAAGTCATGCCTTACTTGAAGGGATGACGCAGGATGATGGTCTCATCGCGGTCGGGGCCGGTTGACACCATGTCGACCGGGACGCCACACACCTCTTCCATGCGCTTGATGTAGGCGCGCGCTGCCGGCGGCAGGCCGTCGAGCGCCTTGACGCCGACCGTGCTGTCCTGCCAGCCGGGCATCGACTCGTAGACCGGCTCGCAACGTTCGAGATCGTCGGCACCCACCGGCAGGATGTCGGTAAAGTTGCCGTCGAGCTTGTAGCCGATGCAGATCTTCATCTCCTCGATGCCGTCGAGCACATCGAGCTTGGTGACGCACAGGCCGGAAACGCCGTTGATCTGGATCGAACGCTTCATCGCCGCGGCATCAAACCAGCCGCAACGCCGCGCACGCCCCGTGGTGGCGCCGAATTCGTGGCCCTTGGTGGCCATGTGCTTGCCGGTCGGATCCTGCTTGTCGAGGGCATCGTAAAGCTCGGTCGGGAACGGGCCGCCGCCGACGCGCGTGGTGTAGGCCTTGGTGATGCCCAGGATGTAATGCAGCATGCCCGGGCCAACACCCGCACCCGCCGCCGCCGCACCGGCAACGCAGTTGGACGAGGTGACATAGGGGAAGGTACCGTGGTCGATGTCGAGCAGTGTGCCCTGCGCACCCTCGAACAGCAGATTCGCGCCGGCCTTGTGGGCATCGTAAAGCGCGCGCGGCACATCGGCGATCATGCCCGTCAGGCGTGGCGCAATGGCCATGGCACCGTCCAGCGTCTTCTGGAAATCTACGGTCTCGGCACCCAGGTAATTCTTTAACACGAAGTTGTGATAGTCAAGAATCTCGGCAAGCTTCTCGGCAAAGCGCTTGGGCCGCAGCAAATCCTGCACACGCAGGCCGCGCCGCGACACCTTGTCCTCGTAGGCCGGGCCGATGCCGCGACCGGTGGTGCCGATCTTGTTGACGCCCTTGGCGACCTCACGCGCGACGTCCAGCGCCTGGTGGTAAGGCAGGATCAGCGGGCAAGCTTCGGAAATGCGCAGGCGCGCCTCGGCATTGACGCCGGCCGCCTGCAATCCGTCGATTTCCTTGAGCAGGGCCTCGGGAGAAAGCACCACGCCGTTGCCGATGTAGCAGACCACGCCGTCGCGCAGGATGCCGGAGGGCACCAGGTGTAGTACCGTCTTCTTGCCGGCGATCACCAGCGTGTGGCCGGCATTGTGGCCACCCTGGAAACGCACCACGCCCTGGGAATGATCCGTCAGCAGGTCGACAACCTTGCCCTTGCCCTCGTCGCCCCATTGCGTACCGATCACGACTACGTTCTTGGCCATATCAATTTTCCTCTAAAGGTTCGATGATCCATTTGTCATTACGTTGGGTCATTTGGCGGTCGCAACCTGCCTCGCGCCAGCTGCCTGAGTGTCCTGGCAGCGCGGAAATCACACATTCCCCCTGCGTCCGTAGACGTTCGATTTCCGCGTGCAAAACCGTATCTTCCGGCCAAGGCGCGAGGATTGCCCCTGGCCCTGTTTGTGGCGATGACAGACGTGCCAGTGCGCGCAAGTCAAGCGAAAAACCCGTTGCCGGCCGGCCGCGACCATAACGCTCGCCGATCGAATCGTAACGCCCACCCAGCGCCAGCGCGGTCGGGCTGTCATCGCAGTAGGCGGCGAATACCACGCCACTGTGATAGTGGTAGCCGCGCAGATCGGCCAGGTCGAAAGAGAGCGGCAAGTCGGCCAGTTCGTTTGCCAGGCGCAACAGATCGGCAAGGGCGCTGGATATTTCCGGGAGTCCCGGCAGGCAAACGGCAGCGCCGGTCAGGACTTCCACGCCACCATATAAGGTCGGCAAGGTCAGCAGTCCGTCGCGCGCCGTAGCCGGCAGATCGGCGGTCAGTTCGCGCAGGGTGGGTAAATCCTTGGCCTGCAGGGCCTCGAACAATTGCTGATCGACACCCGGCGCCAGTTTCAACCCGGCGGTCAGAGCGCGGAATATCCCGACATGCCCCAGATCGATGCGGCTGGGCGGCAGCTCGGCGAGCCGCAGCGCACGCGCCAGCAGACGGATGACTTCGTGATCCGCTTCGATGTCGGCATGGCCATAGAGCTCCGCGCCAATCTGCAAGGGCTCGCGCGACGCCAGCAGGCTGGATGGTCGCGTATGCAGCACACTGCCGCAATAGCACAGCCTTGTGACGCCACGGCGATTCAGCAGGTGGGCGTCGATGCGCGAAACCTGCGGGGTGATGTCGGCACGCAGGGCCAGCGTCCGGCCGGACAACTGGTCAACCAGCTTGAAGCTGCGCAAATCCAGGTCACGGCCGCTCTCGCAAAGCAGCGCATCGGCGAATTCCAGCATCGGCGGCGCAACCAGCTGGTAACCGTGCCGGGAGAACTCGTCGAGCAGACGGCGACGCAAAGCCTCAACCTGTGCGGCCTCGGCAGGCAGCAGGTCTTCGATGGCCTCGGGCAGTAACCAGGCGTGCGTCATTTGAACTTCATCCCAGGAAGAACAAGATCACCAGACCGATGATGATCGAGGTCAGGCCGATGAAACGCAACTGCCCGTCGCCAAGTTCGGTGACACGGCGAAAAGTCTCGCGCCAGACGCGCGGCGCGACAAACGGCAGCAAGCCCTCGATCACC
The DNA here is from genome assembly GCA_030682175.1 of Rhodocyclaceae bacterium. Taxonomy (GTDB): domain Bacteria; phylum Pseudomonadota; class Gammaproteobacteria; order Burkholderiales; family Rhodocyclaceae; genus Sulfuricystis. The sequence continues at coordinate 33,084 of JAUXOM010000134.1, forward strand.
AGCATCAGGGCCAGTGCCAGCAGCAGAGTGGTCATCAAGCGCTCTGCGAATTACTTGCTGCCACCGCCCCTGCCGCTGTTCTTCAGATACTTGAAGAAATCGGCGCTCGGGTCAACCACCAGAAGGTCATTCTTGTTGCCAAAGCTCTGGCGATAGGCTTCGAGGCTGCGATAGAAGGCATAGAACTCGGGATTCTCGCCGAAAGCCTTGCCGTAAATCGCGGCAGCCCTGGCATCGCCCTCACCTTTGACTTTCTGGGCATCACGATAGGCTTCGGCAATAATCACCTCGCGCTGCCGGTCGGCGTCGGCACGAATCTTTTCGCCTTCCGCGGCACCTGTCGAACGCAGTTCGTTGGCCACCCGTTTGCGTTCGGTTTCCATGCGGCGATAAACCGATTCGGAAACTTCCGGCGGCAGATCGACACGCTTCAGGCGCACATCGACAATTTCCACACCAATCGCCCGCGCATCCGCATCGGCTTTTTTCTGCACGTCAGCCATGATCTTGTCGCGCGAGCCGGACACCACATCATGGACGGTACGCCGACCAAACTCTTCGCGCAGACCGGAATTCACCGTTTGCGACAGGCGCGTGCGCGCCAGCAACTCGTCGCCGCCCACCGAAATGTAATACTGACGCACGTCGGCAATTCGCCACTTGACAAAGGAATCGACCAGCACCGGTTTTTTCTCGGCAGTGAGAAAACGTTCGGGCTCGACCGAATCCAGCGTCAGGATGCGCCGGTCGAAGAAACGCACGTTCTGGATCATCGGCCACTTGAACGACAAGCCCGGCTCCTTGATGACCTCCTTGATTTCGCCCAACTGGAAAACCAGTGCGTATTGGCGCTGATCGACGGTAAATAACATTGAGCCGGCCGTGACGAAGACGGCAAACATCAGCGCTGCGATAAAAGGTAGGCGTTTCATTAACGGTCTCCTCGTTCGCGCGTGCCAATCGAACCACGGGTCTGCACGTCGCGGTTATCCTGGGCGGATGCCGGCGCGCCCGGGCGATCGCTTGAGGCGTCATGTACGAGAGGTGCAGCAGCGCTGGCGGTGGCCATCAACTTGTCGAGTGGCAGGTAAAGCAGGTTACCCGAGCCTTTGGTATCGATCATCACCTTGGTGGTGTTGGCATACAGTTGCTGCATGGTTTCGAGATAGAGGCGCTGGCGCGTCACTTCGGGCGCCTTGGCGTATTCGGCATACAGCTTGGAGAAGCGTGCCGCCTCGCCCTCGGCGGTGGCGGTCAAGCGGGCCTTGTAGCCTTCCGCCTCTTCTTTCAGGCGTGATGACGCCCCCTGGGCACGCGGAATCACATCGTTGGCGTAGGCCTGACCTTCGTTTTTGTGGCGTTCCTTGTCCTGACCGGCCTTGACGGCGTCGTCAAAGGCCGCCTGCACCTGTTCGGGCGGCTGCGTACTCTGCATGGTCACCGCAAGAATCTGGATACCGGTTTCGTAGCGATCAAGGTTTTCCTGCATCAGCTTCTGCGTGTTGGCGGCGATCACGTCACGACCTTCGTAGAGCACGAAGTCCATGCGATTCTTGCCGACCACCTCGCGAATCGCCGTCTCGGCCGTTTGCATGACGGCATCGTCCGGATGGCGGTTCTTGAAGATGTAATCCTTGGGATCCTTGAGCAGATATTGAACGGCAAACTGCACGCTGACGATGTTTTCGTCATCGGTCAGCATCAGCGCCTCTTTAAGAACCTTGTTTTTTTCCGAGCCGCGATAGCCGATTTCGACGGTCCGCACGCCGGTCAGATTCACCACCTCGTTGGTCTGGATCGGCCAGGGCAGGCGCCAGCGCAGGCCGGGGTCAGTGGTTTCGCTGTATTTGCCGAGGGTCAATACCACGCCGCGCTGGCTGGCATCGACGATATAGAAGCCGCTGGCAAACCAGACTACGACTACCAGACCAAATAGCAGGCCGATTCCGCCACCGAACTGGCCAGGGGTCAAGTTCGGCATATGGGGTCCGCCACCATCATCGCCGCCGCCGCCAGAATTACTTGGACCACCGCGCTTCTTGCCGAACAGGCCGGACAGGCGGCGATTGACGTCGCGCCAAAGCTCGTCGAGATCGGGCGGGCCCTGATTATTGCGGCCACCGCCACCACGCTTGGGATCGTTGCCCCAGCCGTGGTCATTGAGAGACATCAGAATGCCTGTAATCATAATTTTAGTCTTGGGTTAATTATTTTCATATTCGATTGGGGCCGCCAGCTTACGCGACATTTCGGCCAGCGCAGCGCGCAAAAGATCAAGGCCAGCGCCGGTCCGGGCACTAACCCGAACCCGACCGATGTTATCACACTCATCCCGCTCCAACCCGGGCGCAAGCCCGGTCAGATCGAGCTTGTTCATGACAACAATTTGCGGCACGCCGGCAGCGCCGATTTCATCGAGAACACGCGCCACGGCGGCCATTTGCTGCTCACGGTCTGGACTGGCGGCATCGACCACATGCAGCAGCAAATCGGCATGCGCGGTTTCTTCCAGCGTTGCGTGAAAAGCCGCCACCAGTGCATGCGGCAAATCGCGAATGAAACCAACAGTATCGGAGAGCACAATCTGACAGCCCGAGCGACCATCGCTCATCTCGCAGGTCGGCACATACAGGCGCCGCGAGGTCGTATCCAGTGTGGCAAACAATTGATTGGCCACATAGGCGCCCGCCTTGGTCAGCGCATTGAACAGGGTGCTTTTTCCGGCATTGGTATAGCCCACCAGCGAGACCGACAGCACTTCGCTGCGACTGCGCGCCTTGCGGCGCACGCCGCGCTGGCGTTCCAGCTGCTTCAGCCGGTCCTTCAGCAGGGCAACGCGCTTGCCCAACAGCCGACGGTCGGTTTCCAGCTGTTTTTCACCGGGACCGCGCAAGCCGATCCCGCCTTTTTGACGTTCGAGGTGGGTCCAGCCACGCACCAGGCGCGTCATCAGGTGCTCAAGCTGGGCAAGCTCGACCTGCAGCTTGCCTTCGTGACTTTTTGCGCGCAGGGCGAAGATGTCGAGGATCAGGCTGCTTCTGTCGACCACCCGCAGTTCGCAGATGCGTTCGAGGTTGCGTTGCTGTGCCGGTGACAACTCGTGATTGAACATCACCAGATCGGCGCCAGCCGCCGCCGCAGCCGAAACGATCTCCTCTACCTTGCCTTTGCCGGCAAAGGTGGCGGGGTCGGGCCGCCCGCGTCGCCCGGAAATCGTGGCGACCGGACGCGCACCGGCACTGGTCGCCAGCAGACGAAATTCTTCCAGGCGTTCGGCAAAGTCACCATCGCCGAAATCCAGCTGGACCAGCACGGCACTTTCGCCGGCAGCTGGCCGCTCAATCATTGAGCCAGGCGCAAACTTCCAAGAAACACGCCGGGCCGTCCCAAGTGTTTCCTGGCCCCCTGGGGGGAAAAAGCCGCAAAGCGGCTTTTTCGGGGGGGCTTATTACAAGAATCACTCGGAATCGGATTCTGGCTCTGTGCTGATATTGACCGGGCGGGCGGGAACCACGGTTGATATGGCGTGCTTGTACACCATCTGGGTGACGGTATTCTTGAGCAACACGACATATTGGTCGAAAGACTCTACCTGCCCCTGCAGCTTGATACCATTGACCAGATAGATTGAAACCGGAATATGCTCGCGGCGTAATGCGTTGAGAAAAGGGTCTTGTAGCATCTGCCCCTTGCTGCTCATAGTGACCTCACTGAGTTATGGTTGGAAAAACGAGCCGGCACTGTAGCCGATTTTTGCTGGACTGACCAGCGCCGCGCGGATCAATATTCGCGCGACATCAGCTGCACCGGTGTGGCCGCAGGAAATCCCCGGGGGATTGGCGGTACGGCGAACCCTTAACGGGGTGGCTCGATGGCAAGTTTCTTCATCTTTTCCCAGAGGCTCTTGCGACCGATGCCGAGCGAGGTCGCGGTCTCGCCGATGCGCCAGGCGTTGGCAATCAGGCGGTTTTCGAGATATTTGCGCTCGCATTGGTTCAGGTAGTCGCCGAGCGATCCGCCGTTATCCATCATCACCGCCGCAACCGGCGAGTCGGTTTGCGCTTCAGGATGGCCAAACAGCATCTGCGGCGTCATCTGGGTAGCGTCATGCAGGATGCAGGCCCGTTCAAGGCAATGCTTGAGCTCGCGGACATTACCCGGCCAGGCGTAATCGAGCAGAGCCCATTCAGCCTCTGGCGTCAGCGTACAGCACTCGTGATGCGCCGCCTCGTTGGTGGCGAGGAACTTGCGGGCCAGCCACAATATGTCATCCCGGCGTTCGCGCAACGGCGGAACATGGACATGGACGACGTGAACGCGGTAGTAGAGGTCTTCGCGGAAGCGCCCGACCTCGACCATATGCTTCAAGTCCTGATGGGTTGCGCAAATCAAACGAATATCGACATTGATCGGCACATCTCCGCCGACGCGCATGATTTCCTTGTTCTGCAGAACACGCAGCAATTTGACCTGCATGCCCGGCGACATTTCGCCGATCTCGTCGAGAAACAGCGTGCCGCCGTGCGCCAGTTCGAAACAGCCTTTCTTGTCGCGGCTGGCACCCGTGTAAGCGCCCTTCATGTAGCCGAACAGTTCGGCTTCGAGCAGCGTTTCGGCCAGGGCGCCGCAATTGATGGCCACGAAAGGCTGCTGGCCTTCAGAGTCGGCCAGCCGGTGGATGGCATGGGCCACCTCCTCCTTGCCGACGCCGGACTCGCCGGTGATGAGAATCGAGCCCGAGCGCGCCGCCAGCCGCGGCAGCAGTGACTCGATATGGCGCATCGCCAGCGAGACGCCCAGTCCCAGCCCTGGCCCGGCGACCGGCTGACCATGTTCGAACAGTTGATCCAATTTTTCCAGCAGGATGCGGACATCGAGCGGCTTGGTTAAAAAGTCGTGGGCGCCCTGCTTCAGCAGATTGACGGCGCGATCGATGGAACCATAGGCCGTGGTGAAAATAAACGGCGGCAGGTCGATCGCCATGTCTTTCAAGGTGACGAACACGGTTTCGCCGCTAATATCGGGCAGCTGGATATCGCAGACGACAGCGTCATAGCGCTGCCCACGCAGGGCGGCAATGGCACTGCCGCCATCCTTGAACCAGTCGCAGCGGAGACCCTCCAGCAAGAAACGATCGGAAAGAGCCTCTCCGACAATTTCGTCATCCTCGATCAGGCAAATACTAAAGCTGTGGGTCATGGTGGCGCCCCCAACGGCAGATTGACGGTAAAGCAGGTAAGTTCAGCCTGTCGTTCGACCTGGATGCGGCCCTGCAACTGGCTGACGATCTGGTAAGTGACCCATAGCCCCAGGCCAAGACCCGTGCGACTTTTCGAGGCAAAGGGTTCGAAGATTCCCGGCAAGCGCTCGGGTGGAATCGGCTCGCCGTTGTTACAAACCAATATTTCCAACTGGGCATCGCCAGCCACCACGCGCAGTGTCACGCAACCCTGTTCAGGCGCGGCCTGCAGGGCATTCAGCAGCAGGTTGATCATGACCTGCCGGGCAACGGTGGCGGCAATCGGCACGCTGGCCGGCATTTCGTGCGTCACGGCAAAGTTCACCCGCTTCTTGTCCGCCTGCAGTTTGATCAAGACCCGGATATCCTCGATATCGTCACGCCCCAGCAACCGTCCCTTGACGTTCGCCTGCACCAGGATTGCGCCGACAATTTCCTTGATCTGCACCAGTCCGCGCTCCAGCAGGCCAATGGTTTTCATGGTGCGGGAATCCCCCTGGCCATATTCCTTGAGCGTATCGATGGCGGTCAGCATGCCGCTCAGCGGGTTGTTGATTTCATGCGCCACACCCGCGGCCAGCTGACCCACCGCAGCGAGCCGCTCCGCTCGCACCACCTGGTCCTGGAGCAGTTTTTTCCCCTCGAGTTCTTTCTGCATCCACAAATAAGCGTCATAAAGTTGTGCAACCTCGTCCTGCTGGTGACGGTCGGCCGCGGAACTGTCCTTGGACAAGGGATCGCCCGTGAGCGCGCGGATGCGCTCCGCAATATCGACCAGTGGCAGCGATATCTTGCGTCCCCAATACCAACTGAAAGGCAGCAGCAGGAGCAGCACCAGCCCACCGGTCATGACGCTCCGGCCGACAATCGCGCTGAAACGCTCGGCCATCACCTGCCGCGGGTAGCTGACAATCAGCGTTGCTCCGTCAGGGCCGATACGACGGGCGAAATAAAAGTATTCGGTGTCCGGCAAATTGATTTCCGTTAACGCCAACGATGACTTTTCGGGGAGCAGAGGAACGATTCGGGCGTATTCCGAAGTGGCGTCCTGCAGCGCCATGAACATCGGGAACTGTTTCGGCCGGGCGGAAACCACGATGCGCCGCTTCTCGTCCACCACCAGCAAATTGTGGGGGTGGATGGTCGCCGGGCGGCCAGGATGGGGAATCTCCATCAGCCAGGCCAGACTCTGATAGGCCATCCAGACATCGTCGTTCGCCATCGCGGGAAGCAGCCTCGATTCGACCGATTTGACGACGACCATGGCGTTGGCCGCGATATTGTCGCGCACCCGGCCGTAAATATCCGCCATCAGCGCCAGACTGATCGCCAGGGTCGTCATCGCGATCAGGAGCACGCCCCAGAGCGGCAGCTTATGGCGCAGACTGGAAGCGAATCGCGGCGTCATGGATTGCCCGCCGCATCCAGGAGTTGCGACAAATTCTTGTATCGCCGCAGATCGCCAATCGTAAAACCGATCAGGCCAACCCCCTGCAGCAAGCGTCTACCATCATTGTCCTTGTCCATGGCCAGCAGCACATTGCGCATTGCCGCGGCGTCCCGCGCGGCAACCCCGGACACGGTCACGACCGGCGGAAATCCATACTCGACAGAACGGGTGACGATGCGAATTTCCGCGGCCAGACCGGGCGCGCTGTCGATAGCCCGGTCCCAGGCGTAACTGTCCACCATGCCGCCGTCTGCCAGCCCGCTGGCCACGGCCGTAATGGTGTTGTGATGGGACCGGGTGAAAAATGTCTTGCGAAAAAACCGGTTCGGATCAGGCTCGCCGAGTTGCCGCAACCAAAGCCGCATCACCTGATAGCCGGTCAGCGAATAGGGATCGGCAAAGGCAAACACACGCCCCCTGAGGTCTTCAATCGAACGGGTTTGGCTATCGGAAGAAGGCACCAGCAAGTAGGCGGCGTAGCTGCCGCTCTTGTTGCGGGGAATCGGGGTGACCAGCAGTTTTACCCGCCCGCGGTGGGCCATGTAGGCATAAGGGAAAGTGGAGAGCCAGGCGAACTCCACCTCCTGTTGTTTGATGACATCCATCATCTCCCGGTAAGTATCGCGGTGGACAAATGCCACTGGCCGCTTCAAGCGGGCGGAAAGATAGCGTTCCCACTCGGGCAAGACTTCGGGGTGCTGTTTAAGAACGGACGCGTTGACGCCGATCCGCAACGGCCGATCCTCGTGCCAATCCGCCAGACTGGCCAGCGGGAAAACCATCAGCCAGAGCAATAACAGCACTCGCCCCGACCAGCCGGAGAGAATCGGGCCGCGTATCGGCATGCACGCGTTTCCATTCGGAAACCAGTCGCGAAAGATGTCGTTTCTATTTGGAAACATTACAAGCTACTTACATTCATTTACATTCAAAGTGTTAGCTGACTTTATACAGGATTGCGATTTTATTTGTTTCCATAACGAAACACTCGACCAGCCAAGTCGTTTTTTTCAGAAAACTCCAGATGTCGCTGGTTCCCGCCTGAAATTTCATATTTCGCAATAAGCCATTTAAAAACATGCTGTTAAAAAATCAGGCTCATCCGGATGACATACATTGGCCGCGACCCGGCCCACGCTGTCACGTTTTCATAAGCATGGAACGCGCCTTGCTTTAACCCGTCGGGCACAACTGTTTTTCAATCGGGTATGAAAGGGGAAATGAACGTGAAATTACTACGACAGGTGATGTTCCTGTGCATGCTGGCAGGCGCAGCCGGAATGGCTTTCGCGCAGATAACGCCGGCAAGCCAGAACCCGGTAGTCAAGGATCTGTTCATGAAGGACGATGCGCGCTGCACGATCTGCCACGACGAAGCCGATGACCCGCGCATGCTCCATATCGGCAAGACACGCCACGGCGTCACGGCAGACAAGCGCGGCCCCACCTGCGTCTCCTGCCATGGTTTCAGTGAAGAACACGTCGTCAATTCCAAGAAACTCAAGGACCGTCCCAAGCCCGACCTGACCTTTGGCGGCCAGCTCCTGACAGTACCTGCCGATAACCGGGTGGATATTTTCTTTGGCCAGCAAGGCAAGAAAACCGACACGCCGGTAGTCGATCGCAACAAGGCCTGCCTGACCTGCCACCAGGGTGGCAACCGCATCGGCTGGCAGTCGAGCACGCACGCCAATCGCGACGTCGCCTGCACCTCCTGTCACAAGATCCATAATCCCGCCGGCGACGAGGTGCGCAACAAGACGGTGCAAACCGAACTCTGCTACACCTGCCACAAAGAGCAGCGCACCCAGTTCAACAAACCCTCGCACCACCCGGTTACGGAAGGCAAGATGGCCTGCTCGTCCTGCCACAACGTGCATGGCGACAATCCCAAGCAACTGATCAAGAGTAGCACCAACGACACCTGCTACACCTGCCACATGGAAAAGCGCGGACCCTTCGTGCATAACCATCAGCCGGTGGCGGAAGACTGCGGCATTTGCCACCAGCCCCACGGGACGACGGTTCCCAACCTGCTCAAGGCTAGATCACCGTTCCTATGCCAGGAATGCCATTCAACTAGCTCGCATCGCTTGGTGGAGGCTGGTTTACCGACGGGCAGAACAACCAGCACGGGACTTGCCTCCACAGTCGGCAGAGGTTGCGTTAACTGCCACACCAACATCCATGGTGGTAACAGCAAGGTCAACAATGCCACGGCCGGGCGTTTCCGTCGCTGATCGGGACAAAGGGGAAATATCATGCGTAACAATATTGAACAAAAATTCCGGCTGACAGCCCTTGCGGCAGCCCTGGCAGTCACCTACGGTACGGCTTTGGCCGCTGATGACGACGAAACAGCGGCATTGGCTGCCGTGGCAGCCGAAGTCAGCCGACTCACTACACCGGAGAGTTCGATCTCCGTCGGCATCGGCAACTGGTCGGGAAATCGCCATCAACAAGGCATCTATGACGGCATGCGCGATGGCAAGGCCTATGGCCTGCTGGATCTCACACTTGTCAAGCGCGACAACGCGACCGGTACCTGGTTCACCCTGGAAGGCCGCAATCTGGGGCTTGATACCCACGAACTGAGCGTGGAATGGCTGCGCCAGGGGAATATCGGCCTGTCGCTGGACTACAGCCGCATCCAGCGTGACAACCCGCTGACATTCACCACTGGCCTGCTCGGCATTGGTACCGCAAATCAGACTTTCAGCGGTACGGCAGGGGCAAACACGCTGCCGAGCAGGGACGTCAGCCTGAGCACAAAGCGTGACCTTACCCAATTGGGTCTGTACAAGAACCTGATGCCCAATCTTAATCTGAAGGTCAGCTTCAAGAATGAAGAGAAGAACGGTGCGCGTCAATGGGGTTTGGGCAGCAATGCCATTTTTCTGACCGAGCCGATCGACAGCACTACGCAACAACTGGAAGCCATCCTCGACTATGCGGACGAACGGCTGCAGATTTCAGGTGGTTATTACGGCAGCTGGTACAAAAATGCCGACTCACTGGTGCTTGGTTATCAAAATGGCCTAGCTATTTCCGCCTTAAATGCCAACCCCGGCAACCCAACCTCGCTTTCCTTGCCATTGGGTAACCAGGCCCACCAGCTTTTCATGAATGCCGGCTACGCCTTCACGCCGACGACCCGGGGAACCTTCAAGCTGTCTTATGGTAAAGCAACCCAGGACGAGACGATCCCGGTCGCTTTTAACGTGGCACCGGCAACGGCTGCACCGTCTAATCTTAATGGCCGGATCGACACCTCGCTGGCGGAATTTGGCCTCACCTCGCGTCCTCTGCCAAAACTCTCGCTGGTGGCCAATCTGCGCTACCACGACGTCAAGGACAAGACCCCGGTTGCTACGTATATTGGTCCTGGTCCAGCAGGTACAGGTAGCGGCACAACACTGGTCTACAACACCCCTCACTCATTTACAAAAACATCAGGAAAGGTCGAGGCAAATTATCGGCTGCCACAGCAATTCAACCTGATCGGCGGCATTGAAATCAATAATCAGGACCGCTCCGTGCCCACTAGAAGCACCGTTTCGGGTACAGGCGTCAATACCTATAGCGTCCCCTTCCGGGTGAAGCTGGATGAAACGACCTATCGTCTGCAGTTGCGTCGCTCCCTTTCCGACACCATCAATGGTTCCCTGGCCTACCTGAACAGTGACCGCCGTGGGCCGGGCTATGTTCCGACCGGTAACAACCCCGCTACCAACTCAGCGGATCTGGTCAACCCGACGCATATCGCAGACCGCAAGCGGGACAAATGGCGCGCCATGCTGGACTGGTCGCCGACCGAACGGCTGTCATTCCAGTTTGCGGTTGATCAGGCACAGGATAAGTACGGCCCTGGCAACCGTCCCTACGGGCTTGTCGATGGCAGCGCGGACATCTACACAATCGATGTCAATTACACCATGAGCGACAACTGGCAGGTTTCCGGCTGGTATACACGCGACGACACCAAAGCACGCGAAGTTGGCGCACTGTTGCCCATCGCCCCTGCAAACACAAGAGATGCACAACTGCGTGAAGTGGGCGATTCGTTCGGCTTCGGCTTGCGCGGGCGGCCCAGCGCCAAGCTGCAGGTCGGCGCGAATCTGGAATGGGTCAAGAGTGTCAGCCAGTATCCACAGACTCTGAATGGCGCTTACACGGCTACGGTCTCGGGAGGGGTGTCATTAGTTCCTCTAGCGGATATCCAAAACAAACTCACCCTGCTTAAGCTCTTTGCCGACTATGCCTTGGATAAGAAGTCAAACATCCGCGTCGACCTGATCCACGAACGCTGGCAGACCGACGACTGGACATGGTCGTTCAGCACCGGCGCACCGTTCACCTATGGCACGACTACCGACGGCACCACCGTGACGGCGAATCCGAAGCAGACAGTCAACTTTGTCGGAGCCCGTTACATCTATAAATTCTAACCAGAGCGTCTGGTTGATGAACGGCTAGTATCAACCAGTTGGGGCGGCGCAAGCCGCCCTTTTTCTTTGGCAGTTTCCCCCATGCGCACGACGAACGCCATCAATTCAGATTAACGCCGTCCCGCCAGCGCCTACTTTGCGGGGATTACGCAAGCCAAACCCCGCAAAATCTTATGGCGCTTAGCTTGACCTTGCGGAGAATACTGGCTTACCTGTCACTCCAAGGCGCTTCATTGTGGTAACGTACCTACATTAGCCGAAAACAGGAGGTGCTGCCATGACCATCACGACCCTTTCAAGCCGCGAGTTCAATCAGGACGCCAGCAAGGCCAAGAAATCGGCAAAGGCCGGTCCGGTGATCATCACGGATCGCGGTCGACCGGCGCATGTGTTGTTGACGTTTGACGAATACAAGAAAATCACGGGCGGGCAAACGAAAATAGCCGATCTGCTGGCGATGCCCGGCATTGCGGACATTGAACTTGATATCCCGCAAATGCGCGACCTGGCACGACCGGCCGATTTTTCCCGAGACATCTCCTGATGTACCTGCTGGATACCAATGTCGTGTCCGAGTTGCGGAAAGTTCGCCCCGGCAAGGCGGATCGGCATGTTGCGGCTTGGGCCGATAGCACGGATGCGGCCGATCTGTATCTGTCGGTGATCAGCATCCAGGAGTTGGAGATTGGCGTATTGTTGGCCGAGCGCCGCGATATATCGCAGGGTGCTGTGTTTCGGGCGTGGCTGAATGCTCACGTCCTGCCTGCTTTCGCTGGCCGCATCCTGAACGTCGATACGGCTGTTGCGCTTCGTAGTGCGCGACTTCATGTGCCGGATCCACACCCCGTTCGTGATGGACTGATAGCTGCGACGGCGCTCGTACACGGCATGACCGTTGTCACGCGCAACGTGGCCGATTTTGAGCCAACCGGTGTTCAAACACTCAACCCTTGGGTCGGCCGCTGAGAATGATTTTCAGCGTGGGTTCAGCGCTTCAGCTTGGCAAACGCGGCCGCCATTGTCCCTGTCGGCTCGGGTTGGCGCTGCGCGGAGCGCGACGCTCCGGCTGACGCCGTCCCCGATTTACGCGACGCGGCGGCTGGCGCCGTCCCGCCAGCGCCGACTTTTGGCGCGATGGTAGGACGTCCCATTTCCCCGCCAGCGCCGACTTTTGGCGCGTTGGTGGGACGTCCCATTTTCGCGCCAGCGCCGACTTGTGTATCTCGCTCAGCAGGCTTGCGCACTGCATCGTCAGTCAGGCGCATGGTGAGCGCGATGCGCTTGCGGGGCAGATCGACTTCCAGCACCTTCACCTTCACCACGTCACCAGCTTTGACGACAGTATGCGGGTCTTTGACGAAGGTATTGGCGAGCGCCGAGATATGCACCAGGCCGTCCTGATGCACGCCGATGTCGACAAAGGCGCCAAAGTTGGTGACGTTGGTGATCACGCCTTCGAGCTGCATGCCCGGCTCAAGGTCCTTGAGCGTCTCGACGCCGTCGCGGAATGAGGCTGCCTTGAATTCCGGGCGCGGGTCGCGGCCGGGTTTTTCGAGTTCCTTGAGAATGTCCCGCACAGTGGGCAGACCGAAGCGCTCATCGGTGTATTTTCCGGCATCCAGGGCGCGCACCGCGCGGCCGTCGCCAATCAGTTCCTGCACGCCTTTTTTGATGTCTTTGATGATGCGTTCCACCACCGGGTAAGCCTCCGGGTGCACGGCCGAGGTGTCGAGCGGATTTTCCCCGCCATTGACGCGCAGGAACCCGGCAGCCAGTTCGAAGGTCTTGTCGCCGAGGCGCGGCACTTTCTTCAACTCGGCACGCGAAGTAAAGGCGCCATTGCTGTCCCGGTGGCTGACGATATTGGCAGCGAGCGTGCCGTTGAGGCCGGAGATGCGCGCCAGGAGCGCCACCGAGGCGGTATTGACATCGACACCGACAGAATTCACGCAGTCCTCCACCACGGCATCGAGGCTCTTCGCCAGCTTGCTCTGATTGACATCGTGCTGATATTGGCCGACGCCGATGCTCTTGGGATCGATCTTGACCAGTTCCGCCAGCGGGTCTTGCAGGCGGCGGGCAATTGAGACGGCGCCGCGCAGGGTGACATCAAGATCGGGGAATTCGCGGGCGGCCAGCTCGGAAGCGGAATACACCGATGCGCCGGCCTCCGACACGACGATCTTGGTCAGCTTGAGTTCAGGGTGGCGTTTCATCAGCTCACCCGCCAGCTTGTCGGTTTCACGACTGGCCGTGCCGTTGCCGATGGCGACCAGTGCCGCGCCATGCTTTTGCGCCATGCGCTGTAGCGCATGCAGGCTGCCTTCCCAATCGCGGCGCGGTTCGTGCGGGTAGAGCGTGGCGGTTTCCAGCAGCTTGCCGGTGGCATCGACGACGGCGGCCTTGACGCCGGTGCGGATGCCAGGATCGAGGCCGATCACCGTCTTCGGACCGGCCGGCGCGGCGAGCAGCAGATCGTGCAGGTTGCGCGCAAAAACGCGGATCGCCTCGGCCTCGGCGCGTTCGCGCAATGCCCCCATCAGCTCGGTTTCGAGATGCAGCGAGAGCTTGACCAGCCAGGCCCAGCGCGCGGTTTCCGCCAGCCACGGGTCTGCCGCCCGGCCCTGCTCGCGGATGCCGACATGACCCGCGACCATGGCGATGCACGGCGAAGGCTCGGGCGGATCACGCAGCTCGGCCTCGGTCTTGAGCGATACACGCAAAACGTCCTCGTTGCGACCGCGAAACATGGCCAGCGCGCGATGCGAAGGCACCGACTTGAGCGGCTCGCGGAAATCGAACCAGTCGCGAAATTTCGCGCCTTCCTGCTCTTTCCCGGCGACGACGCTGGACACGATCAGCGCATGTTCGTTGAGATGGTTGCGCAGCTTTTCCAGCAACGCGGCATCCTCGGCAAAACGCTCCATCAGTATCTGCCGCGCACCTTCGAGCGCGGCCTTCACGTCGGGAACGTGCTTCTCGGGAGGCTCTTTTTCCAGATTCACATAGCGTGCCGCTGCGGTTTCGGGGTGCAGGGTCGGGTCATTGAACAAGGCATCGGCCAGCGGCTCCAGCCCGGCCTCGCGGGCGATCTGCGCCTTGGTGCGGCGTTTCTGCTTGTAGGGCAGATAAAGGTCTTCGAGGCGCTGCTTGGTCTCGGCATTCTCGATGGCGCCCTGCAGTTCGGGAGTGAGCTTGCCCTGCTCCGCGATGCTGGCCAGCACCGTGGCACGGCGCTCTTCGAGCTCGCGCAGATAGCCGAGCCGTTCTTCCAGCGTGCGCAACTGCGTGTCATCGAGGTTGTCGGTCACCTCCTTGCGGTAGCGGGCGATGAACGGTACGGTCGCGCCCTCGTCGAGCAACTGCACGGCGGCGATGACCTGGGCGGGGCGAACGCCGATTTCCGCAGCGATGCGGTCTGGAATGGATGGCAGCATATTCAGTAGTGAGGAGGAATTTCATCGAGCAGGTTGCGCTGCTCGGCCGGCTGGGATTGCAGCATCTGCTGGCGCAGCGCGCGCAACTCGTGCTGCAACTGGTCGATCTGCGCCTGCTGGCGATAAACGGTGTGATTCAGCGTTTCGAGCAGGTCTTCGGCAAAGGCCAGCTTGACTTCGAGTTCGGTGATGCGCTCTTCCATCATTCGTCGGCCAAAGTCGGCGCTGGCAGGACGAAGTGCCCCGAAGCGGGTACGGCGGCAGCGAGCATCGCCGCGCGTGATGCGGGCGTTTCGAGGCTGATGCGCCCCAATGCGCCGCTGCGGTAGTCGGTGAGCAGGATCATCGCCGCCTTTTCCAGGACGAGTTCGCCGCCCCGGCCCTTGATGATGCAGCCGCGTTTTCTGGCGACGGTTTCGACGACAGCGACGGCATCCATCGCCGCGACATCCATTTTGTAACGCGCGGCGAGGAGCGACGGATAACGGGACAACAAAATACCGGCAAGGAAAATGGCGACGTCGGCATCGATCACCGCGTTGCGGCCGATGGCGTGGCTGGCGGCGAGCATGTAGCCATCTTCATCGTGTTCGATTTTCGGCCACATCAGACCCGGTGTGTCGATGATGGTCTGCCGCAATGAAAGGTCGAAACTCTGCTGGCTCTTGGTGACAGCCGGCTCGTCGCCGACCGCCGCGATGCGGCGCTTCAGCAGCGCGTTCATGAAGGTCGATTTGCCGACGTTGGGGATACCCATGATCATCATGCGCAGCGGCTTCACATTGTCGTCGCGGTGCGGCGCCAGTTGCTGGCAGAGGGCCGGCACTTTCGCGGCGTCGCCCGGCTTCTTGCATGATATGGCCACCGCCTTTACGCCCGGCTGGCGACTGTAGTGGTCGAGCCAGGCCTGCGTGACGACGGGATCGGCAAGGTCGGCCTTGTTCAGCAGTTTGAGACAGGGCCGCTGGCGTGCCAGACGCAGTTCGCGGATCATCGGATTGCTGCTCGCCTCGGGCAGGCGGGCATCGAGCACTTCGATCACCACGTCAGTGCGCGCCATGGTCTCGGCAGCTTTTCTGCGCGCCGAGGTCATGTGGCCGGGAAACCACTGGATGGACATTGGGAAGATTAAGCGTTGAACGGGCCGTGATTATAGGCGGCGCGGCGGCGTGATACGAATGCCGGCCTATCAACCCAAGAAAAGCCGGCTCTGACGATACGGCGTTCTTGTGGCGCAACGCGCCAACGAGACAAGCAGATTTAGAGCAGGTGGGTCAAAGTCTTGCTGCGAAAGTGGCGCAGGATATCCGACAACCACTCGCCCACCCTGCCCGGCCATGAATCATGCTTTTTCAGTGCTACCGCACAAGTTGCCGGATCACCAACCACGCGGTTGCGCCCACCATGCTTGGCCTGATACAGGGCCCGGTCGGCAGCCGCCACCAGCATTTCAGCCTGGGCCGGGATCGCGTCGGTTGCTGTATCGGGCGGCAGCATGGCGAGGCCGATCGAGATGGTGACGGGCACTTCTGTTGCTGATTGAGACTGAAATGGCCTGGCCGCCACGGCCGTACGGATGCGCTCGGCAATTTCCAGCGCATTCTGGGTATGGGTTTGTGGCAGGAGCACGATGAACTCTTCACCGCCGTAGCGGGCAATCGTATCGCCCGCCCGCAGTTGCGACTGGATGACGCCGGCCACGCCACGCAGCACCTCATCACCGCTTTGGTGGCCGTGCGTATCGTTGATGCGCTTGAATTTGTCGATATCGAGGAACATGCAGGCGAGCGGCTGGCGGTGACGCCGCACCTGGCCGATTTCAACCAGACAACGATGCTCGAAGTAACGGCGATTTTCCACGCCGGTCAGGCTGTCGGTCAGGCCTGCCCGTTTCAGGCGCTCCTGAGTCAGTGCGCTTTCCAGACAGAGGGCCACCACTGCCGCCAGGCGATCCAGAAAATCGGTGCCGGCTTCCGCACCATAGCGTTCTGCCACCGAACTACCCAGATGCAGGCTGCCGATCAGTTCCCCCTGACGCATCAGTGGCAGCAGGGCGACCGAAGCGATGGCATCGACGGGCGCCGCGAACAACGGCCCGTGCAGTTCCGGATCAAATGCGCACAGATAGGTGGAACATTGATTTTGGTACAGCGGTTCCAGCAACTCGGCCGACTGGAGCAGCAACAAGCCGTCAAGCGACTCGCTGCCCAGATCGGCGTCGAGAATACGGGTTGCCTCGTATTCCATGTCGATCAGGGCCAAACTGACGAATTCGATACCGAAGGCTGTCTTGTAATCGGTCAGCAAAGACTGCAACAGTTCGGCCAGCGACCGGGCGCCGATCAAACGCCGCTCGAGCTGGTCAAAGCGGCGCATCTTGGTTTCGTTCTGCCGCGCCTCATGCAGCAGGCCTTCCAGTTGCTGCCGGAGGGAGAGGTTTTCAAAATGCAGGCCGCGTACCATGGTCAGCTTAACGGCCGGCACCGCGACAACTTGAGTGGTGCTGCAGGCCTTTGCCCGTTCGCGCCATGAACTGGGCGCGAGGCGCCAGCCGGGTTGTTTATAGCGAGCGAAGCAGCGCGTAGGTGCACAACGACATCAGCGTGTTCGGAAACAGGCCGAACAGGGCAATGGCAATACCATTGAGCGAGAGCAGGAAGCGCATGTCGAGATTGGCGACAATCGGCGCGGTGTCAACCGGCGCATCGAAATACATCAGCTTGATCACGCGCAGATAATAGAAAGCACCAATCAGCGAGAACATCACGGCAAAGACGGCAATCGCGACATAGCCGGCATCGACCGCGGCGATCAGCACCGAGAATTTCGCGAAGAAGCCGACGAAGAAAGGCACCCCGGCCATCGAGAGCATGGTGACCATCATCACGGCGGCAAACCAGGGACTGCGCTGGTTCAGGCCCTTGAAATCCTCCAGATGCTCGGCTTCGTAGCCGGCGCGCGACAGCAGCAGGACCATGCCGAAGGAAGCCAGCGACATGATCACGTAGGCCACGGCGTAATACATTGCCGAACTGTAGGCATTCAAAGCGTAGTGACGGTCGGGGCCGACCACGCCACTCATCAGCGCGAGCAGCATGAAACCCATGTGGGCGATGGCCGAATAGGCCAGCATGCGCTTGATGTTGGTCTGGGCAATCGCCGCCAGGTTGCCGAGCGCGATGGAAAGCACCGCCATGATCATCAACATCGACTGCCAGTGCTCGGCCAGTTCGAACAGGCCGTACACCAGCAGGCGCATGGCCATGGCGAAGGCGGCCAGCTTGGGGGCGGAAGCGATCAGCAGCGTGATCGGCGTCGGTGCGCCATGATAGACGTCGGGCACCCACATGTGGAAAGGCACGGCACCCAACTTGAAGGCGATGCCAGAGACGACGAAAACCAGGCCAAAGACCAGCACGGTCTTGTTGGCAACCCCGAGATTCAGCGCCTGCGCGACGCCGCCGATTTCGAGCGTGCCCGTCGCGCCATACACCATCGACATGCCATAGAGCAGCAGGCCGGAAGCCAGCGAACCCAGGATGAAATATTTCATCGCCGCCTCGGTGGCACGCGAGCTGTTACGGTCGATGGCCACCAATGCGTAGAGGGACAGCGACATTATTTCCAGGCCAAGGTAGAGGGTCAGGAAATGCGACGCCGAAATCATCACCATCATGCCGAGCGTGGCAAACAGCACCAGGAGGTAGTACTCCCCCTTGTCCAGCTGGCGCGCCACCAGATAACCCCGGCTATAGACCACCACAAAGATTACCGACAGATAAACCATCAACTTGAGGAAGTCGGCGAGCAGATCGTCGACGAACATGTTGTTGAAGGTCAACACGACCTGGCCATCCATGGTCAGGTAGGTGATGAGCGCGCAGCCGATCAGGGTAATGATGGTCAGGGCAGGTGTGATCCAGCGCTGCGAGCGACCGAGCAAGACGTCCACCAGCAGGATGACGCAAGCCATCGCCAACAGGAAAATCTCCGGTGCGGCCGGGTAGAAATCGGGCATTACAAAATTCTTGAACATCGCTTCTCTCGTCTCGCGGTTACAGCTTGCTCACGGCGACATGCTTGAGCAGGTTGTCCACCGAGGCATGCATCACTTCAGTGAATGGATAGGGATAGATACCCATGGCCAGCACGCAGAACGCCAGCAGTGCAAGGAACAGGAATTCCCGGCTGTTGATGTCGGCAAGTTCCGCCACGTGACTGTTGGCCACTTCGCCGAAGATCACGCGCTTGTACATCCACAGGGTGTAGGCGGCACCCAGGATCAATGTCGTCGCCGCCGCAAAGCCGACCCAGAAGTTGAACTTGATGGCACCCAGAATCACCATGAACTCGCCGACGAAACCGGAGGTGGCAGGCAAACCGGCATTGGCCATGGCAAACAGCATGAAGAAGGCGGCGAACTTCGGCATGGTATTCACCACCCCGCCGTAGTCGGCGATGTTGCGTGAGTGCATGCGGTCGTACATGACCCCGACGCAAAGGAACATCGCGGCCGAGATGAAGCCGTGGGAAATCATCTGCACCAGGGCGCCCTCGACGCCGATCTGGTTGAAGATGAAGAAACCCAGGGTGACGAAACCCATGTGCGAGATCGAAGAATAGGCGATCAGCTTCTTCATGTCGGTCTGCACCAGCGCGACAAAGCCGATATAGATGACGGCAATCAACGACAGCGCAATCATCATTGGCGCCAGATAGTGGCTGGCATCCGGCGCGATGGGCAGCGAGAACCGCAGGAAGCCATAGGCACCGAGCTTCAGCATGATTGCCGCCAGCACCACCGAACCACCGGTCGGCGCCTCGACGTGGGCGTCCGGCAACCAGGTATGCACCGGCCACATCGGCACCTTGACGGCAAAGGCCACCAGGAAGGCGAGGAAGATCAGGATCTGCGGCGTCATGTCGATGCGCAACTGGTGCCACTCAAGCAGGTTGAAACTACCGCCCGATGAGAGGAACAGATAGATCAGCGCGATCAGCATCAGCAAAGAGCCAAGCAGCGTGTAGAGGAAGAACTTGAAGGCCGCATAGACGCGGTTATGGCCGCCCCAGACACCGATGATGATGTACATCGGGATCAGCGAAGCCTCGAAGAAGACGTAGAACAACACCGCATCGAGCGCGCTGAAAATGCCGTTCATCAAGCCCGACATGATGAGGAAGGCGCCCAGGTACTGCGCGACCTTGTCCTCGATCACCTGCCAGCCGGCAATCACGACGATGATGGTGATGAAGCTGTTGAGCAGGAGGAACAACATCGAGATGCCGTCAACGCCCAGCAGGTATTCGATGTTGAAGCGCGGAATCCAGGCACGTTGTTCGACGAACTGCATGCCGGCCTCGGACATGTCGAAGCCGAGATACAGCGGCACGGTGACGATAAATCCGGCCAGCGCCACCCCAAGAGCCGTCCAGCGTGCCAGATTCTTGTTGGAACCGGCGGCGAATACCATGAGCGCGCCCATGATGGGCACCCAGATAGCAAGACTAAGTAGATACGAACTCATCTGCACAGTGTCCAATTATCTCGTCAGGCTCGATTCAGCCACAAGGTCAGCAGCACGAAGACGCCGATGATCATGGAGAACGCATATTGATAGATGTGGCCGGACTGGATCAGGCGCACGACACTGGAGAACCACCCAACCAGGCGCGCCGTACCATTCACCGCCACGCCATCGATCAGCATCTGATCGCCAGCCTTCCACAGGCCGCGGCCCAGACCACGGGCGCCACCGGCGAAGAACCAATCGTTGAATTTGTCGAAGCCATATTTTTCTTCGAGGATGGTTGCCAGCACGCCCGACTTGCGCTTGATGACCGCCGGCAGATCGGGACGCTTGATGTAGAGGAACCAGGCCGTCACCGCACCAGCGAGCGCAAGCCAGAACGGCAGCGTCACCACGCCGTGCGCCAGCATGCCGAACACGCCGGTGAATGCTGCCTGCAGTTGCGCCATGCCGGCGTGCGTAGCGGAAATGTAGATTGCGTCGCCAAACCAGCTGCCGTAGAGGAAGGAACCGATCAGCCACCCGGAAGCAATCGCCGGGATCGACAGCAGGATCAGCGGCACGGTGACGACCTTGGGCGATTCGTGGGGGACATGCACGCCATGGTGACCATGCCCGTGATGGGCGTCATGCGCCTGCTCACGAAAACGCTCTTTGCCGTGGAAAGTGAAGAAAATGAGCCGGAAGGAATACAGACCGCCGATAAACACCGCCGCCAGCGCGCAGACATAGGCGAAGGTAGCGCCGGGGATCTGCGATGCCTGCACCGCCATGATGATCGAATCCTTGGAGAAGAAACCGGCGAAAGGCGGCAGGCCGGCGTTGGCGATGGCACCGATGAGCATCGTCGCGTAGGTGATCGGCAGATACTTGCGCAACCCCCCCATCTTGCGCATGTCCTGCTCGTGGTGCATGGCAATGATCACCGAGCCCGCACCGAGGAACAGCACCGCCTTGAAGAAGGCGTGCGTCATCAGGTGGAAGATGGCGACCGAATAGGCCGAGGCGCCGAGCGCCATGGTCATGTAGCCGAGCTGCGAGAGCGTCGAATAGGCGACCACGCGCTTGATGTCGGTCTGCACGATGGCGATCAGCGCCATGAACAGCGTGGTAATCGCGCCGATGACGATGACGAAGGACAATGCGGTGTCGGATAGCTCGAACAGCGGCGACATGCGCGCGACCATGAAGATGCCGGCCGTGACCATGGTCGCGGCGTGGATCAGCGCGGAGATCGGCGTCGGGCCTTCCATCGAATCAGGCAGCCAGACATGCAGCGGAAACTGCGCCGACTTGCCCATCGCGCCGATGAACAGACCGATACAGATGGCGGTGATCAGCGGCCAGCCGGTGACGCTTTCCGTAATGGTCGCGAGTTCCTTGGACATGCCGAAGACGGTGGCGTAGTCAAGGCTGCCGGCATAGGCGGCGATCAGGCCGATACCCAGCAGAAAACCGAAATCGCCGACGCGGTTAACCAGAAATGCCTTGAGGTTGGCGTAGATCGCCGTCGGCCGGTTCGACCAGAAGCCGATCAGCAGGTAAGACACCAGGCCGACCGCCTCCCAGCCGAAGAAGAGCTGGACGAAGTTGTTGCTCATGACGAGCATCAGCATCGAAAAGGTGAACAGCGAGATGTAGGCGAAGAAGCGCTGGTAGCTGTTGGTCCCGGCAAGGCTGCCGGCCGGCCAGTTGTCTTCATCGTGGGCCATGTAGCCAATGGTGTAGATGTGCACCATCAGCGAAACGAAGGTGACGACAACCATCATTACGACCGTCAGCTGATCGATCAGGAAGCCGATCTTGAGGCTGAGGCCGCCCGATTCGAGCCAGGTGTATAGATCACCATTGAAGGTATTGCCGGCCATGACATCCTGCAAAATGACCAACGAAGCCAGAAAGGAAATGGTGACGCCGAGGATGGTGACGACATGCGCGCCGACGCGGCCGATGGCCCGGCCGAAAAATCCGGCGATGATGGCGCCCAGCAGGGGGGCAAACGGAACAATGAGATAGAGCATTTTCATGTCGGCGCCTTATCCCTTAAGACTGTCGATATCATCGACGTGAATGGTCGAGAGGTTACGGAACAGCGCCACAAGTATCGCCAGACCAATCGCTGCCTCGGCTGCCGCCACTGCAAGTATGAAGAAGACGAACAATTGACCCGCGGCATCGTTGAGATAATGCGAGAAAGCAACGAAATTCATATTCACCGACAGCAGCATCAACTCAATGGCCATCAGCAGGACAATGATGTTCTTGCGGTTGAGAAAAATACCGACGATGCTGATGGAGAACAGCAGCGCTGAAAGAATCAGATAGTGGGAGAGCGACAGCATGACTTATTGACCTCCCTGCTTTTCTGCAGGTGTCTCGGTAACGGACGGCTGCTCTTTTTCCGAAGCCATGCTGACCATGCGGATGCGATCCTCGCGCTTGACGGCAACCTGCTCATGAGGCTGTTGATACTTGGTGTCCTTGCGGGCCCGCAAAGTCAGCATGACAGCAGCGATGATGCCAACGAGGAGCACCACCGAGGCCAGTTCAAACGGATAGTAATATTCGGAAATGAGCAGACGGGCAAGTTCCTTGGTGTTGCTGTAGTCGGCGGGCATGGCGTGCCCCGGCAGCGCATCGGCGCTGAAATAATTGCCGCCCAGCACCAGCGCCATCTGTACCGCAATCAGCAAGCCGATCACGGCCCCCAATGGCAGGTAACTCCAGAAGCGGTGACGCAAGCGCGCTACATCGATGTCGAGCATCATCACGACAAACAGGAACAGCACCATCACGGCACCGACATACACCATGAGCAGTACCAGGGCGAGGAACTCTGCCTGCAGGAGCAACCAGAGACTGCCGGCCGAGAAAAACGCCAGTACCAGAAATAGCACGGCATGCACGGGGTTCTTGGCCGTGATCACGCGCAGCGCTGCGAGCAGCAGCATCGCTGCAAGCACATAAAAGACGAAGGTCTTGAATTCCATTGTCAGCGTGTTACCTGTAAGGAGCGTCCAAAGCGCGATTCTTGGCGATTACCGGCTCATAGCGATCGCCATTGGCCAGCAGCATCTGTTTGGTGTAGTGGAGATCACCACGCGTTTCGCCGTGATATTCGAAAATGTGGGTCTCGACGATGGCATCCACCGGGCAGGCTTCTTCGCAGAAACCGCAGAAGATGCACTTGGTCAGGTCGATGTCGTAGCGTGTCGTCCGGCGGCTGCCGTCCTCGCGTTGCTCACCTTCGATGGTGATCGCCAGCGCCGGACAGACCGCTTCACACAACTTGCAGGAAATGCAGCGTTCCTCGCCGTTGGGGTAGCGGCGCAAGGCATGCAGGCCGCGGAAGCGGAAGCCTTGCGGCGTCTTCTCCTCCGGATACTGGACCGTGATCTTGCGGGCGAAGAAGTAACGCCCGGTCAGGCTCATGCCCTTGAAAAGCTCCGTCAGGAACAGGCTTTTAACAAATTCTTTCATGGCACCCATGCTTGTCTTTTGTCCTCTCTTATTGCCAGATGTTGAAAGGCGTCAACATCCAGATGGCGACAACAATGATCCAGACGAAACAGAGCGGGAGGAACACTTTCCAGCCAAGACGCATGATCTGGTCATAGCGATAGCGCGGGAAGGTGGCACGGAGCCAAAGGAACAGGAATAGCAGAACCGAGATCTTGGCGATCAGCCACCAGATTCCATCCGGCAGGAATCCCACCGGCGAAAGCCAGCCGCCAAGAAACAGGATGGAAACCGCCGCCGACACCAGAATCATGTTGGCGTATTCGGCGAGGAAGAACAGGGCAAAGGCCATGCCCGAATATTCAACCATGTGGCCGGCGACAATCTCGGACTCGCCTTCAACCACGTCGAAAGGCGAACGATTCGTTTCGGCCACACCCGAGACCAGGTAAACGAAGAACATGGGCAGCAACGGCAACCAGTTCCACGACAGAATGCCAATACCCATTTCCGCAAACATGCCGCGGCCCTGGCCAGCAACAATTTCCGAAAGGTTGAGGGTGTTCGAAATCATCAGCACCACGATCAGCGCCATGCCCATCGAAACCTCGTAGGAGATCATTTGCGCTGTCGCCCGCATGGCCCCCATGAACGCGTATTTGGAGTTGGAAGCCCATCCGGAAATGATGATGCCGTAGACACCGAGCGAACTGACCGCCAGAAGGTAGAGTACACCGGCATCGATATCGGCCAACACCAGGCCGGCATCGAAGGGGATTACCGCCCAGGCTATCAGGGCCGGCGCCAGGGCCATGATGGGTCCCAGCACGTACAGCACCTTGCTGGCCTGGGTGGGTACGATGATTTCCTTGAACACCAGTTTGAGCGCGTCGGCAATCGGCTGCAACAAACCTGCGGGGCCGACGCGGTTGGGGCCGATGCGCACATGCATGTAAGCGATGACCTTGCGCTCGAAATAGGGCAAATAGGCTACCGCTGCGACCACCGGAGCGAGGATCGCGACGATCTTCATCAACGACCAGAGCAACGGCCAAACGGGTTCGACCAGGGACCACTGCGTGCCCAACTGGCTCTGGAGGAATTGCAGGAGCTGTGCTTCCATCATGCGCGCTCCACGGTCAGGTTTGCAAACATCGGGCCAAGTCCAACGGTCGAAGCATGTGCCGCAGCGACCCGGACACAGTTGTCAGGGACCCCATCATCGAGTCGGGCAAGCAACGTCGCCGTCCCGCCAGCGCCGACTTTTACCATGTCGCCGGCCGCCACGCCCAGCTTGGCCAGAGTTGCCGCGTTGATGCGGGCGCTCGGGACGCTGGCGTCAGCGGTGGCCTGCAGGCTGGATGCCCGCCGCACCAGGGCATCGGCAAAATGGATCGGCACATCGGCAATCCGCTCGATGCCAGCAGCGGCCGTCGGGATTTCCTTGGCAATGCCGTCGATGGCGTTGTCGAGGCCGGAAACGAAATCGGTCTTGCCACCCAGCAATTCGTCGCGCACCTGTTCGGAACTTTCGTAATTGAAGCCGTCAAGTTCGAGAATGTTGCCCAGCACGCGCAACACCTTCCAGGCCGGACGGGTTTCACCCTGCGGCTTCACCACGGCATAGAAACTTTGCACCCGGCCCTCGGTGTTGATGAAGGTTCCGGAGGTTTCGCTGAAGGGCGACACCGGCAACAGGACATCGGCGTAATCGAGTGCCGCCGCCGACTTGTAGGAAGACAACGCGATCACGCTGCTGGCCTGTTGCAGTGCCGCCAGGGCACGCGCACCGTCGGCGCAGTCGAATTCGGGCTCGGTACCAAGCAGCAGATACAGCTTGCGCGGAGCCGCCAGCATGGCTGCCGCGTTCATGCCATCAGCCACGGGGATCGCGCCGGCGACGTAACCGCCGACGCTGTTGGCGGCCTCGCCGAGAAAACCGAACCTGGCACCCAGCAGACCGGCGAGTTGCTGGGCCAGCGCATTGAGGAGCGCGGCTTGCGGATGCTGCTGGGCGAAATTGCCGAGCAGGATCGCCGCATTGCTGCCCGCCACGAGGCTGGCGGCGATCTTTTGCGCCGTCTCCTGGTTGGCGGCGGACCCGGCTGACGCCGTTCCGCCAGCGCCGACTTTTGCCAGGGCGGGATCTGCGGCGATGCCCTTGAGCGCAGCGACGGCCTTGACCACCGCGGCAAGTTGCGTCGGCAGTTGCGACGGCGCGACCGTCGCTTGCGCGAACAGCTTGATCAGCAGATTATCCTGGGCAGAGTGAACAAGGGAAATCTGCGCACCCTTTTTCGCCGCCTGACGCAGTCTCTGGGCGAGCAGCGGGTGATCCTTGCGCAAGAAACTGCCCACTACCAGTACGCGGTCGAGCGTGTTGAGTTCGGCTACCTTCATGCCCAACCAGGGCGTGCCCTTGCGTTTGCCATCGGCCGAAAAATCGGCCTGGCGCAAACGGAAGTCGATGTTCTTGCTGCCGATGCCATGCGTCAGCTTTGCCGCCAGCGTCATTTCTTCAAGCGTGGCATGCGGACTCACCAGCATGCCGATTTCGGCCGCTCCATGATTCTTGGCGACATCGCGTAGCGCATGCGCGGCGTAATCAAGCGCGACGTTCCAGTCGACCTCCTGCCACTTGCCGCCCTGCTTGACCATCGGCCGGGTCAGCCGCTCGGTGCTGTTCAGGCCTTCATAGGAAAAGCGTTCCTTGTCCGAGAGCCAGCATTCGTTGAGCTGCTCGTTCTCGAGCGGCAACACGCGCTTGACGTGATCGTGCTGGGTCTGGACGATCAGATTGCTGCCGAGACCATCATGCGGACTGACCGACTTGCGGCGCGCCATTTCCCAGGTGCGCGCGGAAAACCGGAAGGTCTTGGAGGTCAGCGCGCCGACCGGGCACAGATCGATGATGTTGCCGGAGAGTTCCGAGTCGACCGTTTTTTCGACGAAGGACATGATCTCGGCGCGATCGCCGCGGAACGCCTGGCCCAATTCCATCAGGCCGGAGATTTCCTGGGTAAACCGTACGCAACGCGTGCAGTTTATGCAGCGGGTCATGTCGGTGGCAACCAGCGCACCGAGATTCTTGTTGGAAACGACGCGCTTCTCTTCCTGGAAGCGGGCGGCACTGCTGCCGTAGCCGACGGCAAGATCCTGCAACTGACACTCGCCGCCCTGGTCGCAGATCGGGCAGTCGAGCGGATGGTTCATGAGCAGAAACTCCATCACATCCTTCTGCGCCTTGACGGCCAGAGCGGAATGCGTAAAGACCTTCATGCCCTTGGCCACGGGTGTCGCACAAGCCGGCATCGGCTTGGGTGCCTTCTCGATTTCCACCAGGCACATGCGGCAGTTCGCGGCAATCGAAAGCTTCTTGTGATAGCAGAAGTGCGGAATGTAGATACCGGCGGCATGGGCCGCCTCGATCAGCATCTTGCCTTCTTCAACCTGCAGCGGCTTGCCGTCGATTTCAATTTCTAGCATGTCGCCCCCGCCATCAAACGGGTGTGGAAGGTACTCCCCGCCTTTTGCACATCGCGCGGCACCAGGCACCTCTTGTGCTCGATGTGATATTCGAACTCGCTGCGGAAATGCTTGACGAAACTCCGTACCGGCAGCGCCGCGGCATCGCCGAGCGCGCAAATGGTGCGGCCCATGATATTGCCGGCCACATCGTTGAGCAAATCGATATCCTCGGGACGTCCCAGGCCATGCTCGATGCGATGGATAACCTTGTACAGCCAGCCGGTGCCTTCGCGACAGGGCGTGCATTGGCCGCAGGACTCTTCGTAGTAGAACCAGGACAGGCGCTCCAGTGCCTGGACCATGCAGACTGTCTCGTCCATCACGATCACCGCGCCGGAACCCAGCATCGAACCGGCCTTGGCGATGGAATCGTAGTCGAGCGTGCAATCCATGATGATGTCGGCGGGCAGAACCGGCGCCGACGAACCACCGGGAATTACCGCTTTCAGTTTGCGGCCAGCGCGCACGCCCCCCGCCATCTCGAGCAGTGTCGCGAACGGGGTACCCATCGGCACTTCAAAATTGCCGGGCTTGTTGACATGACCAGACACTGAAAATAGTTTCGTGCCGCCATTGTTGGGCTTGCCGAGATCGAGAAACGACTGCCCGCCACTGCGCAGAATGTAGGGAATGGACGCCAGCGATTCGGTATTGTTGATCGTCGTCGGCTTGCCGTAAAGACCGACGTTGGCGGGAAACGGCGGCTTGTAGCGCGGCTGGCCCTTTTTTCCTTCGATAGACTCGAGCAGCGCAGTCTCTTCGCCGCAGATATAAGCGCCATATCCCTGGTGCGCAAACAGATCGAAGTCGAATCCAGCGCCCAGAACATTCTTGCCCAGATAACCGGCGGCACGCGCTTCGTCAAGGGCTTCCTCGAAGCGCTGATACAACTCGTAAACTTCGCCGTGGATATAGTTGTAGCCGCGTGTTGCACCCACCGCATAACCGGCAATGATCATGCCTTCGATGACCGAGTGCGGATCGAGGCGCATGATGTCGCGGTCTTTAAACGTACCCGGCTCTCCTTCGTCGGTATTGCAGACGATGTATTTTTCCGGCGCGCCCTTGGGCATGAAGCTCCACTTCAGGCCGGTCGGGAAACCGGCGCCGCCACGGCCGCGCAGCACGGACGTCTTCACTTCGGCGATGACCTGGTCCTGGCTCAGCTTGTCGCTGATCACTTTTTTCAAGGCCTGATAACCGCCACGCGCCTCGTAGTCCTTGAGCCGCCAGCCAGTATCACGATTCATGTCGCGCAGATCCGGCTGGTGCCATCCGGCGGTCAGCGTGGGATTGATCGCTTCGAGGATTGCCATGATGTTATTTGCACTCCGCGAGCAGTTGATCGATTTCTTGCGGGGTCATGAAGCAGCGCATGTGGTGATTGTTCACCAGCATGACCGGCGCATCGCCGCAGGCGCCCATGCATTCCCCTTCCTTCAGGGTGAACTTGCCATCCGGTGTGGTTTCGTTGAAACCGATGCCAAGCTTGCTCTTCAGGTAATCAGCCGCATGCACGCCGCCCGATAATGCACAGGGAAGATTGGTGCAGACGGTCAGCTTGTATTTGCCGACCGGCGCCAGGTTGTACATGTTGTAGAACGAGGCGACTTCGAACACGGCCATCTCGGACAGTTCAAGATAACTGGCGACATAACTGATCGTCTCGTTCGCCAGCCAGCCTTTTTCCTCCTGGGCGAAAACCAGCGCCGCCATGACGGCAGACTGCTTCTGATCATCCGGGTACTTGCTGACCTCGCGGTCAATTCTTCTGAGGGTGGCTTCGCTCAACATGGTCTTATCTATCTACATCACCGAACACAACATCGATCGTACCGATCAGGGTCACCACATCGGCCAGCATGTGCCCCTTCGCCAATTCATCCATGGCGGCCAGGTGCTGGAAAGCTGCCGAACGCAACTTGACGCGGTAGGGCTTGTTGGCGCCATCCGAGATCATGTAGACGCCGAACTCACCCTTGGCGTGCTCGGTGCCGACATACACTTCGCCGGGCGGAACATGCATACCCTCGCTGAAGAGCTTGAAATGATGGATCAGCTCTTCCATGCTGCCCTTCATCTTCTCGCGCGAAGGCGGCGCCACCTTGTGGTTGTCGGTAATGACCGGGCCGGGATTGGCCCGCAGCCAGGAAATGCACTGCCGGATAATACGGTTGGCCTGGCGCATCTCTTCCATGCGCACCAGATAACGATCATAGCTGTCACCCTTGACGCCTACCGGAATATCGAAATCCAGACGGTCATAAACCTCGTAGGGCTGCTTCCTGCGCAAGTCCCATTCGACACCCGAACCGCGCAGCATCGGACCGCTAAAACCGAGTTGCAGGGCACGCTCGGGCGATACCACGCCGACGCCGACCAAACGCTGCTTCCAGATGCGGTTATCGGTGAGCAGGGTTTCGTACTC
Organism: Rhodocyclaceae bacterium; assembly: GCA_030682175.1. GTDB lineage: Bacteria > Pseudomonadota > Gammaproteobacteria > Burkholderiales > Rhodocyclaceae > Sulfuricystis. Next base: position 62,604 of record JAUXOM010000134.1, read on the forward strand.
GTCGCAATAAACCGGGAAACGGCTGGTGAAATCCTCGATGAAATCGAGCAGCGAACCTTCCCGTGCAGCGTTGAGCTCCTTGACCGTCTGCGCGTTCTTGAACTTGTTGATTTCGTACTTCGGCATGCGATCCGGCAGATCGCGATACACGCCACCCGGCCGGAAATAGGCGCCATGCATGCGCGCGCCGGAAACCGCTTCGAGCATGTCGAAGATGTCTTCGCGCTCGCGGAAGGTGTACAGCACCATCGCCATGGCACCGACGTCCAGCGCGTGGGTGCCAATGCTCAACAGGTGATTCAGTATCCGGGTGATCTCGGCGAACATCACGCGGATGTATTGCGCGCGGAGCGGCACCTCGATACCGAGCAGGCGCTCGATCGCCAGGACAAAGGGATGCTCATTGACCAGCATCGACGTGTAGTCGAGCCGATCCATGTAGGGCAGCGACTGAATCCAGGTACGCGTCTCCATCAGCTTTTCAGTACCGCGATGGAGCAGGCCGATATGCGGATCGGCACGGACGACCACTTCGCCGTCAAGTTCCAGCACCAGCCGCAACACCCCGTGCGCCGACGGATGCTGCGGTCCGAAGTTGATCGTGTAGTTCTTGATTTCAGCCACGGTCACCCACCTTGCCGTAATTTTCCTCGCGCACGATCCGCGGCGTATTCTCGCGCGGCTCGATGGTCACCGGCTGATAAACCACGCGGCGCAGCTCCGGGTCATAGCGCATCTCGACATAGCCAAAGATCGGGAAATCCTTGCGGAACGGATGGCCGACAAAACCGTAATCAGTCAGGATGCGGCGCAGGTCGTTATGACCGCTGAACATGATGCCGTAGAGGTCGAAGGCCTCGCGCTCGAACCAGTTCACGCCATTCCAGACATCCATCAAGGAATCGAGGACCGGAAAGTCGTTGTCTGTCGCGAACACGCGCAAACGCAGCCGCCAGTTGTGCGTCAACGACAGTAGTTGCGTGACGGCGGCAAAACGCCGCGCGCCGATCTGGTCCGCCTCCGGGAATGCCACCGCGCCATAGGATGCGTAATCAACACCGCACAAATCCATGGCTTGCTCGAAGCGCAGATCAGGGTGATCGCGCAAGGTGGTTGCCACCGCCAGATAGTCTGCCGCGGCAACTTCCAGGGCAACTTCACCTCGATCGACGACGAGGCTCTCGATGCGCTCACCGAGCACATCCCGCAGGTTCTGACAAAGCCGGTCCAGCTTGGCGCTCATTGGCATACGTGAAATGCGTAAAATTTGTTGGCGTGGCTCATCAGCGGGCGATCGTGCAGGTGCGGGTAATCTTGTTCTGCAACTGGATGATGCCGTAGAGCAAGGCCTCGGCTGTTGGCGGACAACCCGGCACATAGATGTCTACCGGCACGATGCGGTCACAGCCGCGCACCACCGAGTAAGAGTAGTGATAGTAGCCGCCACCATTGGCACAGGAACCCATCGAAATCACCCAGCGCGGCTCGGCCATCTGCTCGTAGACTCGGCGCATCACCGGTGCCATCTTGTTGGTCAGCGTTCCGGCCACGATCATGACATCCGCCTGACGCGGACTCGGCCGGAAAACGACACCGAAACGATCGAGGTCGTAGCGCGACACGCCGGTATGGATCATTTCAATGGCACAACAGGCCAGACCAAACGTTACCGGCCACAATGAACCGGTGCGGGTCCAGTTGATGAGTTTGTCGAGGGAGGCAGTGACGAAACCCTCTTGCAACACGCCTTCTATGCTCACGCCATGATCTCCAACATCATTCCCAGTCCAGAGCGCCTTTAGCCCAGGCGTAGAAGTCGCCGATGATCAGGATGGCGAGGAATACGAGCATGGTGAAAAAGCCGAAATACTTGAATTCATCGACAGCCACGATCTCGCCGTAAATTGCCGCCCAGGGAAAGAGAAAGGCAATCTCGAGATCGAAGAGGATGAAGATGATGGCCACCAGATAGAAGCGCGCATCGAACTTCATGCGGGCATCTTCGAAGGCATCGAAACCGCATTCGTAGGGAGCGAGTTTGGCCGGATCGGGACGGTGCGGACCGACCAGGCGCCCAATGATCAAGGGCGCACAGCCAAAGACCAGGGCAACAATTACGAAAACGAGAATCGGGAAATAGTTTTCCAGCATTTTTGTGGTTTGTGCCGCGTCATTCCTGCGCTGCTCAACTCCTAAAAATGAACTTCAAACAAAACCTGGTGCCGACGGCGAGACTCGAACTCGCACAGCTTTCGCCACTACCCCCTCAAGATAGCGTGTCTACCAATTTCACCACGTCGGCGGACGTTGTCTTGCGGTACTACTCAACCGTCATTCACAGCCATTTGCCCTCCGGGAACCGCTATCCGGCAGCCAAATTCAAGGCCGCGAGTATATCGCAAGGCGAATGCTGCGACGCAAAATGGCGCAAAATTTATTTTATTGTGCCGTAAAAAAAAACAGCTCCAATCGGGTAGCAAATCAGGCATGAGCAGGAACGGCAATTTCAGCGTTGCCGCTGGCGGTGCACCATGACAGCCACATCCCGCGCCATGCGTCCCGCTGCATCATTCATGATTCGGTACAAATTTCGCGCAATGCCATCGCGCAGCGGAACAAGCAGCGCCGGCAGACGCAGCGAACGACTTAGCGCCTGTGTTTCAAGTGCATACAAGCGCAGCAGATCATGCAACAACAGCTGCAGTTCTTCGCGAGAAAAACATTCCTGAATAGCCAGGCGACCGCATTTACCCCGGGGCCAGCGTTCCAGGATGGCAAAGGCGGCGCCGAGCAACTTTTCAATCCGCTGCGTGCGAATCGGTTCGATTTCCGCATAACGAATCACGATACCGACCGGTAAACTACTGACGCGCGCCAGAAAGACATTGTCTATTTCACGGGTGGCATGAAACAGTTGCCGCGCAATGGCCAGGCTTGGAGCTGCCCCATGCCTTAAAGTCTCATGCGCCCGACGAATTACCAGTGCGTCTTTTTGCACCTCCTTGGCGACATTCAGGTCGAGGAACGGCTCAATCCGCGGCAGGGCAATGCGCAGCGGCAACACGCCACGCAGGGCATCGGTGGTGCGACGACTATAAGCCACAAGAATCCCGCGGTCGATGGCGACCAGAGCATCAACAGGATTCATGCCAAAACCCGATGAGTGTTCCGCTCGCTTGCGGGATTCAACTATTCAGTCGCGCCGTCGGACAGGGGCTTGGCCGCGCGGTGCATGCCGATCATGCCGACCAGCAAGGTCTTGGCAACGACATCGCGGTAACCCAACTCTTTCAATACCTGCGACAACTCGTCAGCCGAATAGAACAATTCAATCGCATCGATGAAGTATTTCTTGACGCCCCAGGCAGCTGAACCACTGCGGAAAAACAATCCAGTGACCGCCAGACTGCCACGCAAATAGGCATAGTAGAGCTTCTCGACAAGCGGATTGCCGGGCCGCAGCATGTCGCAGTGATGGAAGCGACCGCCTGGCTTGAGCACCCGGTGTATCTCGCTGAACAGATCGCGCACCCGCAAGTGGCGCGACGCCCATTGCAGGGTGACCACATCGAAATGATTGTCCGGGAATGGCAGCACATGCACATCGCCGATATTGCTGCGAATCTCCAGGCCGCGCTCCTGCGCACGTTTGCGTCCGACCTCCTGCATCGCCGCGCTGCGATCAATGGCATGCACCTCGAGGCTGGGCTCGCGTTCGAGCAGCGCTATGCCTACAGCATTGGTGCCGGCGCACACATCAAGGACCCGCTGACCGGGCTGCAACTCGATGAGCGACATGAAGTTACGCCGGAACCAGCCCCACAGGCCGAAACTGGCAACGTAGTTGGCTCGATCGTAATACGGGGCGACATCGACGAAAACGTCATGCAAGTCATCTTTCCAGACCGTGCCGAAGCGTTCTTCGCGCAATTTCTCGCGGATGGCGAGTGGGGGGGGACTCATATGTTGATTTAACCGAAAATTGCGACGGTTCCGATTATTTGGGGATGTCCTGGGACTTCGAGCCATCCGGAGCCGGCAGCGGAACAGTGGCAGGAGCCGTTGTCGGCGGCGCCTTTTGCACGGCGGCATCCATGACACTGCTGCTGACTGCTGTCGGCTGCTTGCTTGCCATATAGGCCAAACCCAGGCTGGTCAGGAAGAAAGTCGTTGCCAGCACAGCCGTGGCTCGTGACAGGAAGTTTGCCGAGCCGGTGGCACCGAACAGACTGCCGGAAGACCCGCCGCCAAAGGCAGCGCCCATATCGGCGCCCTTGCCATGCTGCATCAGCACCAGGCCAATGACAGTCAGTCCGACCAGGATATGCGCGGTCAGCGTAATCGTGAAAATAACGTCCATATGTTTTCCTTGGTTAAACGGCTGCGGCGCAGATGGCGGAGAAATCAGCGGCAACCAAAGCGGCGCCACCAATCAACCCGCCGTCAATATCCGGCTGCGCCATGAGTTCTTTTGCATTGCCTGGTTTCATGCTGCCGCCGTACAGGATCTGCAAGCCGGCGGCAACCTTGGCATCCGCCGCAGCCACGCGCGCCCGGATCAACGCATGCACTTCCTGAGCCTGCTCCGGACTGGCGGTCTTGCCGGTACCGATGGCCCAGACAGGCTCATAGGCCACAACGGCTTTTGCCAAGGCGGCAACACCGCAGCGCGTCACAACAGCATCGAGCTGGCGTGAAACAACCTCGGCGGTTACGTTTTTTTCACGCTCATCAAGGGTTTCCCCGACGCACAGAATCGGCACCAGGCCGGTGTTTAGCGCCGCCTCGAACTTTGCCGCGACCACCGCGTCCGTATCACCGTAGAAGCTGCGGCGCTCGGAGTGTCCGACGATGACATAACGACAACCAAAATCGGTCAGCATCGGCGCGCTGACTTCACCGGTATAGGCGCCCTGCGCATGTTCTGAAACATCCTGCGCCCCCCAGGCGACATTACTGCCCGTCAGTGCAACGCGTGCCTGCTCCAGATAAGGGTAAGGCACGCAGACAGCCACATCGGCAACCATACCGGCCACGCCCTTACGCACCTCCTGCAGGAGAGCAGAGTTGGCCGCCAGATTGCCGTGCATCTTCCAGTTACCGGCAACGAATTTTTTGCGCATGATGTCAGCCCGATGTGTCCGAATACAAAAGTTCAAGAGAAGGCGCATGCCCACGTCTATGGACTTTATGCCCGAATTAAAAGCTCTGGATTATAACGACCGCGCCCTGCCGCGGTCAATGTGCCAACTCATCCCCGTATAGCAGCTACCCGCTGTCACACCGTTGCAATCTGCATCGGGCAAGGTACGCGGCATGAAACCCCATGTTCGCCACGCCCGCTTCCTGCGCGTCCTGATGATCTCGGATGTATATTTTCCGCGCATCAACGGCGTCTCGACCTCGATCGAGACCTTTCGCGCCGACCTCGCCACCGAGGGCATCGAGGTCAGTCTGATCGCACCCGACTATCCCGAAAACCGCGACGCTCCCGATATCTGGCGAGTCCCTTCCTGGCGGGTGCCCTTCGACCCTGAAGATCGGCTGATGCGCTGGCGCTCGCTCAACCACGCGGCCCAGCGCCTCGTTGCCGCGGGCGTCAACCTGATCCATGTGCAGACGCCCTTCTCCGCCCATTACGCCGGCATGCGCACCGCGCGCCAGTACCGGATACCGGTGCTGGCCACCTACCATACCCATTTCGAGGAATACATCGCCCATTATCTGCCGGCGCTGCCACGCCCGTGGCTCAAGGCGGCGGCACGCCACATCGCCGCCAGCCAATGCAACCAGCTGGACGCCGTGGTGGTCCCCTCGCGTGCCATGCATGAGACGCTGAGCGGCTATGGCGTAAAAGCGCCCCTCCACGTGCTGCCCACCGGCATCCCGATCCGCAATTTCTCCGCCGGCAACGGCAAGGCGTTCCGCGCGCGCCACGGCATTGCCGCCGACCGTCCCCTGGCATTGTTCGTCGGTCGGGTCGCCCACGAAAAAAACATCGGTTTTCTCATCGAAGCCATGGTTACCGCCGTACGCTGGCGCCCCGACCTGCTGCTGGTAGTCGCCGGCGAGGGTCCGGCCCTGGTGGCGCTGCGCCGGCAGACAGCCAACGCCAACCTGGATGAAAACATCCGCTTCGTCGGTTATCTTGATCGCGCCCGGGAATTACCCGACTGCTACGCGGCTGCCGATGTCTTTGCCTTCGCTTCGCGCACCGAAACCCAGGGCCTGGTCCTGCTTGAAGCCATGGCCGCCGGCCTGCCCGTCTTCGCCCTGGCGGCGATGGGAACACGAGACATACTTGACGTCCAGCGCGGCGCTGTCATCGCGCCGGACGACGCCGTTGCCTTCGGCAATGGGCTGGCGACACTCATCGGCAATCGCGGGCAACTCGACAAGTTGTCGGCCGAGGCGCGCAACTACGCACTGGAATGGGCCGCGCCAATGCGCGCGCGCCAACTCGCCAGCCTCTATCGCTCGCTGGTAAAGCAAGCGCATGAATAGTTCCACACTCACGGCATTCCCGCCCCACCAAGGTACGGTTCGCCCTGGGGCGGCTTGGCGCCGTCCCGCCAGTCCCACAGGGATTTCCCTCGGTCACGCCGACTTTCTAGGTCGACGGGGGGCCACCGATGGCCGACCAGAAGTTGCCCTGGCGATTGAGAAATTCGTCGCAACTCATATAGTGCGTACCATCGCAGGAAAAAGTGAGGCTGACCATGCCGTTGAAAATGTTGATCGATGCCGAGCGCAGGTAGATGGTCTGGTCGGCAAGGCGCAGTTCGCGCATCGCGGCGAGCATGGGTTTCACGCTCTCGCGCGTTATCAGCGCATCCTTCGGCCACGGCTGGGAGGGGTAGAGCAGGCAGACGTCGGGATCGGCCAGCGCCTCCTGGTCGAAGATGCGGTAGCGAAACGGATCGTCGATGAACCAGCCAGTGGCGCGACTGCTGGAAAAATGGATCACCACCTGGAACATGCCGCGCTCGGTGATGAGATCTTCGAGGATGGCCTGCGCCTGAATGATGTCGCGGTCCATCTGACTCTCCACCCGCTGCTGCAGAAAGACGCCACTGCGGATCGACGGATCACCCTTGACCTGCCGCCACTCGCGCGACTCCTCGCTCAATGCGGCGGCAACCGGCAGATCGCGCAGATCGAAGTCGGCACCGAGAAAGCCGAGTTCCTTCTCGCCGTCGCGCACGATATGGAGTGCCGTCAGCGAGGGGCGCCCCGTCAAGCTGACATAGGCGTCGGAAAGCAGGAAACCCCAGGATGGCAGCGGTTCCCTCATATAGGGCCGCTGCGAACGGTCGCGGCCGAAATGGCTCGGGGTGATGCGCTCGGCGTCGACGTTGTCGCTGATCTGCACGCCGGCACTGTCGAGCGCATAGATTGAGACCACCCGGGGAATCCCGCCGCAACCGAGGGCCAGCAGATCGTTCAGGCGCTGGCGGTCGCCCCACACCGAGACGCACAAACCGGCCAGCCGCGCCAGCGGTTCGTGCAGCCACTCCGCCAGTTCGGCGCGCTTGCGATAGATATCGTCTTTCCAATGTTCATCCATGGCCTATGGACTCCTTTGCAGGGAAAAGGTTGCTGCGTTGCACCATTTTATGTTTATGCCGTCCTGTCAGCGCCGACTTTTATGAGCAAGCTGTCATCGAACTGTAATAATTTTTCGGCCGGTGGCGACATACAATTCAAATAATCCCATATTTGTAACCGGGTCATTACATGGCAATCCAGACTGCCCTCACGCTCGACCTGCCCGAGGCAGCGCAAGCCCTGTTCATGCGCCACCCACTGCTCCGGGGCGCGGCCAGTCGGCACAACGAGTCGCTGCTCAGCATCTATTACGACACGCGCAGATTCACGCTGCGCCAGCAGGGCATCATCCTGCGCATCAGGAAGCACGGCGACGGCTGGTTGCAGACGGTCAAACACATTTCCGCTGCGGCAGCCACACCCATCACGCCGTACGAATGGGAAGTGCCCTATCCAAATCGCTTCGACTTCTCTGCGGTCGATGATGAAGCCGTGCAGCGCGTGCTGGAAAAACCAAAAGTCGCCAGGGGCCTCACCGCCCTGTTCGAAACCAGCTTCCGCCGCACCACCTGGCAGTTGGAGCCGGAACACGGCACGATTCTTATGGTCATTCTCGATCGCGGCTGGATCGCTGCAAACGGCCGCCGGGGTTCGATCTCCGATGTCGAGATCAAGCTGGTGAGCGGATCAAAGGCCCAGCTCTACGCAGTTGCCTTCGCCCTTGCTGCGCGCATTCCGCTGACGCCCGAGTTCGAGTCCAAGGCCGCACGCGGCTACCGCCTGGCCAGCAACACCCGCCCCGCACCGCTGCGCGCCTCTGTCGTGCCCCTCACCGCTACCGACCATCCATTGGCCGCCTTCCGCACCATCGCCCTCAACTGTCTGGTGCACCTGCAGCAAAACCATGCCGGCGCCATGCTCGGCGCTGATCCCGAGTATGTGCACCAGATGCGTGTGGCGACACGGCGGCTCTTCGCGGCCATGCGCATGTTCGCGCCGGTGCTACCGACGGAGTTCGCTGCGCAATTATCGCCTCCTCTGCGCGCATTGATGGCCACGCTCGGCCGCGCCCGCGACCTCGACGTGCTGCTGGCCGAGATCGTCGCCCCCGTCCAGGCGGCGCTTGCCGACGATCCACGCATCCTTGCGCTAGCCGGCATCCTCGCCGACCGCCTCCATGTCACGCACCACGAGACATCCAGCTTCCTCGCGCGACCCGACTACGGTCACCTGCTCCTGCTGGCAGCCTCGCTGCTGCACGGCAAGGCCCTGGCCGAACCGGAAGCGCCGGCGACAGACCAGCCCGCCCCCACCCTGCTCGATTTCGCCCAGCGCCGCCTGCGCAAGCTGCAAGTGCGTACACATCTTCTGGCGGAACTCGCCCGCATCGACGACCCGTCCTCGCTGCATGCCCTGCGCATCGCCATCAAGCGCCTGCGCTACGCGCTCGAGTTCTTCGGCCCCTTGCTGCCCAAGCGTTCTTTCGCGACGGCGACGAAGCAACTGGCAACGCTACAGGACAAACTCGGCCAGCTCAATGACCTGGCCAATGCCGGAACGGTACTGATGGCCTGCGCCGGCGCAGACCCAGGTCTGCGCGAAGCGGTGGCGCTGGTCGGCGGCTGGCACGGTGCGCGCCACGTCGCACTACTCGGCTGCGTACCCGAGCATCTGAAGGCCGTACGCAAGCTGCGCCTCCCGAAACTCGCAAGAAGCTCGCCGGGCCACCCCAAGAGTTGCCCGGTCCCTTGAAGAAAGAACGACACGCAGCGGCGTTCGTGGGGTGGGTCCCATTAACCGCCATGCCGGCATGCTGACCGCGTTGCGCGCTGGCGTACGGCTGTCACGCCTTGCCCTGCATTTGCTTGCCGGTGCGCTCGCCGCCGCCCTCGTCTATTCCCGGCTGTCGGCCGGGCGACGCCGCAGCCTGAAGCAGCGCTGGTCGCGGCAACTACTGGAATGTGTCGGCGTCGAGCTACAGGTCTGCGGCACGGTGGCCGAAGGCCTGCTCGTCGCCAACCACATCTCGTTTCTCGACATTTACGTCATCAACGCGGTGGCACCCGCCGCCTTCGTCGCCAAGGACGAGGTGCGACGCTGGCCGCTGATCGGCTGGCTCGCGACGCAGACCGACACCATTTTTCTCGAACGCGGCAGCCGCAGCGCAGTACAACACGCCCGTACCAAGCTCGTCGATCATTTGCGTGCCGGCCGGCGCGTGGCGCTGTTCCCCGAGGGCACCACAACGACGGGAGAGCGCATGTTGCCATTCCACGGCGCCCTGTTCCAGGCCGCCATCGACGCCGGCGCGCTGGTCACGCCGCTGGCGCTGCGCTACACCGGCAGCGACGGCCGGCGCAGCGCGGTGCCGGCCTATGTCGACGCCATCACGCTGTGGCAAGCCTTGCGCGCCATCGTCACCGCCGACGGTCTGGTGGCACACATCGAGGTGCTGCCGCCAATTCTGGCGCACTGCACCGCAAGCCAACCCCGCGCCGACCGGCGCCACCTCGCCGCCAACGCGCATCGTGACATCGCCCACGCCATTGGCGCGCCACGCCCGGATTAAGGACTTGTTTCAGTCTGGTGACGGTTCCTGCCGGGATACCGGAAGCAATTCACTCGAAGCAACGGTCACCTGCTTGAAATATTCCTGTCATGGCACCGCAATACCATGCATTGGAGTTCGGGTTCTCTACCCTGGTCACGGAAACAAGCAAACACAGATGGCACAAAAAGAGCGCACGCAAAATGACGAATGGGATGTCGGCGAGTGTCGGGCGCTGATTGACGAATTGTGGTCCCTGCGCGAGGCCATGCTCGCGGCTGAAGCGCAGCTGGCGCCATGGATCGGGAAGGTCGATCAAGGCTTCCTCCCTAGCGCACGCAACCTCGCGCATTACCTGGCGCTGCGACACAAGGACCGGCGACCGTTGCAGGACAAGCTCGCCAGGATCGGGCTTTCTTCGCTCGGGCGGGCCGAATCGAATGTGCTCGCCAATCTCGACAAGGTGCTCGGCATCCTGCATCGTCTGGTGGCGCTGCCATGGCAATCGCATGCGACGGACGAACCCGTGGGCATCAAGCGCAGCCGCAAGCTGCTGGAGCAGCATACGGCCAGCCTGCTGGGTGTTCCGCCCACGGAAAGGGCAGTACGCATCATGGTCACCCTGCCCTCCGAGGCGGCTGGTGACTATGGCCTGATCCGCCAACTCGTCGATTCGGGCATGGATATCGCCCGCATCAATTGCGCCCACGATGGCGCTACGGAATGGAAAGCGATGGTGCGTCACGTCCGTCGCGCAGCCAAGGCCATAGGGCGTCCCGTGCGCATCCTGATGGACTTGGGCGGACCGAAGCTGCGCACCGACCACCTTCCGGCGAGTACGCCCGTGTTGAAACTGAGGCCAGTTCGCGATGAGTTGGGGCGCGTGCAGATGCCAGTGCGCCTGGGGCTGTATCCGTCCGGCAGGCCGGCACAAGTGAAGGGCGCCAGCGTCAGCATCGGGGTTGAAGCGGACTGGCTGTCCCGGATTAAGCAGGACGATCAGCTGCACCTCATCGATGCGCGCGACGCGCGGCGGGATTTCCGGGTGGTGGACCGCGACGCGGATGGCGTGCTGGCAGAGTCTTCGCAGACCAGCTATCTGGTTCCCGAAACACGGATCGGCCATCGTCACAAGGGCCACCGTACGAGCATCACGCGGATCGTCGACCTGCCGACTCAACCGGGAAGCCTGCGCCTGTCGCGCGGCAGCATGATCCAACTCGTACGCAGGAAAGTCGGCGCTGGCAAGACGGCACTCCAATCGCAGGAGATCGGCTGCACGCTGCCCGAAATCTTCGGGCAGGTCAGCGTCGGCGAGCGCATCTGGTTCGACGATGGTCGCATCGGCGGCATCATCCGCCAGGTTGCTGCCGACCGGCTGGAAGTGGAAATCACCCATGCGCGCGAAGCGGGGGAGAAGCTCGCCGGCGACAAGGGCATCAATCTTCCCGACAGCCAGCTCGAACTGCCTGCCCTGACGGACAAGGATATCGAGGACCTGGCGACCGTTGCCCAGGAAGCCGACATGGTCGGACTGTCGTTCGCGCAACGGGCGAGCGATGTCGAGGCCCTGCGGGGGCATCTGCAGACGCTGGGTGCCGAACATCTCGGCATCGTCCTCAAGATCGAGACGCGCCGCGGGTTCGAAAACCTGCCCGAACTGCTCTATGCGGCGCTGGCGGGGAAAGCGGCCGGCATCATGATCGCCCGCGGCGACCTCGCCGTGGAATGTGGCTACGAGCGCCTGGCGGAAGTGCAGGAAGAAATCCTCTGGGCGGCGGAAGCCGCCCATTTGCCCGTAATCTGGGCCACACAAGTCCTTGAAACCCTGGCGCAGACCGGCCTGCCGTCGCGCGCCGAAATCACCGATGCAGCCATGGGCGAGCGTGCGGAATGCGTCATGCTCAACAAGGGGCCGCACATCCTGGATGCCATGCACACCCTCGACGATATCCTGCGCCGCATGCAATCGCATCAGTCGAAGAAACGCTCCTTGCTCCGCGCCCTCAACGCTTGGGGAATCGGAGCCTGAAACTTCAACTCAGGCGGGATACCTCCATCTCACTGATCACCGCGCCGATCGCATCGACGGCCCGGCGCATTTCGGCAGCGCCGATCACCCCAAGGCAACCGACGCGGAAGGTATCCACGGTGGTTAGCGATTCCTTAATCTATCTGCAATCTCCCCGTCATCGTCGTGTCACACGGCGCCCGCAACATGCGTGATCATGCGCGTCGCCCTTGTCACCGAAACCTTCCCGCCCGAAGTCAACGGCGTCGCCATGACGCTGGGGCGACTCGCCGACGGCCTGCGCCAGCGCGGCCACCAACTGCACCTGGTGCGTCCGCGCCAGCAGCGTGGCGAACAGCCGGTGCTGACGGCCGACTTGCGCGAGCTGCTGGTCGGCAGCCTGCCGCTACCGCGCTACCCGGGCCTGCGCTTCGGCCTGCCGGCGCACGGCGCGTTGCGCAAAGCCTGGCGCGAACAGCGGCCGGACATCGTCCATGTCGCCACCGAAGGGCCGCTGGGCTGGTCGGCGCTGACCGCGGCGCGGGGGCTCGACCTGCCGATCAGTTCGAGCTTCCATACCAATTTTGACGCCTACAGCCGGCACTACGGCATCGGCTGGATGCGTGGCAGCATCGAGCGCTACCTGTGCCGCTTCCACAACCGCAGCCAGATCACGCTGGTGCCGACGCAGCAGATCGCCCGCCGTCTCGCCAGCGCCGACTTTCTGAATTTGCAGGTGATGGCGCGCGGCGTCGACACCCTGCTCTTCAATCCGCGACGCCGCTCCACGGAATTGCGTCAGCAATGGGGCGCGTACGCCGACACGCTGGTCGTCACCATGGTCGGCCGTCTGGCCGCCGAGAAGAACCTGATGCTCGCGGTCGCTGCCTTCGACGCACTGCACCGGACATATCCGAATTCACGGCTGCTGTTCGTCGGCGACGGCCCGCAAAAGTCGGCGCTGGCGGCACGGCACCCCGAGTACATCTTCGCCGGCATGCGCCACGGTGAGGATCTCGCCGCGCACTATGCCTCGGCCGACATCTTCCTGCTCCCCAGCCTCACCGAGACCTACGGCAACGTCACGCTCGAGGCCATGGCCAGCGGGCTCGGCGTCGTCGCCTTTGCCAGTGCCGCCGCCCTTGAATTGATCGATGACGGCCGTAACGGACTGCTGGTGAACCCCGGCGACGAGCAGTCTTTCATCAATGCGGCCATTTCGCTCGCCGTCTCCCCGGGACTGCTTGCCCGCCTGCGCCTGCGTGCCCCGGCGCGCGTGGCCAGCCTCGACTGGGACAAGATCCACGACAGCTTCGCCGGCTTGCTCGAAAATCTCGTGCAGATGCATGCGCGGCGCCAGGACGCCAGGGAGATGTTTGCCATTGCTCCGGACTGACTTTCATGATGCGTTGGCTTCGCCCCCGACCATGAAAGTGGCCCACCCCCCTTCCCTGATCGTTAACCCATGACCCGACGAGTTCGCGCCATCTTCCTCTCCGACATCCATCTCGGTACGCGCGGCTGCCAGGCTGATCGCCTGCTCGACTTCCTGCGCGACCATGAAGCAGAATACCTCTTCCTGGTGGGCGATATCATCGATTTCTGGGTCATGAATCGCGGCATCCAATGGTCGGCGGCGCAGAACACCGTGGTGCAGAAACTGCTGCGTCGCGCCCGTTACGGCGAAAAAATCTTCCTCATCCCGGGCAATCACGACGAGGCGCTGCGCGAATACCTCGACATGAATTTCGGCGGCATCCAGGTGGTCGACGAATACATCCACATCGCCGCCGACGGCCGACGTTATCTGTTGATCCACGGCGACGAATTCGACCAGGTGACGCGCCATCATCGCTGGGTGGCGCTACTCGGCGACATCGCCTACAACGGGCTGGTGCGGATCAATGCCTGGCTGTCGTGGCTGCGGCGCCGCCTCAATCGCCCCGGCTACTGGTCGCTCGCCGGCTATGCCAAGCGCAAGGTCAAGACAGCGGTGAGCTTCATTTTCGACTTCGAGGACTCGGTAATCCGCGCCGCGCGCGAACGCGGCGTCGATGGCGTGATCTGCGGTCACATCCACAGTGCGACCATCCGCGAGGCCGACGGCATTACCTACCTCAACTGCGGCGACTGGGTCGACAGTTGCACGGCCATCGTCGAGCATCTCGACGGCAGCATGGAACTGCTTCATCACTCCGCACCGGCGCAGCTACCCCTGTTCCAGGCGGTGATCACTTCATCCAGGGAGCCACCGGGGACGTTCCCTGAACAAGCGCCCGCCGCCCCGCTTGATTCACATCATCTTAATCATTCTGCAAAACTCTTGTAACCGACTCTTCCGACAATGTCGTCACACCCCCCAGACGACAAGGAGAACAGCATGCTGCAAACCCAAGAATGGCAAGCCCAACGCAAGAATGATCATCAACACTATTCAATCGGCCTGGCGCTCAATGCGCACGAGGTCAAGGAGTCACAGCGCCTGCGCTACCGCGTCTTTGTCGAGGAACTCGGCGCCAGGATTCAAACGCCCATCGCCGGCGTCGATGCCGACCGCTTCGATCGGCATTGCGAGCACCTGATTGTCCGCGACATATCGAACGCCGGTGCCGGCAAGGTCGTCGGCACCTACCGCATCCTGACGCCCGAGGCCGCCTGCCGGGCCGGCAACTACTACAGCGAAACCGAATTCGATCTCACCCGCCTGCGCTACCTGCGGGATGGCATGGTCGAGGTCGGTCGGTCCTGCATTCATCCCGACTACCGCAATGGCACGGTGATCGCCCTGCTGTGGAGCAAGCTGGCCGAATTCATGGCTCACCACAACTACCGCACCCTGATCGGCTGCGCCTCGATCAGCATGGCCGACGGCGGCCACAACGCCGCCAACCTGTTCCTGAAATTGAGCGACACGCACCTCGCGCCGCTCGAATACCGCGTTTTCCCGCGCGAGCCCCTGCCCTTCGAACGTTTGTCCAACACTGGCGCCGCCGCAATACCGCCACTGCTCAAGGGTTACCTGCGCGCCGGTGCCTGGATCTGCGGCGAGCCGGCCTGGGATCCCGACTTCAACACCGCCGACCTGCCGCTGCTGCTGCCGATGTCGCGCCTCACCCCGCGCTACGCGCAGCACTTCATGCCGGGCTGAGAACCCCGCCTGATCGTCTCATCCCGGGCGAGCGCCCTGCCCAGATGCCTGCAGCCAGCCGGCGATGATTCATCCTTAAAACCTCAGCTCACACCACGGAGGACACGGAGATCACGGAGAAAAGGCGCAAACGGACAAGATGCGGGCACACCCGACGGATGACGTCGATTGCTTCCGTAACGACTTGTTTTCGCTCCGTGATCTCCGTGTCCTCCGTGGTCAACTACTTTTTCTAGGTTCATAAGCATTTGATGTTGTGTGATCTTTTCAGGCACCGGGTGCTCTAAACAGGGCGCCGCGCGTCCCTGCTGGAACTGCCTATGCCCCTGCCAGCAACATGGTGCGATAATCCGACGTTTTTTCGCTGCGTCGACCATGGAACTCACCAACATCAACGATATCGAGCGCGCCACGCTCAAGGCGCGCCGGGAGATGCTGCGCTTCGGCCTGGCATTGCTGTTCATCATCGGCGTGATGTTTTACGCCTGGGCGCGCGGCGGGGGCAGCTTTCTGCTGATCATGGCGGCCGTGATCGGCGGTTACATGGCCATCAACATCGGCGCCAACGACGTTGCCAACAATGTCGGCCCGGCGGTCGGCTCGCGGGCGCTGACCATGACGGGTGCCCTGATCATTGCGGCAGTTTGCGAGGCTGCGGGAGCGCTGATCGCCGGCGGTGACGTGGTGCAGACGATCCGTGGTGGCATCATCAGCCAGGACAGCGTGGCCAACGCCGATGTTTTTGTCTGGCTGATGATGGCCGCACTGCTGGCCGGCGCGATCTGGCTCAACATCGCCACCGCCGTCGGCGCGCCTGTGTCGACAACGCATTCCATCGTCGGCGGCGTGCTCGGTGCCGGAGTGGCCGCCGGCGGCTGGAGCGTGGCCAACTGGGGCACGATGGGCTACATCGCCGCCAGTTGGGTGATCTCGCCCGTCCTCGGCGGCATCATCGCCGCCGCCTTTCTTTTCCTCATCAAACGCCGCGTCACCTATCAGACCGACATGATGGCCGCCGCCCGGCGGATGGTTCCCCTGCTGGTGGCCTTCATGGCCTGGACCTTCACCACCTATCTGATGCTGAAAGGCGTGCGGGCCGTGCTCAATGTGAGCTTTGCCAGTGCCGCCCTGACCGGCCTGGCCGTGGCCATCATCGTCTTTTTATTGGTGAAACCGCGCGTCGAGCGGCAATCGCGCAGCGGCGAAAACGCCGTCGGGACCGACAAGCCGCGCGTCAACAGCATGTTCACCGTACCGCTGATCTTTGCCGCCGCCCTGCTCAGCTTCGCGCATGGCGCCAACGACGTGGCCAACGCGGTCGGCCCGCTGGCCGCGATTGCCGACGTGCTGGGCGGCGCCAGCCTCGGCAAGTCGGCGCACATCCCGCTGTGGGTCATGATGATCGGTGCCATCGGCATCGCCATCGGCCTCGCCCTGTTCGGCCCCAAGCTGATCCGCACCGTCGGCTCGGAAATCACCGAACTCGACCAGATCCGCGCCTTTTGCATCGCCATGGCGGCCACCATCACCGTCATCATCGCCAGCCAGCTCGGCCTGCCGGTCAGTTCGACCCACATCGCCGTCGGCGGCATTTTTGGCGTGGGCTTCCTGCGCGAATATCTCAAGTCGAATTACGCGCGCATGGTCGAGGAAATCGAGTCGCACCACCCGGCAGACGATCAGG
Source organism: Rhodocyclaceae bacterium (assembly GCA_030682175.1). GTDB lineage: Bacteria > Pseudomonadota > Gammaproteobacteria > Burkholderiales > Rhodocyclaceae > Sulfuricystis. Next base: position 79,543 of record JAUXOM010000134.1, read on the forward strand.
CGGCCATCGAAGCCTTCCTGCGGCGCTTCGACAAGGCGCCGATCCATGAAAAAGGCAACATGCTCGAAGTCCTGAAACGCGAAGCCAAGGCCCGCGCGAACCCCGAACTGTTTTCGTCCCAGGAACGCAAGGGCCTGCGCAAGGTCTATCGCAAGGAACTGGTCAAACGCTCGCAACTGCTGAAGATCGTCGCGGCCTGGATCATCACCGTGCCGGCCTCGGCACTGCTCGGCGCATTATTCTTTTTCGCCTTGCGCGGCGCGATGTTGCCCTGACGCAACTTTCTGGCTGAGCAAAGCGGCGTGGACATGAACTCCCCAATGGGGATATATTGTCCCCTATGAAACAGCAAAATGCGCTCCGCCAGGCCATGCGGCAAAGCGGCCAGACCCGTATCCAGATGGCTGCAGCCTTGGGGGTGTCGCGACGCGCGCTCGACAAATGGCTGTTGCCCGAAACCTCGCAGGATTTTCGGCGCATGCCGGAAACTGCCCTGCGCCTGCTCGCCAACCAGTACGGCGTGCGCAAGTCGGCCGATCTGTCGATGCCCTACGACTGGTCGAATCCGGCCATGAATGACGAGGCGCTGATTCTTTCCGTCCTGCGTCGGGCGAACTTTCCCGATCTGGTCCGTGTCTGTGCCGATTTCGGCATGAACAAGGTCAAGAGCCGGGTCGATGCCGCCCTTGCTCTGGTGCCGGAAGCCGAACGCAACCTCCTCGGGCGCATTCTGCTACGCATGCTGCGCAGCATCGAGATCGTTTTCGAAGAATTCAAGCACGCGCGCCCAGTCACATGATCGAACCCCGGCTTGACCTGTTGCCTCCCGCCACGGCAGCCGTTATCGCCAAGCTGGCTGACGAGCCGGCGCTTGAAGGTTTCTGCCTGGTTGGCGGCACGGCCATGGCTTTGCAGACCGGGCATCGGCGCAGCCGCGATGTCGACCTCGTCAGCTTCGCCAGGACACTCGACAAGAATGGCCTGTTCAAGGCCATGCGGGCCAAGGGCGCAACGCTGATTACCCCGCAGTCCATGATCTCGACTGCCAGGATCAACGGCATCGATCTGCTGGCCCAAGTGCAGGATTACGTGCTTGATGACGTCAAAGTGCAGTGCTTTGCCGATCCGCAAGGGCAGCGACATGGCCAGGGCGTTCAGCCGGTTGTCGGCTGGCGCTTTGGCCTGGCCGATCTGCCCACGCTGTTTGCCATGAAAAGTGCGCTACTTACCCGGCGTGCCCGCTCACGCGACTATTTCGATTTGATGTGGTTCTGTCGCCATGGAAAAACGCTGGCCGATATTCTCGCGGCAGCACTGGAAGCCGACGATGCCCCCGAGACAGCGACGCTGGTCGAACACAAGTTGCTCGGATTAATTCCGCTCGATGCCGATGACGAGGGGCTTGACCCGGTGGGGGTTGAAGTAACGCCGACGGATATTTATCGGTTTTTCGAGGGCCTGGTGCAACAAAGGGAAGTGGCGGAAGCGCGCGTCATACTCGGCCCGCGCGGCGCGATGTTGCCCTGATGCAACATTACTCAACCATATATAAATATTAGAATATTTTTATGTGCTGAGAGGCTCGACAGGAGTAATGTGCCCGGCTGTGCGTGCACCCAACTTTAGTTACGTCGTAAATCCCTAGGAGAAGTCATGAACCAGACATTCAGGAAGAAATTGCTTGTCACATTGATCGCGGGCCTGGCCCTGCCGATGGTCGCCAGCGCCGCCGATGCCGACCTGCTGAAGCGCCTCGAAGCCCTCTCGCGCGAGATCGAGACCCTGCGCGCCCAGGTCAAGGCCAGCGAAGAAAAGGTCAACACCCTCGCCGCCAAGTCGGACACCGTCGCCGTCGCCGATCTCAAGGGCAAGGTGCAGCGCCTCGAAGACAAGTCACTGAGCAAGTGGCTGAGCGTGGGCGGCAGCTATCAGTTCCGTGCTGATTCTTTGCGTGGGGAGACCAAGCCTTTCATGGATGTGCAAAATGCATTCAAGGTGATGCAAACCAACGCAATGATGATGCCAACCACTGCTTCGCCATCGCTTGCTGAATTGGTCATGGTGTCCGAAGGCATGAAAACTATCAGCACATATCAGGCGGCAGACGGCTTTCTGACAGCTGTGCAAACAATGACTCCCGCACAATTAGCAGCACTTGCAGCTACTGGACCAGCCGGAGCTGCGCAAGCCGCAGGCATCTCTGCTGGCCAGAGCATGCTTGGTTACATCATGAATCCTGCCAACGCGCCCATTCTTCAGGTGCCTGCCTACAAACCCAAAAACTCCGCTCTCTACACCAACCGCTTCACCCTCGATCTCGGCGCCAAGGCGACCCAGGATGTCTCGGTCAATGCCCGTCTGGCGATGTACAAGGTATTTGGCTCACAGAGCGACGCGGCGCTCTCCAATTCCGGCGCGGCGCCCTTCTTCGCCGACCGCGTTGGCGTCTTCGATGGCACGGTCAGCCATGTGCCTTCCGACAGCCGTCTCAACGTCGACCGCGTCTATGGCACCTGGAGCAACATCGCCGACATGGACATGTGGTTCTCGGTCGGCCGTCGCCCCTCCACTGGCGGCGCTCCGAACAACCTGCGCACCAACAACCCGCGTCCCGGCAATGGCGGCACGCCCGGCCTGCTGGTCGATTACGCCTTCGACGGCATGACCCTTGGCTACGCGCCGGAAATCGATGCCCTGCCCGGCGCCTACGGCAAGATCTGCTATGGCGTCGGCTTCGACAGTGGCTTCAGCCGCACCGGCAATTCGATCAAGGACACCACGATGCTCGGCATCGCCCTCGTGCCGATCGACACCGACCCGCTGCGCGTCTGGCTGCAATGGAACCGCGGCATGAAGATCTTCGATGCGCCGGAAATGAAAGGCACCTACTTCGGCAACACCGCACCAACCATCAACCTCGGCGACATCGACTGGTTCGGCATCGGCGCAATGAGCACCTTCAAGGGTGTCGGCGGCGGCGACCTGCATGTCTTCGCCGACTGGGGCCTCAGCCGCACCAACCCGAACAACAACGTTTCGTCGCAGTTCGGCTTCCAGGGCCTGCTGACTGGCGCATTCTTCCAACCCGAAGCGCCGAGCAAGAAGACCGGCACGGCGATCGCCCTCGGCATGCGCTACGACCTGCCGTCGAAGACCAAGATCGGCTTCGAGTACAACAAGGGTTCGAAGAACTGGATCACCTTCGCCCCGGCTGCCGACGATGTCTGGACTTCCAAGTACGGCACGCGTGGCGATGTGTATGAGGCTTATATCATTCAGGAACTGGATCGCATGGCGATCTCTTCCCTGCAGAGCCGCGCCTTCTTCCGCCTCGGCGCGAAGTATTACAACTTCAAATATACTGGCAGCAACAACTGGGTCGGTAAACCTATCGCCATCTCGGACGTTAGTGGACAAATGATGACCACGACGCCCCTGAAGAATGCCAGCGATATTTATGCAACTTTTGAGGTCAAGTTCTGATCATAGTATTTGATCCGGCGGGCAGAAGTTATACTGCTCGCCGACAATTCTTGAACCAACCATAAGGAGTTACACATGAAAAGCAAACTGTCTGCAATCCTCTTCTCGGCCGTTCTCGCCGTTTCCAGCATGGCCTTCGCTACCAGCGCTTCGGCACAGGGCGAAGCCCGCCTGCTCGGTCCGATGAACAAGGTCACCATGGCTGCCGATGGCAAGTCCGCTGTTGCCGAACTCACCGACAGCAAGTCCAAGGAAGCCGTCACCATCACCATCACCGACGAACTGACCCTGGACAAGATCAAGGCCAAGCAGATCGTCACCGGTGACGAAATCCGCGCCCGCTACATGAAGGACGGCAAGAACACCAGCAAGTCCTTCAAGAAGGCTGCCGGCTGCTGATTTAACCAATCTTCCGGTTAAAACCGGGGGCCGCACGGCGAGCAACTTCGCGCCGTGCGGCCCCTGTTTTTTGGCTATCCAGATTTCACCGCAACCAATGTTACGCACTACCCTAATTTTCGTGATGCGCTGCCCAGCGCTTTTGTAGGTCGGGCGCAAGCCCGACACGCCATTGCGGGCATGGCGCATCCGTCGGGCTGGCGCCCGACCTACATCACGCAATTTAGGCCGGCACTACCCTAACGTAGGTCGGGCGCAAGCCCGACAATCAAACCCGCAAGCCCGACAAATGACTTACAACGCTTTACGTATTGGTCGTTTTTCAGAAATCGGTCGCGCTTACAACATAACCACTGTCACTGCTGGGCGTGTGGCGGTTTTTGCGGATTTCTCTTTAGCGCGCATCGTAATTTGCCAGATGCGCGCTTTGCATGATGAAGGTCTTGTTGAATCAATGGCCTGGGTATTGATGCCAGATCATTTGCACTGGTTGCTGGTGTTGCGCAAGGGTGATCTGGCATCAGCGATGCGCGTGTTCAAGGCGCGGAGTGCGCGGGCGGTGAATGTGGCGAGGGCTTGTGCTGGAGCACTGTGGCAGCCGTCTTATTTCGATCACGGGGTGAGAGATGACGAAGATGTGCGTGGGTTGGCGCGTTATATCGTAGCCAACCCTTGTCGCGCCGGGTTGGTGCCACGACCGGGCGATTATCCGCATTGGGATGCGGCGTGGTTGTAAGGGTGCCGTTGGGATGGGTGTCGGGCTTGCGCCCGACCTACGGACTTTTGTAGGTCGGGCGCAAGCCCGACACGCCACTGCGGGCATGGCGCATCTGTCGGGCTGGCACCCGACCTACGTTGTGGCTGATGACTGCGACAGCAAACGTGAACTTTCACGGTGAACTTGCAAAAGTCGGCGCTGGCAGGACGGCGCCAAGCTGTGAGCGGCGTTGTTTTATGCCTGCCCGGCGGCGACACGCACCGAATTGGCAATCGCTTCCGCCTGCGCCAGCACCAGCGCTTCGTCGCTGCCTTCCACCATCACCCGCAACAGCGGCTCGGTGCCGGATGGACGCAGCAACACCCGCCCGGCCCCGTTGAGGATGCGTTCCGCCTGTTCGGCCGCTGCACGAATGCCTTTGTCCGCGCGCCAGTCGAAGCCCGCCACCATGCGCACATTGATCAGCTTTTGCGGGAACATGCTCAGATCGGCGCAGGCCTCGGCCAGCGTCTCGTTACGTTCGCGCAGCGCCGCCAGTACCTGCAGGGCGGCGACGATGCCATCACCGGTGGTGTGGCGGTCCAGACAGATGACATGGCCGGAATTTTCACCACCGAGCGACCAGCCTTTTTCCTGCATCAGTTCAAGCACATAGCGGTCGCCCACCTTGGCGCGCGCGAAATCGATACCCAAGCGACCCAGCGCCTGCTCGAAGCCGAGGTTGCTCATCAGCGTGCCGACCAGCCCGCCTGACGCAGCTTTTGACCGTTGATGACGCGCAATAACGTAAAGCAGTTCGTCACCGTCGAACAGGCGGCCACTGGCATCGACGACCAGCAGGCGGTCGGCGTCACCGTCGAGGGCAATACCCAGGTCGGCGCGATGTTCCGCGACCTGATCCTTGAGGTGCGCGGGCGCCGTGGCACCGACACCGGCATTGATGTTGAGGCCGTCCGGCGCAGCGGCCACCGCCACGACCTCCGCTCCCAGTTCGTGAAATACCTTGGGCGCGACGTGATAGGCCGCGCCGTGCGCACAATCGACCACCAGCTTGAGGCCACGCAAATCGAGCTCGTTCGGGAAAGTGCTCTTGCAGAATTCGATGTAGCGGCCGGCGGCGTCATCCACGCGGCGCGCCTTGCCTAATTGTGCCGAATCCCGGCAGCCCATCGGCTGGGTCAGGCGCGCCTCGATTTCCTCTTCGACGGCATCCGGCAGTTTGAAGCCGCGCGCGCCGAAAAACTTGATGCCGTTATCGTCGAAAGGATTGTGCGAAGCCGAGATCACCACGCCGGCGGCGAGCCGCAGGGCGCGCGTCAGATAGGCCACGGCGGGGGTCGGCAACGGGCCGCACAGCATCACATCGACCCCGGCGGCGGCAAAGCCGGATTCCAGGGCGGCTTCCAGCATGTAGCCGGAAATCCGCGTGTCCTTGCCGATCAACACGGCGGGACGTTCGCCATCGCGGGCATGCCCCTGCGCCCGTGCGTGCGCCACCAGCGTTTCGCCGGCGGCAAAGCCCAGCCGCAAGGCAAAATCAGGCGTGATCGGCATCTCGCCAACACGACCACGCACACCATCGGTACCGAAATATTTTCTGGCCAAGCTTATTCTCCCTTCGTTCCTGTTCCCGTTTCCGTTGCCGCCACATTCATGGCTGCAAATACGGCCAGCGCATCCCGGGTTGCCGCGACATCATGCACGCGCAGTATCCGCGCTCCCCGATTCACCGCCAAAATCGCTGCCGCCACGCTGGCATGAACCCGAGCCACACCATTCGGCTGGCCGGTCACCGCGCCCAGCATCGACTTGCGCGACAGGCCAACCAGGATCGGCACGCCCAGATCGTTTAATCGCGACAGTTCGCGCAACAGAGTGTAATTGTGATCCACCGTTTTGCCGAAACCAAAACCGGGATCGATCAACAACCGTTCGCGGGCAATGCCGGCTGCGGCGCAGGCCGCCACGCGCGCGGCAAGGAAATCACGCACCTCTTGCGTCACATCGGTGTAGTGCGGATGCGCCTGCATGGTGCGCGGCTCGCCCTGCATGTGCATCAGGCACACAGCCGCATCGCTGGCGGCGACGACATCCAGCGCACCGGGCGCCTGCAGGGCCAAAATATCATTGATCATGGCGGCGCCGGCGTCGATCGCCGCGCGCATCACTTCCGGCTTGGCGGTATCGACCGAGATCGGCAGACCCCAGTCGCGCACAGCATGCAGGACCGGCAGCAAACGGGCAATCTCGACATCAGCCGGCACGGGAGCCGCACCGGGACGGGACGACTCGGCACCCAGGTCGAGCAGATCGGCCCCGGCATCCCGCTGCGCCGCCGCATGTGCGATGGCGGCAGCGGCACTGTCACCCACCCCGTCGCCCGAAAAGGAGTCGGGCGTCAGGTTGACGATGCCCATGATGAGCGGGCGATTCAGGGAAAGGCGGAAGGGGCCGCAGTGCAGGACAGTCATTACAGCCGCATTTTACCGGACAGCGGGCAACCGCCGTCCCGCCAGCGCCGACTTTTAGCGCGGGCGGGACGTCCAACAATCCGCCAGCGCCGACTTTTACAGGGGGCTCAGAAGTAGTAACGCGCCACCAGTTCCAGCCGCCGCACGTTCTGCTTCTCGCCGAATTCGCTGCCCGTCTTGCCCGACAACCAGCTGGCGCGCAGGCGCAGGTCGAGGTTGGTCACGCCGGTATAAAGCAATTCCGGCGTCAGCGAGAAGCTGCGGTCGTCGAGATTGGCGATCAGCGTGATCGAAGGGTTGAAATAAACGATGTCGAAGGGTTCTTTCTGGCTGGCGCGCAAGTAAAGATAGCGCTCGCCGGGGTTGGCGCGCGCGTAACTCGGGCTGATCTGGCGGGCCTTGTTCAGCAGCGGGTCGGTTCCGGCGGCCTGAAACTGGGCGAGGCCGTTGTCGATCAGTTGGTAAAAATCCCGCGTCTGATTTTCGGAATAGCCGGTGCCGTTGCGGTAATACTCAAGGATGTAGGTCGTGTCCTGCTCGGTCAGGTAACGCAAACCGAGCAGGGTGCTGGTCACATTGCGGCGCTCCGAGGTGATTGTGCCGCCGGGGGAAACGCTGCGCAGTTCGAAATCGCGGATGCGCGCCCATTCGCCATGGATCTCCAGCGCGGTGCTCAGGTTGCGCGAGAAATCGACGCCGAAACGCGGGCTGCGGCTGCCGCGTCCCAGCCAGGTGAAGTCGATATCGGTATCCCGATAGAGCAGGTAGAGCTTGGCGGCGGCATTCAGATGATCGGGCTGGCCGAAGTCGCTGTTGATCTGCGCACTGACCGGCAGCAAAACCGGCGTAAAAGCGATGGTCTTGAGATCGCCATCGAAGTTGCGGATGAGGTCGGCGGAGACCATCGTGAAACCTTCGCGCGCCAGTTCGACATCGTTGGCATCTTTCGGCCGTTCGACAAAGCCGACGGGATTCCAGGCGTAACCCTTGCCCCACTTGAGCGCCTGCTTGCCGACATCGAGCGTGAAACCGGGATCGGGTTTCCAGGACAGATAGGCTTCGTCGAAGCGGTTGATGCGCTCCTCGGTCAGCGCATCGCGGCGCACTTCGGCGTCGGCGCGGAAGCGGAAAATAAAATCGTCGCGGGTGAATTTGCCGTCGAGCTTGAGCGTCGCCGCTGTGCGATCCAGTGTGTCGCGCGGCGCGCGGTTGTGGAAATTGAGCTTGTAGAGGGCACCGTCGGAGTTGAGCCAGGCACGCTCCTGTTTGAGCTCCAGATAGCCGCCGAACTCGAAAGGCTTCTTGTCGAATTCGGCGGTATCAAAGCTGAACTCCTCGGCCTGGGCGATGCCCGCCAGCAGGCAGGCACTCAGGAAGACTACGGGCAAACCCCACTTCATTTGCGTAAATCTTCGACGCGCGGCAGATAGTTGAGCGAGAACACCTCGTCGGCGAAGCTGCGCTTCTTGATCTGCGCATACAGCATCACCGACTTGTAGTCCTTGTAGAGCGGGCTGTCGGTTTCCAGGGTCGCGGGACGCTTGATGCCGCCGCCGAAATCCTTGATGTCCTTGAAGCGCAGCGTCTTGATGAGCATGCCACTGGCGGCGTAGCACTCGATGGTGACGGGCAAGAGCGCTTTCTTGTCCACCCACATCTTCAGCCGGTCGTAGGCGACTTCGCCGGTCTTGGCCTTGAGCTTGAGCAGATGCTGGCCCTGATCGTCCTCGACGGCCTCGACGTTGTACTCCTCGGCATAGTCGATGCGCAGGATGTCGGCATTGTTGAAGACGCCGCCGGTTACCGATTGCAGGCTGGTGATGCGGAGCGGCTTGCCGACCTCGGGGATGTAGAGCCACATGTTGTCGCCCAGCCGCAAAGTCGCGCGGCCCTTGTCGCTTTGCGGCGCGAGGAACAGGGCAACCACCTTGTCGCTGCCCTTCTTCACCGAATACAGTACGAACTCCTTTCTCTTGCCGTCCGGCTCGATATTGATGAGCTTCCTCATCATCTCGTAGGACTCGGGTTCGAGATTGCGGTCCACTTTTTTGAGGATCTCCCCGCCGTCGAGCGCGACGGCGGGCAGGGCGAAAAAGTACAGCAGGGCGAGAATTATTTTCATATTGTCTTACACATGACGTAAAGCGGTAATCGGATCCATGCGCGAGGCCTTCCAGGCCGGTTGCAGGCTGGCGATGATGGCAACGACGATCACCAGGGCGGCGATGGTCAGCACGTCACCGGCAGCGATGGTCGGCGCCATCACCAGACCCTTCTGCATGCCGAAGTCGAAGGTCGGCTGCCAGACATTGATGCCGTAAATTCCCGCGAGGCTGAGGACGATGCCGGCGAGCGTGCCGGCAATCCCCAGCATCAGCCCCTCGGCGAGGAACAGCCCAAGGATGCGCGACGGCGGCGTACCGATGGCGGCAATCGTGCCGATCTCGCGGATGCGCTCATACACGGCCATGATCATTACGTTCATCACGGCAACCAGCACAATCGAGACCAGCACGATCTTGATGAACAGCGTCATCAGGTCGATCATTTTCGCGATGTTGGCGAAGGGCGAAAGCTGGGTCCAGTCATGCACCTCGAGCATCGGCTTGCCTTCCTTGTTGGTCAGGCCCTCAACCGCCGCCTTGAGCTGGCCGCCGACCCGGTTGAGCTGCGAAAAGTCCTTGAGCCGCACGACGATCTCGCTCACCTGATCTTCAGTCATGCGCAAGATCTCGCGCGCATCTTCAATGTGAATGTAGCCATCGCGCCCGCCAGGACCGGAAATGCTTTCGAGAATGCCGCGCACGACAAAGGTTTTGCCATTCACCGAGCCATCCTTGTTGGTCGCCACGACGACTACCGTGTCGCCGAGCTGGCTCTTCATGCCGCGCGCCAGCAGCAAGGGAATGACGATCTGGCCGCGCTCGACCAGCGCCGCGTTTTTGTCGCCCTCCTGCAGGCGGCCGGACAAGAGCGGCACGGTGGTGGCTTCGCGCGCCGGGTCGATGCCGTTGATGCGGATGCTGGTGGTTTCGGCGAAGTTGCTGAACATGCCGCCGAACTTGATGCGCGGCGACCAGGCGGCGATGGCGGTATTGCTGTCGAGTTCGCTCTCGATTTTGGCGAGCATGTTCGGCCGCATGTTGAGGTTGAGCGGCAGACTGTCGATGGAGGCGACGTAGCCCTTGCGATGCACCTGGACGTGACCCAGCACCGAATCGGTGATCTGGCCGACCATCATGGATTTGAAGGAACCGGAAACGGCAATGAACAGCAACACCGCGACCATGCCGATGACGATCAGCAACAGGGTCAGCAGGGTGCGACGACCGTAGCGCAGGAGATTGCGGCTGGCGATGCCAATGACGTCAAGCATGATTCTCTCCCTGGAGTAAACGGCCGTCCTCAAGCGTAAAAATTACTTCCGCCTCGCCCATGATCCTGGCGTCGTGGGTGGAAAAGACAAAGGTGGTCCTGAATTCGTCGCGCATCTTTTTCATCAGCTCCAGAACGCGGTGGGCAGTCTCGCTGTCGAGGTTGGCGGTGGGTTCGTCGGCCAGCACCAGTTTGGGATCGCTGACCAGCGCCCGCGCCACGGCAACGCGCTGTTTCTGGCCGCCGGAAATCTGGTCAGGCCGCTTGTGCGCCTGGTCGGCCATGCCGACGGCGTCGAGCAGGCGCAGCACCTGGGCGCGCCGTTTGGCTGCCGGCCACAGCTGCACCATGCGTAGTGGATATTCGACGTTTTCGAACACCGTCAGCACGGGAATCAGGTTGAAGTCCTGGAAGACGAAACCGATGTGCTCGCCGCGAAAGCGCGCGGCGGCGCGGCGATCCAGCGTGGCGATGTCGGTGTCGAGCACCTTGAGCGTGCCGCTGGTCGGATGATCGAGACAGCCGATCAGGTTCAGCAAGGTGCTCTTGCCGCTGCCGGAGGGCCCGACGAAAGCGACGAAGGCGGCCGCTTCGATGCTGAAATCGACGCCCTTGAGTGCCGGCACCTCGATGTCGCCGCTGCGATAGGTTTTGGTGAGTTTTTCCGCGCTGAGCAGACTCATGTGATCTTCCTTGCCGGTAGCGTTATGGACATTAGTGTTTCGGACAGTGCAATAGCGGGGGCCATTTCACCACTCGGGCGGAGCGGCGCCACGTTCCGGTTGTATCCACACGTAACAGGATGCTGGATAGTTACATGAGGTTACAGGCACCCACGCTACCCTTACCGGGATTAAACTGCGCCCTTCGAAAGCCCCCTTGGCACCATGCCGGCCATGTTATTTGAAGTATCTGGCGTTGTCGTCCCCGTCTGGCTGCCGCCGCTGGTGGCTTTTGTCATTTCGCTGTTCACCTCGATGGTCGGGATATCGGGCGCCTTCCTGCTGTTGCCATTCCAGATGAGCGTGCTCGGCTATGTCGCGCCATCGGTATCGGCGACCAATCTCGTCTTCAACCTGGTTGCCATCCCCGCCGGCGTCTGGCGCTACGCCCACGAAAAGCGCATGGACTGGCCGCTCGCCTGGGTGATCGCCGCCGGCACTTTGCCAGGGCTGCTGGCGGGCTGGTGGTTGCGCGTACATTGGCTGCCGGATCCGCGCGACTTCAAGTTTTTTGTCGGCCTGGTCCTGCTGGGGTTGGCGGTCAAGCTGCTGCTGAAGCGACGTTTGCGTGCCCCGGAGCCGACAGCATCGATAGTTGCGGATGCCCAATGGCGGGTCATACCGGTACTTTCGATCGCCCTGATCATCGGCGTCGTCGGCGGCGCTTACGGTATCGGTGGCGGCTCGATCATGGCGCCGGTTCTGGTGGCCATTTTCAGTTTGCCGATCCATGGTCTGGCCGGCGCAACCCTGTTCGGCACGCTGGTCACGTCCGTCGCTGGCGTGGCGCTTTACCAGTTCATGCCTGCTCCGCCGGGCATGACGACACAGCCCGATTGGGCACTGGGCATCCTGTTCGGGATGGGCGGCGCGGCGGGCATGTATGCCGGCGCACGGCTGCAAAAACGTGTGCCGCAACGCGCGCTTGAAATCGGCATCGCGCTGGTGTTGGGCCTGCTGGCGAGCGCCTATGTCGGGGGCTACTGGCTCGGCACAAGCGGCTGAGCGTGTGTTCTCGTAATTGCCCGCCACGCACCGGCTCCGGCAAGCCGCGGGCGGCACTGCGTATAATTCACGCCCCATCAGTACCCTGCCTTCCATGACGTCCTTGCTGCAACTGCCCGCGCCACCCAAAGCCGGCCAGCGCATCCCGCTTCCGGAACTCGCCACCTCTGCCGACGCCCTGGCCATCGTGCAACTGGCCGGGACAACCTGCGCCGGCCAGTTGCTCACCGTCATTACGGCCAGCCCGCTCGAAGCGCAGCGCCTCACGGAAGAAATCGCCTGGTTCGCTCCGGAGCTGCGCGTGCATCTGCTGCCGGACTGGGAAACCCTGCCCTACGACCACTTTTCACCGCATCAGGACCTGATTTCCGAGCGGCTGGCCACGCTGTTTGCCGTCACGCAGGGCCACTGCGATGTGCTGCTGGTTGCCGCGGCGACAGCAGTGACCCGGCTGGCGCCACCGGCCTTCCTCGCCGCCCACACCTTTTTCATGAAAAAGGGCGACCGCCTCGAACTCGACAAACTGCGCGCGCAGATGACGCTGGCTGGCTATCAACACGTTACGCAGGTGGTCGCGCCGGGCGAATACAGCGTGCGCGGCGGACTCATCGATCTGTTCCCGATGGGCACCGTGCTCCCCTATCGCATCGAGCTCTTCGACGACGAGATCGAAACCCTGCGCAGTTTCGATGTCGATAGCCAGCGGACCCTGTATCCGGTACCCGAAATCCGCCTGCTGCCGGCGCGCGAAATGCCGGCTGGTGAGGCGGGACGCACCACCTTCCGCCAGCGCTTCCGCGACACCTTCGAGGGCGACGCCTCGCGCATCGGCCTGTACAAGGATGTTTCCAACGGCATCATGCCCGCCGGCATCGAGTATTACCTGCCGCTGTTTTTTGAAGCAACCGCCACGCTGTTCGACTATCTGCCGACGGCAACCACCCTGCTGCTTCACGGCGACGTACCCACGGCGCTCGCCGAATTCTGGACCGATACGCAAGGCCGCTACAAGATGCTCGGCGGCGACCGCTCGCGGCCGGTATTGCCACCCGGAGAACTGTTTTTGCGCGACGAGGATTTCTTCGTTGCCGCCAATGCCTTTGCGCAGTACGTACAGAAAGTCGGCGCCGGGCCGTCCCAAGCCGATGCCAGCGGTTTGCCCCCTCTGGGGGTGGGGGGCAGCGAGCCGGGCTTGCGAGCGTGGGGGGCCAACAAAGTCGGCGCTGGCGAGATGAAATGCCCCGCAGCGGGTACGGCGTCAAAACTTCCGGACGTCGCCGTCAACCGCAAAAGCGACGATCCGCTGGCCGCGCTGCGGCACTTTCTCGACGGCTTTGCCGGTCGCGTGCTGCTCTTGGCCGAATCGCCCGGCCGGCGCGAAACGCTGCACGAATATCTCGGCGAGCACGAACTTCCCGCTGCGCCTTGCGCCGATTTTGCCGCGTTCCTTGCCGGCACGGAACGCCTGATGCTGGCCACCGGGCCACTCTCGGCCGGCTTCATCCTTCCCGCCGCGAAGCTTGCCGCCCAGTTCGCCATAATCACCGAGAACGAGCTTTACGCCGCCACCGCCCGGCCGCGCCACAAGCGTTCCGACGCCCGCCGCGCCAACCTCGAAGGCTGGCTGCGCGATCTGTCCGAACTGAAGATCGGCGATCCGGTCGTGCATGAGAGTCATGGCATCGGCCGCTATCTTGGCCTGGTGCACATGGACTATGGCGACGGGGATACAGAGTTCCTGCATCTCGAATATGCCAACGAGACAAAACTCTATGTGCCGGTCGCCCAGCTTGAGGTCATCTCGCGCTACAGCGGCGTCGACCCGGAAGCCGTGCAACTGCACACGCTCGGCACCGGCCAGTGGGACAAGGCAAAGAAAAAGGCCGCCGAACAGGTGCGCGACACGGCGGCCGAGTTGCTGAATCTTTACGCCTTGCGCGCCATGCGCGAGGGCCACCAGTTCAACTTCAAACAGCAGGATCTGGAAGCTTTCGCGGAAGGCTTCGGCTTCGAGGAAACGCCCGACCAGCAGGCCGCCATCGAAGCCGTCATCGCCGACATGCGCTCCGGCAAGCCAATGGACCGACTGGTCTGCGGCGATGTCGGCTTCGGCAAAACCGAAGTTGCCCTGCGCGCCGCCTTCGTCGCCGTCGCCGACGGCAAGCAGGTCGCCGTGCTGTGTCCGACCACGCTGCTGGCCGAGCAGCACTACCAGAACTTTGCCGACCGTTTCGCCAGCTTCGCCGTCAAGGTCGCCGAAATCTCCCGTTTCAAGAGCAAAGAGGAACAGGCGGCGGCCATCGAACTGCTCGGCCAGGGCAAGATCGACATCCTCATCGGCACCCATCGGCTGCTGCAAAAGGACGTGCATTTCGAACGCCTCGGCCTGGTCATCATCGACGAGGAGCATCGCTTCGGCGTGCGCCAGAAGGAAGCCCTCAAGGCACTGCGCGCCGCGGTCGACGTGCTGACGCTCACCGCCACGCCGATTCCGCGCACCTTGGGGCTGTCACTGGAAGGACTGCGCGACTTTTCGGTGATCGCCACGCCGCCGCAGAAACGCCTGGCGATCAAGACTTTCGTCAGCCGCTGGTCAGCCGGCCAAGTACGCGAGGCCGCCCTGCGCGAATTCAAGCGCGGCGGTCAGGTCTATTTCCTCCACAACGAAGTCGACACCATCGAGAACATGCGGGAGCGACTGGCCAAGTTGTTGCCCGAAGCGCGCATCGTCATCGGCCACGGCCAGTTGCCGGAACGCGAACTCGAACGCGTGATGCGCGAATTCACCCAGCAGAAGCACAACCTGCTGCTGTGTTCGACGATCATCGAGACCGGCATCGACAACCCGCACGCCAATACCATCATCATCAACCGCGCCGACAAGTTCGGCCTTGCGCAACTGCACCAGTTACGCGGCCGGGTCGGCCGCAGCCACCATCAGGCCTACGCCTACCTGCTCACCGACGAACACGCCAAGCCGACGACGCAGGCGCAGCGGCGGCTCGACGCGATCCAGGCCATGGAAGAACTCGGTTCCGGCTTCTTCCTCGCCATGCACGACCTCGAAATTCGCGGCGCCGGCGAGGTGCTGGGCGAATCGCAAAGCGGCGAAATCCACGAAATCGGTTTCGCGCTCTACACCAACATGCTCAATGCGGCGGTGCGCGCCCTCAAGGACGGCAAGGCAATCCCCGACCTCACCCAACCCCTCGCCATCACCGCCGAGATCAACCTGCGCACCCCCGCCCTGCTCCCCGACGCCTACTGCCCCGACGTGCATGAGCGACTTACACTCTACAAGCGGTTGGCCAACTGCGACGCGGAAGCCGACCTGCGCGCCATGCAGGAAGAACTGATCGACCGTTTTGGCGAACTGCCGCCGCAAACCCGGGCACTGGTCGAAACCCACCGCCTGCGCCTGCTCGGCCATCCGCTGGGCATCGCCAAGCTGGATGCCGGCCAGAATGCCATCCAGTTACAGTTCGTGAAGCACCCGCCCATCGACCCCGCCAAGATCATCCGACTCATCCAGTCCGACCGCGCCTTCAAGCTGGCCGGCCCGGACAAGCTCGCCTGGCAGAAACCGACCGCCACGCTCACGGAGCGCGTGGCCGCGGTGAAGGCGTTATTCAACAAACTCGCCTGAGCGAAGCTGCTCAGGCGCACATGCGGATAAAATCAGTCTTTCCCCTCAAATTTTTCCAGCGGCACACACCCATCATGCAACCGACCGAAAACCTCAACATCGATTCCTTTGACCCCATGCCGACGCCGGAGGAAATCCACACCCGCGTGCCACTCACCGAAACCGCGGCAAAGTCGGTGCTGGCGGGACGGCGCACGCTGGAAGCGATTCTCGACCGCCGCGACTCCCGCCTGCTTGTCGTTGTCGGCCCCTGCTCGATCCACGACCCGATCGCCGGACTCGACTACGCAAAGCGACTGAAGGTCCTGGCCGACGAGGTCGCCAGCACCATGGTACTGGTGATGCGCGTCTATTTCGAAAAACCGCGCACGGCAACCGGCTGGAAGGGTTTCATCAACGATCCCTACATGGATGACTCATTCCGCATCGAGGAAGGCATCCAGAAGGCACGCGAATTTCTGCTCGCCGTCAACGAACTCGGCCTGCCGGCCGGCACCGAGGCACTTGATCCGATCTCGCCCCAGTACATGGGCGACCTGATCTCCTGGACGGCCATCGGCGCGCGCACCTCGGAATCGCAGACCCATCGTGAGATGGCTTCCGGCCTGTCCTCGCCGGTCGGCTTCAAGAACGGCACCGATGGTTCGCTCACCGCGGCGATCAACGCCATCATCTCGGCAAGCAGCCCGCACAACTTCCTCGGCATCAACATGCAGGGCCGCTCCAGCGTGGTGCGCACCTGTGGCAACCGCTACGGCCACCTGGTGTTGCGCGGCGGCGGCGACCGGCCGAATTACGACACGGTGAGCGTGGCGCTGGCAGAAAATGCCCTGGCCAAGGCGATGCTGCAACAGAATATCGTTGTCGATTGCTCGCACGCCAACAGCTACAAAAAACCCGAACTGCAACCGCTGGTGATGCAGGACGTGGTAAACCAGATCCGGCTCGGCAACAAGTCCATCGTCGGCATGATGATCGAGAGCAATATCGAAGCCGGCAACCAGCCGATTCCCGCGGATCTGACCAAGCTCAAATATGGCTGCTCGGTGACCGATGCCTGCGTCGACTGGCCCACCACGGAAAAGATGATCCGCGAGGCGCACGATGCCCTGCGCGGCCCCTTGGCCGGACGGGCCGGACAGGTCAAATAGGCTGATGGTCACGCTGATCAAGCCTTTTCGCGGACTGCGCCCCGCTCCTGGCCGCGCCGCCGAGGTTGCCGCCCCGCCCTATGACGTACTGTCCGCCGACGAGGCGCGCCAGCGCGCAGCGGACAAACCCTGGTCGTTCCTGCATGTCTCCCGGCCGGAAATCGACCTGCCCGCAGACATCAACCCATACGACCCCGCCGTGTATGCCAAGGCCGCCGAAAACATCGGCGCAATGCTGGCTGCCGGTGTGCTGCAGCGCGATGCCGCGCCGTGCTACTACGCTTATCGGCTGACGCTGCACACCTCTGCCGCTGCCCACGTGCAGACCGGACTGGTTGCCACCGCGTCCGTGGCCTGCTATGCCAACAACCGCATCAAGAAACACGAATTCACCCGCCCCGACAAGGAAGACGACCGGGTGCGGCAAATCGAGGCGACCAATGCCCAGACCGGTCCGGTGCTGCTGGCCTATCCGGCCTCGGCCACCGCGGATGCACTGATTGCCGCCAGCGCCCAGGGCAAGGCCGCTGCCGACGTCACGGCCGATGATGGCATCCGCCACCAGATCTGGGTGGTGGACGATGCCGAGCGCATCGACGCCATCACGCGCTGTTTCGACGGCATGGAAGCGCTCTACATTGCCGATGGCCACCACCGCTCCGCCGCAGCGGCGCGGGTTGCCGCCGCCCGCCGCCAGGAAGACCTTGAGTTGCCGTCCGATTATTTCCTGTCGGTGCTTTTCCCGCACCACGAGATGATGATCCTCGATTACAACCGCGTGGTGAAAGACCTGCACGGCATGGAAAAGTCGGCGCTGGTGGGACGGCTCGCCGCCGCCTTCGCGGTCGAGGAAAGCGCGTCGCGCGTCGCACCCGCGCAGCCCGGCGAGTTCGGCATGTATCTGGCCGGTCAGTGGTACAAACTGACCATCAAATCCGAACTGATTCCCGCCGATCCGGTGGCACGACTCGATGTCTCGCTGCTGTCAGACCACCTGCTAGGCCCGCTGCTGGGCATCACCGACCTGCGCCGCGACAAGCGCATCGACTTCGTCGGCGGCATTCGCGGCCTTGGCGAACTGGAACGGCGCGTCAATTCCGGCGAGATGGCGGTCGCCTTCGCCCTCCACCCGACGCGCATGGATCAGTTGATGGCGGTCGCCGACAGCAATCAGGTCATGCCGCCCAAATCAACCTGGTTCGAGCCGAAGCTGGCCGACGGGCTGGTTTCGCACGTACTGGATTAAGCCGACTTCAAGAAGAAGATCCGTCACACCGGCGCAAGCCGGTGTCCAGTTCTTTGATTTTCCTGGATTCCGGCTTGCGCCGGAATGACGATGCTGGAACCAGGCAGCGGTTCCTGGGCGGTGTCCCTAACCCGAAATCACTTACAAAACTTTCAGCGCGGCCGCGTAGTCGGGTTCGTGGCCGATCTCGGATACCAGTTGGCTGTGCAGCACGCGGTCTTTTTCATCGAGGACCACGACAGCGCGCGCCGTCAGGCCAAGCAACGGGCCTTCAGCCATGGCGACACCCCAGGCTTTCATGAATTCCGGGTGGCGGAAGGTTGACAGGTGACCGACGTTCTTCAGCCCTTCGACAGAGCAGAAACGGCCGGCCGCGAAGGGCAGATCGCCCGAAACGACAAGGACGACAGTGTTTTTCAGTGTCGTGGCGGATTCGTTGAACTTGCGGGTCGACGTCGCGCAGGTCGGCGTATCGAGGCTCGGCAGAATATTGAGCACTTTGCGTTTGCCTGCGTAATTGGCCAGGGTGACATCGGCCAGTTCGCCATTGGTCAGATTGAGCGCGGGAGCTTGCACGCCAACAGCGGGAAGGGTGCCATCGACGCGGAATGGGGTGCCGTGCAGGGTGACTGTAGTGCTCATGGTTTTCCTCTCTGTGTGTTGTGTTGAAAATTTTTGAGGCGCGGCAGCGCCATGTAAGCATTTGCGCTGGTCGCCGCCGCAATTCCGGCCAGCGGCAGACCACGCAATTGTGCCAGTGTTTCGGCAATCGGGAGTAGATCGGCCGGCGTGTTGGCTGCGCCGTCTTTCCATTGCGGTGGAATATCCGGCGCATCGGTTTCGAGCACGATGCTGTCGAGCGGCAGTGTGGCGGCCAGTTCGCGAATCCGTTTTGAACCACTGAAAGTCATCGCGCCGCCAAAACCAAGCATGAATCCGAGCTTGATGAATTCATCCGCCTGCTGCCGGCTGCCATTGAAGGCATGCGCGATACCGCCCGGCACGGGAATGCGGCGCAGGTGTTTCAGCACTTGATCGATCGCCCGGCGCACATGCAGCAGGACCGGCAGTCCGTGCTGGCGGGCAATTTCGAGTTGGGCAAGAAAATAACGCTCCTGCAAAGCTTCATCGCGATCCGGCACAAAGTTGTCGAGTCCAATCTCGCCAACCGCAACGCAAGGATTCTCGCGCAGGGTGTCATCGAGGGCGGCCAGATCTTCCTCGCGCGCACGAGCAACAAACAGGGGATGGATGCCATAGGCGGGAACACAGCCGGCAAACTCACGACAGATGCTCGCCACCGTACCGAAATTGGCACGCTCGATGGCCGGCACCACGATTGTCGTTACGCCAGCGGTGGCCGCGGCAGCGGCAATCGCCGCACGGTCGCCGTCGAATTCGGCGGCATCCAGATGGCAGTGGGTGTCAATGAGGCCCGTCTCGGCAAGGCCTGCTGGCAAGCTCATTCAAGCTCGTCGATCCAGGCCTGCTGAATCGCTTCCAGTTGTTTCTCGCCACAGTGATGTTCGTTTTCCTCAAACCCGGGCAAGGCCATCACCCAACGCATCAGGTCGACGAAGTTGATCGTCGTTGGGTCGACTTCCGGGTGGCGTTCGGCCAGTTCAATGGCGATATCGAGGCTATCGGTCCACTTCATTTTGCCGCCTCCGCAGGGCCGCCCCAAGGTGGCGGCATGTCAAGCAACCGGAGCGGGCATTGCCCGCGAACCACAGTCATCCCCTTCCACTGGAAGGGGGACAGGGGGATGGAAGTCATTTTTTGTGTCCTTCCTTTGCCATGTTGATCGTGTATTTGGGGATCTCCACCACCAGCGGCGTTTCGGTCACCAGTGCCTGGCAGGAGAGACGCGAGTTTGGTTCCAGTCCCCACGCCTTGTCGAGCAAATCTTCCTCGATTTCCTCGGCGGGTTCAAGCGTTTCGAAGCCTTCGCGGATCACCACATGACAGGTGGTGCAGGCACAGGACTTTTCGCAGGCATGCTCGATATCAATGTCGTTTTCGAGCAAGGCATCGCAAATCGACGTGCCGGGAGCCGCCTCGATTACCGCGCCCTCCGGACACAGTTCAACGTGGGGCAGGACAATAATTTGGGTCACAGTTCCTCCGCCGGCCCGCCCCAGGGAGGGACAGCCAAAACATGGAGCGGGCAGCGCCCGCGAACAATCGTCACCCAATTTTTCGGGAAGGGGGATGGGGGGATGGGGCTCATAAATTTACCTCGTCAACTTTCCGCCCGGCCAGCGCGCGCCGGACGCCTTGATTCATGCGGCGGGCCGCGAATTCTGCCGTACCTTTGGAGAGCGCGTCCAGCGCACCATCAATGGCCCGCCGATCGTCGCCGAGCAGCACCGACTGCAGTTTGGTCAGACAACTGTCGATATGGACGCGTTCGAGCGTGGACAGCAGGTGCACATCTTCCTTGAGGGCCGACTGCACCGCCTCGACCAGGCGTTGCGCCTCGACCTGCGCCTCGCGCAGCGCGCGGCGGAACGCGTCGTCCGAAGCATGCGTATAACCATCCTTGAGCATCGAAGTGACCTCGTCATCATTCAAGCCATACGACGGCTTCACCTCGACACGGGACTCATGACCGGTGGTCTGCTCGCGTGCGGTGACCGACAGCAACCCGTCGGCATCCACCTGAAAGGTGACGCGAATGCGTGCCGCCCCGGCCACCATCGGCGGAATGCCGCGCAGTTCGAAACGCGCCAGCGAACGGCAATCCGAGACCAGTTCGCGCTCGCCCTGCACCACTTGCAGGGCGAGCGCGGTCTGACCATCCTTGAAAGTGGTGAATTCCTGCGCCCGCGCGACCGGAATCGTCGAGTTGCGCGGGATGATTTTCTCCACCAGGCCGCCCATGGTTTCGATGCCCAACGACAATGGAATCACATCGAGCAGCAGCCAGTCGTCGCCGGAAGCACGATTGCCGGCGAGCAGGTTGGCCTGGATCGCGGCACCAAGCGCCACCACCTTGTCCGGATCGAGATTATTCAGCGGCTCCTTGCCAAAGAAAGCCTCGACCGCATGCTGGACCTGCGGCATGCGCGTGGCACCGCCGACCATCACCACGCCCTTGATGTCTTCAGGCGCCAGCCCGGCATCGCGCAAGGCCTTGCGGGTCGGGCCGAGGGTCTTTTGCACCAGTGTGCGGGTGATTTCCGTGAATATTTCAGAGGTCAGTTTCAGGTCGACGAATTCGCCAGTCGACAGCTTGGCGGTAATCGGCGCCTCGCCGTGCTGGGTCAGGTACTCCTTGGCCTCGCGGGCACGCATTTGCAGCAGGCGGGCATCGCCCAGCGACACCGGTGAAAGCTCGGCCTGTTCGCCGATCCAGCAGAACACGCGATGATCGAAGTCGTCGCCACCCAGCGCCGAATCCCCGCCGGTGGACAACACCTGGAACACGCCTTTCGAAAGCTTGAGGATCGAAATGTCGAAGGTGCCACCGCCCAGGTCGTAAACCGCATAGATGCCTTCGGCGGCATTGTCGAGGCCATAGGCAATTGCCGCGGCAGTCGGTTCGTTGAGCAAGCGCAATACTGACAAACCGGCCAGGCGGGCGGCATCCTTGGTTGCCTGGCGCTGGGCATCGTCGAAGTAGGCGGGCACGGTGATTACCGCGCCGGTCAGCGCGCCGCCTAGGGCAAGTTCGGCGCGTTCGCGCAAGGCCCTGAGGATGTCTGCCGAGACCTCGACCGGATTTTTCACCCCCTGTGCGGTCTTCAGTTTGATCATGCCCTCGGCTTCGATGAAGTCGTAGGGCATCGACTCGATGTGGGCGATATCCTTGAGGCCGCGCCCCATGAAACGCTTTACCGAAACGAGGGTATTTTTTGGGTCGAGCGATTGATGCGACTGTGCACTAAAGCCGACCTCGAGCGGCCCGCTAGCGGGATAGCGCACCACGGAGGGCAGCAGCGACCGTCCCAGTTCATCGTTGATCACGACAGCCATGCCGCTCCTGACGGTAGCGACCAGTGAATTCGTGGTGCCCAGATCGATGCCGACCGCGAGCCGATGTTGGTGCGGCGCGGTCGATTGTCCGGGCTCGGATAATTGCAATAGTGCCATTCTTCTTATTTGCTCCCTGCGAAGTTCATCGTCACCGCGATGACAATCAACGTTCGATCAACTCCAGCGCGTCATCGACTTCTTGAATCAGTTTTTCCTGGAACATCAACTGCCTGACCAACTCGCCGGCACGCTCAAGCGCCTTGTCATCAAGCGCCTGCTGCAATAGCCCGTACTCGGAGCGCCCGTCTTTCTTCAGGCGCCGGTGCAACCTGTCCAGCGTATCGGCATCGCCGGCTTCTTTCGCTTCAGCCACGGCCTCGCGCAACGCCATTTGCTCCATCAGAAATTCGGCCGGCATGGCCGTGTTGGTTTCCAGCTGCACATCATGATCGGCCAGTTGCAGCAGATAGCGGGCGCGCTTCAGCGGATCCTTGAGCGTCTGGTAGGCCTCATTGACATGGGTTGCCCATTGCATCGCCAGGCGCTTCTCGCCATCGGAAAGATGCGCGTGCTTGTCAGGATGCACCTTGGCCTGTATGTCCTGATAAAGCCGTTCCAGCCGGTCGGCATCGAGCCCCTGCTGACGCGGCAATCCGAACAGGGTGAAGAAGTCCTGGCGGAGGGTCTCAGAATCGAAGCTGGCCATCAAACGTGAAAGCTCTCACCGCAGCCGCACTCATCCTTGACGTTCGGATTGATGAATTTGAAGCCTTCGTTCAAGCCTTCGCGCGTGAAATCGAGTTCCGTGCCATCCAGATAGGGCAGGCTTTTCGGGTCGACCAGCACCTTGAGTCCGTGACTATCGAAGACGATGTCATCCGGCTCGCTGCTGTCGGCAAATTCAAGCTTGTAGGCCATGCCCGAGCAGCCGGAAGTCTTCACCCCGAGACGAATGCCAATACCCTTGCCGCGCTTGGCAATGAAGCCCGCGACATGTTTCGCGGCAGCTTCAGACAATGTAACGCCCATTTAATCAGCTCCTTCGCAGGGCCGCCCCAGGCAGGAGCGGACAACAACATGGAACGGGCAAAGCCCGCGAACAATCGTTACCCCCTGCCCGAAGAAGGGGGGCGGGGCAAAGGCAGTCATGCCGCTACCTGCTTTTTCTTGTAGTCGGCTACCGCCGCCTTGATGGCATCCTCGGCGAGAATCGAACAGTGGATCTTCACCGGCGGCAGGGCCAGCTCATTGGCGATCTGGGTGTTCTTGATGTCGAGCGCCTGATCGAGCGTCTTGCCCTTGACCCACTCGGTAACCAGCGAGCTCGATGCAATCGCCGAACCGCAACCATAGGTCTTGAACTTGGCATCTTCGATGACGCCATCCTTGCCAACCTTGATCTGCAGCTTCATGACGTCACCGCAGGCTGGCGCGCCGACCATGCCGGTCGCCACGCCTTCCTCGTCCTTGCCGAAGGAGCCGACGTTGCGGGGGTTTTCGTAGTGGTCGATGACCTTTTCGCTATATGCCATTTCAGTACTCCTTGAATTATCTCTGGCTAGTCACCCTCGCCCTCCGGGCGGGGGCCGGGGGGTGGGGTAGTTTATTTGCCCGCAGGGCGGCACCTTGATGCACCAGCATCAATGTGCGGCCCACTGGACAGAATCCAAGTCCACGCCGTCCTTGAACATTTCCCACAAAGGCGACAGCTCGCGCAGCTTGCCCAGCTTGTCGTGCAGCAGCTTGATGGTGAAATCGATCTCTTCCTCGGTGGTGAAGCGACCGATGGTAAAGCGGATCGAACTGTGGGCGAGCTCATCCGAACGGCCTAGCGCCCGCAATACATACGAGGGTTCGAGCGAAGCCGAGGTACAGGCGGAACCTGAAGACACCGCGATGTCCTTGATCGCCATGATCAGCGACTCGCCCTCGACGAAGTTGAAGCTGACGTTGAGGTTATGCGGCACGCGGTTGTCGATATGGCCGTTGACATAAGTTTCCTCGATGTCCTGCAAGCCCTTCAACAGACGGTCGCGCAACATGCGAATCCGTTCATTCTCGATGGCCATGTCCTCGCGGGCCAGGCGGAAGGCCTCGCCCATGCCGACGATCTGGTGCGTCGCCAGCGTGCCGGAACGCATGCCTCGCTCATGGCCGCCGCCATGCATCTGCGCCTCGAGGCGGATACGCGGCTTGCGTCGCACATACAGCGCGCCGATGCCCTTGGGGCCATAGGTTTTATGCGCCGAGAAGGACATCAGGTCGACCTTCAGCACGGCCAGGTCGAGCGGCATCTTGCCCGTCGCCTGCGCGGCATCGACGTGAAAGATCACGCCGGCCGCACGGCAGATTTCGCCCAGTTCGGCGATCGGCTGGATCACGCCGATTTCGTTGTTCACCGCCATCACGGACGCCAGCACGGTGTCCTTGCGCAGGGCGGCCTTGAACTGCTCTGGCGTAATCAGGCCATCCGGCTGCGGTTGAAGATAGGTCGCCTCGAAGCCCTGGCGCTCAAGCTCCTTGACGGTGTCGAGCACGGCCTTGTGCTCGGTGGCAACCGTGACGATATGCTTGCCGCGCGTCCCTGCATAGAAGTGCGCCGCACCCTTGATGGCGAGATTGTTCGACTCGGTAGCACCCGAAGTCCAGACAATTTCCTTCGGGTCGGCATTCACCAGCTTGGCGACTTCGGCGCGCGCCTCCTCAACGGCCTTGTCGGCCTCCCAACCAAATGGGTGTGAACGCGAAGCCGGATTACCGAAGTGTTCGGTCAGCCAGGGAATCATCTTCGCGGCCACGCGCGGATCGACAGGGGTCGTTGCCGAGTAGTCGAGATAGATGGGCAATTTCAGCATAGTGTTGAACTCCAGGTCAGTGGGCCGCGGTGGAGATTGCGGCCAGCGATTGCAAATCGGATACGGTGGCGGACAAGGCCTGCAAAAAGCCGGCAATATCCGGCGCCGTGGTTTCGGGCCCCAGGCTGACGCGCACGGCGCCACGCGCCGTCTCGGGCGCGATGCCCATGGCCAGCAATACATGCGAAGCTTGCGGGTTGGCCGACGAACAGGCCGCTCCGCTGGCAACGGCATAACCGCGACGGTCAAGCTTTGCCACCAATGTTTCGCCATCCAGCGCGGGCAATGAAAAATAAGTCGTATTCGGCAGCCGTTCGGCATTTCTGGCAAAGATCATGGCACCCAGGGCGGTGAGGCCATGCTCCAGTTCGTCACGCAAACCCCGCAGCCGTTGCGCAGTTTCGGTCATCCGCGCGCTGGCCTCTTCGCACGCGACGCCGAAACCGACGATGGCCGGCACGTTTTCGGTGCCGGAGCGCAGGCCGCGCTCATGGCCGCCGCCGGCAATCAGCGGCACCAAATCGACGCGCTTGTCGACCACCAGCGCCCCCGCACCCTTGGGCCCACCCAACTTGTGGGCGGACAGCGTCAAGGCATGTACACCGGCCAGGTTAAGGGAACGGAAATCCAGCGGAACCTTGCCCAGCGCCTGCACCGCGTCGCTGTGAAACCAGGCGCGCGACTCTTGCGCAATGGCGGCCAGCCGAGCCACATCCTGCACCACTCCCGTTTCGTTATTGGCATACATCACCGAAACAATCGTGGAAACTGCGGCCGGCTTCTCTGCCAGCGTCGCCACAAAGTCGGCGCTGGCGATACGGCAGTCCGCATCGACGGCAATCTCGCGCAACTTCCAGCCATGGCGCCGCAGCGACTTTGCCGGCTCGCGCACGCAGGGGTGTTCGATGGCGGAAATGGCGGCCAGGCCAACGGGGAGATTGGCTGCAATACCTTTGATGAACAGATTGTTCGCCTCCGACCCGCCACTGGTAAACACCACCTCGGTCGGGTGTGCGCCGACGGCAAAAGCCACCTGCTGACGCGCCGTGTCGATGGCCCGGCGGGCCGCCCGGCCATACTCGTGGCGACTTGAGGCGTTGCCGTACTGCTGCCCGAAAAATGGCAGCATCGCTTCAAGCACGCGCGGCGCTACCGGTGTCGTGGCGTTGTGGTCGAGATAGGCTGGGGCAAACATGGGGAAATCCGCGCTGATTGCAGCCCTAAAAGTTGGCCATCACCGCAATACGGCGCGGCTGCCGGGCGGAACCATTCTTCTGCTGCAACTTGTCCGCATTTTCGGCGCATGGTGTGCCATGCTGCTGCAGCACCAGTTCTTCAAGATTCACCGAACTCAGGTATTCATACATGCGGGTGTTGAGGCCGGTCCACAGACTGTGCGTCATGCAGGGATGATTGTCATCGTGGCAATTGCCCATGCCGCCGCAGCCGGTCGCATCGAGGGGCTCATCGACCGCACTGATGATGGCGGCAACAGAAACGCTCGACATGGGCTTGGCCAAAGTGTACCCCCCCCCCGGACCACGCGTGCTGGCAACCAGATCGTTGCGGCGCAACTTGCCGAATAATTGCTCAAGATAGGAAAGGGATATTTTCTGGCGTTCGGCAATGCTGGCCAGCGTCACCGGCCCGCCGTGCTGGCGCAGCGCCATGTCAATCATTGCGGTTACCGCAAAACGTCCTTTGGTCGTCAATCTCATGGGGGTACCTCGCGTTTGGTCTCGTTGGAGTGCTGTAATTGATGTGTCGGTCTCGTTATGTTCCGACCGATATCATCAAGATATAGTTCCCGATTAATTTAGTCAACTATTTTGGATAAGTATTTTGGATCGAATTTGTCTGCGGTTGCCACATCATCCTCGACCGACACGCCGGCACGCTCGATTACCTTGAGCAGCGCTTCGATGCGCCGGTCGGTTTCCACGGCGTGATCGAGCAGGCCGTGAATCGCCATGGCCAGCGGGTCGTCCTCGTTGCGCGTGACGGCGTAGGCGGAAAAACCGAGGTTCTCGGCCTTTTCGTGACGCGCCAGTTCCTGACCCGGCTGGATGACCCGCGCCGGAATGCCCACCGCTGTTGCGCCGGGCGGCACATCGCGGACCACGACTGAATTCGAGCCGACCTTGGCGCCCTCGCCCACCGTGATCGGCCCCAGTATCTTGGCGCCGGCACCGATCACCACACCGGTATCCAGCGTCGGGTGACGCTTGCCCTTGTTCCAGGAGGTACCGCCCAGGGTGACGCCGTGATACAGCGTGCACTCGTCGCGGATCTCCGCCGTTTCACCGATCACCACACCCATGCCATGGTCGATGAACACGCGCCGACCGATGGTCGCGCCCGGATGGATTTCGATGCCGGTGATAAACCGGGTGATATGTGAGGTCAGCCGCGCCAGCCAGCGCAAGCGATGCCCCCACAGCCAATGCGCAAGTCGGTGCAGCGTCAGCGCATGAAAACCGGGATAACAGGTCAGCACCTCCCAGGTAGAACGGGCGGCGGGGTCGCGCTCGAAAACGCAGGCAATATCTTCTCGCAGGCGGTTAAACATTGAGGTCAGTCAAAGCCCTATAACGAATGGGTGAATTCTAGAATTCCCGATAATGTCAGTCAACTTATCAGGCTTTATGGGGGGTTCGCTTTCTTTAATCCGCGCTCTCGGAACCGGTCGTTGAATGCCGCCGGCCGGTCGGTTGCCGAAACGAGGCCAGCAAGCCGCGCAAAATGCTGACCTCTTCCGTTTCGAGGCCGCTCCGGGCAAACAAACGACGCAAGCGCAACATCAGGCGTCCCGGCCGTTCAGGGTCGAGAAAACCCGAAGCGAGGGCCGAAGCCTCAAAATGCTTCAGCAACCCCTCAATCTCTTGATGCGTTGCCGGCACTCCGGCACCGGCAACCGCCGGCACCGGCAAGCAGCCACTCAGCGCCAGACGCAGCTCATAGCACATCACCTGCACTGCCGCAGCCAGGTTCAGCGACGAATAGTCGGGATTGGCCGGAATCATCGCCCAGCGACCGCACTGCGCCAGTTCATCGTTCGACAGTCCAGAAGTCTCGTTGCCGAACACCAGTGCAATCTCACCAGCACCTGCAGTCGCATCGCGCGCAACCACCGCGGCCAGTTCCGCGGCGGCTTCACGGGCCCACAGCGGTTCAGTCGCCAATTCGCGTCGCCGCGCCGTCAGTGCCAGCGCCAGAACAGTGCCGCCCAGGGCTTCCTCCAGACTGGAACAGACTTGCGCGGTCGCCAGCACATCATCCGCGCCGGCAGCCATCGCTGAAGCCTGGGGATCGGGAAATATCTTCGGATTGACCAGCACCAGACGGGAAAATCCCATCGTGCGCATGGCCCGCGCCGCCGCGCCGATGTTTCCCGGATGGCTCGTATGGGAAAGCACGACGCGGACGCGTTGCATGGATTCGGGCACGGCAGGTGCCGACAGTTTAGAATTCATCGTTTCCGGTTCCGGCACAACATCTGCCAACGCAGGCTTTTGCCTTCTCTAATTCATTACTTGCCCGGGCCAAGTGCCCTGATTGCCCCGCCGCCATGCAACCCATGCTCAACACCGCCATCAAGGCCGCCCGCCGCGCTGGCAGCCTGATCAATCGCGCCAGCCTCGATATCAGCCAGATAAAAGTCAGCGCCAAACAACAAAACGACTTCGTTACCGAAGTCGATCGCGCCGCCGAAGCCACCATCATTGAAACCCTGCGCGAAGTCTACCCCAGCCATGCCATTCTTGCGGAGGAGTCAGGCGATTCCCGGCCAGACGCCGATAGCGAATTCCAGTGGATCATCGACCCGCTCGACGGCACGACCAACTTCATCCACGGCTTTCCGCAATACGCCATTTCCATCGCGCTGGCCCACAAGGGCGCGCTGACGCAGGCCGTCATCTTCGACCCCAACCGCAATGAACTGTTCACTGCCAGCAAAGGTGGAGGCGCTTTCCTCAACGACAAGAGAATCCGCGTCAGCAATCGCGCCAAGATCGATGAAGCCCTGCTCGGCACCGGTTTTCCTTACCGCATGTTCGATCATGTCGACGCCTATCTGGCGATCTTCAAGGACATGACGCGCCGCTGCGCCGGTGTACGCCGTCCGGGCGCCGCCTCGCTCGATCTTGCCTATGTTGCCGCCGGTCGTCTCGACGGCTTCTGGGAATTCGGCCTGGCGCCCTGGGACATGGCGGCCGGCGCCCTGCTGATCATCGAAGCCGGCGGACTGGTCAGCGACCTGGCCGGCGAGAGCGACTATCTCAATACCGGCAACATCGTCGGCGGCAATCCAAAAGTCTTCAACCAGCTGTTGCAGGCCATCCAGCCACACCGCACCGCTGCCTTGCAGGCGTGATCACGGCCCGCCCCTCCCGGCCTCCCCTCACGGGGAGGTGACTTTTAGCTCGCTTCGCTCGATTATTACGGGGAGCCCCCGTTCGTGATTGGGAGCGGATTGCGGCTGGCGCCGCGTGCCGTCTCGCCTTGGGGCGGCCCGGCGGCGTGACTGCTGGGGTGTGCTTTTCTCACCTTCCCCCGCAGTGACCGGGGGAGATGTGCCTTCTGGTGGCTTGGCTGCCGGGATAAGTAAAATAAATTTGGGGTCTGTCGGTTGACAGCAATCAATGCGCCGGTACAATGCGCACCTCTCGCGGGAGTAGCTCAGTTGGTAGAGCGATACCTTGCCAAGGTATAGGTCGAGAGTTCGAGACTCTTCTCCCGCTCCAGAACACTGGGGGAAAGCAAATGCTTTCCCCCTTTTATCTTCAAAGTCCCAGGCCGCGGTTCCAGCCTCCGGGCAGCGGCGCGATGGCAGAGTGGTTATGCAGCGGCCTGCAAAGCCGTGTACCTCGGTTCGATTCCGGGTCGCGCCTCCAAATAATTCCAGTTGTTGCTGACTACTGTCGTGCCAGGGTGGTCTCCACCAGCCGCACCCAGTAGCGAATTCCGGTGGCGATGATCTCGTCGTTGAAGTCGTAATGCGGGCTGTGCAGCAGGCAGCCACCTTCGCCGCTGCCGTTGCCCAGCCAGACATAGCAACCCGGCACCGCATTGGCCAGATAGGCGAAGTCTTCGGCGCCCATGCTCGGCTTCATGTTTGAAAAGACGTGCTCGTCGCCGACGATCTGCCGCGCCACCTGGCGACAGACTGCGGTGGGTTCCGCGGCATTGATGGTGGGCGGATAGCCGCGCGCGAAGTGCAGTTCGGCCCGCACCCGATGCGTGGTTTCGATGCCGGTGCAGATGCGGCCAAGCCCTTCTTCCAGCGCATCCTGCAGTCCAACCCGAAAAGTCCGCACCGTTCCGCCCAGCACGGCCTGCTCGGGCAGGATGTTGTCGGCATGGCCGGCATGGAAGCGCGTCACGCTGACGACTGCCGCTTCCTGCGGATCGGTGCCGCGGCTGACCAGCGACTGCACGGCCTGCACCAGGGAGGCGCCGGCCAGGATGGCGTCCGTCCCCAGGTGCGGCATGGCGGCGTGGGCGCCGCGCGCGGTGATGTTGATCTCGAAGCGGTCGGCGCCCGCCATCACCGGGCCTTCCATCACCGCCATGCTGCCCGCCGCCAGACCGGGCCAGTTATGCAGGCCGAACACCATCTGCATCGGGAAGCGCTCGAAAAGCCCCTCTTCCACCATGACGCGCCCACCGCCTTCGTGCTCTTCGGCGGGCTGGAAAATGAAATAAACCGTGCCATCGAAGTTGTTGCTCGCGCTCAGCTGCTGCAATGCCTCGGCTGCGCCCAGCAGCATCGCCGTATGGCCGTCATGGCCGCAGGCGTGCATGCGGTCCGGATGGCGCGAGCGGTGCGGAAAGGTATTCAGCTCGGGCAGCGGCAAGGCGTCCATGTCGGCGCGCAGGCCGATGGCGCGCGCACTGTTGCCGAGTTTGAGGCGCGCCACCACGCCGGTGCCGGCCATCCCCTCATGGACTTCGAGGCCCAGTTTCTTCAGATGGTTTGCCACCACCCCGGCCGTGCGCGTTTCGGCAAAAGCCAGTTCGGGGTGGGCGTGCAGATCGCGGCGCACGCTGGCGATGCGCGCGACCAGTTCGGGCAGAATGCCGTTCAGATCCATGAATGTTACCTCCGCATTATTGCTCCACTGTAACATCGCGGAGGACTACAATTGCCAACATGAGCCTACCCATTCTGCAAGATGCGGCGCTGCGTGCCATCGAGGCAGACCATGCCGCGATCACCCCATCACTCATGGAACGCGCCGGCTCCGGCGCCGCCCGGGTGGCGCAGGAGATGCTCGCCGGAACCGGAACCGGCCCCCACCCCACATTGATCATTGCCGGACCCGGCAACAACGGCGGGGATGCTTTTGTCGTCGCCCGCCTGCTCAAGGAAGCCAAACATACGCCGCATGTCCTGTTTGCCGGCGATCCGGCCCTGTTGCCGGGAGCGGCACGGCGGGCGCATACCGCCTGGCTGGCTGCCGGCGGCACCTGCCTGCGCAATTATCCGGCCACGGAACCAGGTCTCATCATCGACGGCCTGTTCGGCATCGGCCTGGCCCGGCCGATCACCGGCGCCTATGCAGACTGGATCGAGCGGATGAATGCCTGCGGCAGGCCGGTTCTCGCACTCGACGTGCCGAGCGGATTGAATGCCGCCACGGGCCAGGCGACCGGTCCGATCGTTAACGCCACCCGCACCGCCACTTTCATTGCCCTGAAACCCGGCCTGCTCACCGGTGACGGCCCCGATCATTGCGGCCAGATCACGCTGTGCGACCTCGATCTCAAAATCGACATCAAGGACGGCGAACAGGTCACGCCGGCGCTGTTCCAGCATTGCCTGCTGCCACGCCGCCGCAACAGTCATAAGGGCAGCTACGGCAGCGTTGCCATCATTGGCGGAGCAGCGAGCATGACCGGTGCCGCCCTGCTGGCCGGACGGGCCGCCTTGCACCTGGGCGCCGGGCGCGTTTATCTGGGCATGCTGGAAAACCCGCTGGTCGATCATGACCAGCCGGAACTGATGCTGCGCCCACCCGCGGAGGCAATGGACGCCGCCACGGTAGTCGCCATCGGTCCGGGACTTGGGCAATCGCTGCAGGCAGGCGAATTGCTCGGCCAGGCACTTTCCTACAATCTGCCCCTGGTGCTCGACGCCGACAGCCTCAATCTGCTCCCGCAAAGCCCGCTGTTGCTGCGCAAGGCCACCGTCCGGCCAGCGCCGACTTTCATCACTCCGCATCCGGCCGAAGCGGCACGCTTGCTGGCCTGCTCCATCGACGAGGTTCAGGCGGATCGCCTGGCGGCCGCGCTTGAACTGGCCCGGCGTTTGCGTGCCTATGTCGTCCTGAAGGGCTGTGGCACGATTGTCGTCGCCCCGGATGCACGCTGGTTCATGAATACCACCGGCAATCCCGGCCTGGCGACCGCGGGCAGCGGCGATGTGCTGACCGGCATCCTGGCCGCACTGCTGGCGCAGGGCTGGCCACCCCTAGAAGCCTTGCTGGGTGCCGTCCATCTGCATGGCGCCGCCGCCGATGCCTGCGTGGCAGAGGGCCTGGGTCCCGTCGGCCTGACCGCCGGCGAACTCATCGCCCCCGCGCGACAGATACTGAACGACTGGATCACCCCCTTTGGCGGTTGAGCACCACCCGCTACGCGGCATCCTGCTGATGCTGGCCGCCGTGATGTGCTTCGCGCTGCTCGATGCCACCGCAAAGCATCTCTCGCAGACTTTCCCGGTACCCATGCTGGTCTGGGCGCGCTATACGCTGCACTTCCTGCTGATGATGCTGGTGCTGGCACCCACCATGCGCTGGCGCCTGGTCACGACACAGCGCCCCAGGCTGCAGGTCATGCGTGCCCTGATGCTGGTCGGCACCACCGGTTTTTGCATTGCCGCCTTTCGCGAGCTGCCATTGGCGGAAACCACCGCCCTGCTGTTCATCACCCCGCTGGTCGTCACCTTGCTGGCCGGGCCGTTCCTCCATGAAAAGATCGGTCGGCTGCACTGGGCCGCCAGCCTCTGCGGCTTCGCCGGCGCCTTGCTGATTGCCCGCCCCGGCGGCACCCTGAATCTGACCGGCCTCGTCCTGGTGCTGGCTGCCGCGGCCTGCTACAGCATCTATCAGATCCAGACGCGCATGCTCTCGCCCACGGAAAACACCCTGACCATGCTGTTCTACACGGCGCTGATCGGCACCGTCAGCATGACGGTCGCCGCGCCGCTGTACTGGGGCGGGCCGATGCCGAACCTGCTCGAAGGCCTGATGATCGCCTCGCTCGGCATCTATGGCGGCACCGGCCACTACATGCTGATTGCCGCTTTCCGCCTCGCGCCGGCGTCTACCTTGTCGCCCCTGCTGTATGTCCAGCTGATCTGGGCAACCCTGCTCGGCTGGCTGGTTTTCGATCACTGGCCGGATGCCACCACCCTGACCGGCATGGCGATCATTGCCGGCAGCAGTGTCGCACTCGCGCTCCTGCAACGCCGAAGCCCGCGCTAAAACCCCACCCCCGACCCGGGTGTTAGAATCGACGGCACTCCAACACCGAACGACAAAACAGGGTATTTGACATGGAATTTCCACTGGCACTGGCCCACGAAGTCGAACGCAATGTTCTGACCGCGCTGGCCGAAGATATCGGCGGCGGCGACCTCACCGCCATGCTGACACCCATCGACCGCCCGGCGGTCGGCGTTGTCACCTGCCGCGAAGCCGCCGTGCTGTGCGGCGCCGCATGGTTCGATGCCTGCATCCAGCGGCTCGACCCGACGGCCCGCGTGCACTGGCTCGCCGCGGATGGCGCAATCATCCAGGCCGGGCAGATTGTCTGCGAGATTGCTGCCGACACCCGCGCCCTGCTCACCTCCGAGCGCAGCGCCCTCAACTTCCTGCAACTGCTGTCCGGCATCGCGACGCAAACCCGGCTTTACGTCGAGGCAATCGCCGGCACCCAGGCAAAAATCGTCGACACCCGCAAAACCATTCCCGGCCTGCGCCTGGCCCAGAAATACGCCGTGCGTTGTGGCGGCGGCACCAACCACCGCCTCGGCCTGTATGACGGTATCCTGATCAAGGAAAACCACATCATCGCCGCCGGCAGCATCACGGCGGCAATGGCACGGGCCAGCGCGCTGGCCAATGGCAAGGTGTTCATCCAGGTGGAAGTCGAGACGCTGGAGCAACTGGCCGAAGCCCTCGATGCCGGTGCCACCATGATCCTGCTCGACAACATGGACCTGGTGCGCATGCATCAGGCCGTCGGCCTGACCGCCGGCCGCGCCGAACTTGAAGCCTCCGGCGGCGTGCGGCCGGAAACCGTGCGCGCCATCGCCGAAACTGGCGTCGACCGCATCTCCGTCGGCGCCCTGACCAAGGACGTGCGTGCCATCGACCTTTCCTTGCGGCACAGCGAAGGCTGAAACACGCCGGGCCGTCCCAAGTGTTTTAGGCCCCTTGAGGGGCGGACGCAGCACAAGGCCGTAGGCCACAGGACAGCCGAAGGCTGGTCCCGCGCAGCGGGATGCGGCTTTGCCACACAAAGCTGCGTCTTCGGGGTGGGCTAATTCTGTTAGAATCCGCGCCCTGCCAAGGCAACACACCACCGCGGAGAGGTGGATGAGTGGTTTAAGTCGCACGCCTGGAAAGCGTGTTTAGGTTAATTCCTAACGCGGGTTCGAATCCCGCCCTCTCCGCCAAGCACCTGGCATAGACGCCCCTCCCGGGGCGTTTTTGTTTTTGCCACTACTGACCGATTTCACCCATGCGCCCATGATCATCCTCAAGAACGTCACACTCCGCCGCGGCACCAAGGTATTGCTGGACAATACCTCCGTCACCCTCAATCCGGGCGAAAAAGTGGGTCTGGTTGGCCGCAACGGTGCCGGCAAATCCACCCTGTTCGGCTTGCTCAACGGCACGCTGCACGAAGACGGGGGAGATTTTTCGTTCCCCCGGCAATGGCGGATGGGACAGGTGGCGCAGGACATGCCCGAAACCACCCAGAGCGCCACCGATTTCGTCATCGAGGGCGACACCACCTTGCTGGCGGCGCAGGCTGAAGTAAACGCCGCCGAGGCCAGCGACGATGGCATGCGTATGGCGCACGCCTACATGGAACTCCACGATGCCGGCGCCCACGATGCCGAAGCCCGCGCCCAGGCGCTCATTCTCGGTCTGGGCTTCAAGCCGTCAGAGCTTGCCAAACCGGTCAACAGTTTCTCGGGCGGCTGGCGGATGCGCCTGCAACTGGCGCGCGCCTTGATGTGCCCCTCCGAATTGCTGCTGCTCGACGAACCGACCAACCACCTGGACCTGGACGCGCTGGTGTGGCTGGAAGCGTGGCTCAAGCGCTACACGGGCACGCTGATCATGATCAGCCACGACCGGGAATTCCTCGATGCGGTGACCCAGGTCACGCTGCACATCGACAAGACCAAATTGCTGCGCTACGGCGGCAACTACAGCGCCTTTGAAGACATGCGCGCCGAGCAGATCGCGCTGCAGCAGTCGGCGCAGGCCAAACAGCAGGAAAAGATTGCCCACCTGCAAAAATTCATCGACCGCTTCAAGGCCAAGGCCAGCAAGGCCAAGCAGGCGCAAAGCCGCGTCAAGGCACTGGAACGCATGGAGAAGATCGCGCCGTTCCTCGCCGACGCCGAGTTCAACTTTGAATTCAAGGAACCGGCCAATCTCCCCAACCCCATGCTGTCGATGATGGATGCAAGCATCGGCTACCCGCCGTTGCCGGAATCACCGGCGGGCACGCCGCCAACCGTAATCGTGCGCAACATCAACAGGACCGTGCATGCCGGACAACGCATCGGCATCCTGGGGGCCAATGGCCAGGGCAAATCGACCCTGGTCAAAACCATCGCCCGGACGCTGGAATCGCTCAAGGGCGAAATCACCGAAGGCAAGGGACTGAATATCGGTTATTTCGCGCAGCAGGAACTCGACGTGCTGCGCCCGCAGGACAGCCCGCTGGAGCACATGACCCGGCTGGCCAAGGAAACCATTGCCGCCGGACGCAGTGGCTGGGTCGCGGCGCGTGAGCAGGACTTGCGCAACTTCCTGGGCACCTTCAATTTCAGCAACGACATGGTCAAGCAGGCCGTCGGCACCATGAGCGGCGGCGAAAAGGCGCGCCTGGTGCTGTGCATGATCGTCTGGCAACGTCCCAACCTGCTGCTGCTGGACGAACCGACCAACCACCTCGATCTGGCGACCCGCGAGGCACTCAGCGTTGCGCTCAACGAATTCGAGGGCACCGTCATGCTGGTCAGCCACGACCGCGCCCTGCTGCGCTCGGTGTGCGACGAGTTCTGGCTGGTCTCGCGGGGCGGCATCAAGCCGTTTGACGGCGATCTGGACGACAACCAGCGTAATCTGCTGGACGAAGCCAAGCGCTCACGGGAAGGCTACGCGGCACCACAGCAAAAGCTCGCCGCATAGATCTGTCACGTCGAACCGCCCGGAAGTTTCAAACCGTCACACCGGCGCAGGCCGGTGTCCAGGTTGCTGATATTTCTGGATTCCGGCTTGCGCCGGAATGACGGGCTTATGCTCCGCCTACCCTACTCAGCAACAGCTTGAGGCCGCCGCTGCGGCTGCCGCGGCCGTGTCGAACGGCATGCTGCTGCCGCTGCCGCAGCCGGCGAACAGGCCATAGTGGCGGCTGAAATCGCCGATGAACTCGAAATGCGGGGCAAACCGGGAACCCTGCAGCATCTGCCAGGTATTGCCGCAGACCGGGAACACCCTGCCTGTCTCGATGTCATGGTACTTGTCGAAAGCCAGCCGGTCCGGGTGGTTGGGGATGGTGCCGCGATAGATCACCGCCTGCCCATAATCTTCGCAGGCCATTTCCAGTGCGTCGAGCTTGAAGAGCCGATAGGTCGCCGAAAAAAAACGCAGATTACCGGTGCGGATCGCCAATTCCGGTTCCGTCACTGCAAGGGGGCGATCCGCAACCAGGCGCGGGTCGGCAAAGCCCTGGCGCTGCGCCAGTCGCTGGAAGTCGTTCCAGTACAGCGCGCCGCCCAAACACTCGCCATACAGCACCGGGTCGTTGCGCACGGCTTCCGGCACGCGGCGGTCGGCGTACACGTCGGAAAAATAGAATTCCCCGCCCGGCTTGAGCAGGCGATGCACGCCGCGCAGCACGGCGTCCTTGTCGGGCGACAGGTTGATCACGCAGTTCGACACGATCACATCGAAACTGCCCGGTTCAAGCGCCAATTCGTCGAGGCGCTCGATATAGCCTTGCAGGAAACGCACCTTGCGATAACCGAAGGCCTCCGCATGAAAGTCGATATGCCGGTTGGCCACTTCCAGTTGTTCCGCCGTCATGTCCACGCCGACCACTTCACCGTCGGCGCCCACCAGTTGCGCCAGCGCGTAGACATCCCGCCCCGATCCGCTGCCCAGATCGAGCACCCGGCAACCGGCCAATAGCGGCGGGCAGACGAGGCCGCAGCCGTAGTAGCGGGACTGCACTTCCGGGTGGATACGTGCCAGCAGCGGCTTCAGCCAGTCCGGCACCTGATCGATATCGCAGCAGGCGGTGGTCTTGAGATCGCCGGTGTGTTGCAACTGGCGTCCGTAGTAGTCCTGAACCAGATCATGCATAGGTAATCCAATCGTAAAGTCGGCTGCCAGGCAGGCCGGATGCGCTAGCTAGGGAAGCGCTAATCAAGTTTGTCACACCGGCGTAGGCCGGTGTCCAGCTTGTTGATTTTCCTGGATTCCGGCTTTCGCCGGAATGACGAATCTGGACTTAATCAGCATTTCCCTAGGTTGAAGGCAGATAGGGCCGTGGATCGATTTCCGGTACCCGGCCCGCCAGTTGATCGGCGAGCAAGCGGCCGGAACCGACGGCCATGGTCCAGCCCAGCGTACCATGGCCGGTATTCAGGTACAGGTTCTGCAGGGCCGACGGCCCGATGATCGGCACATTGCTTGGCGTGGCCGGCCGCAGTCCGGCCCAGGGTTCGATGGCGGCAGCACTGAATTCCAGTTGGGGAAATATCTGCCGCGTGCGCCGCACCAGCGCATCGATTCGCGTGGCATTCAGGCTGGTGTCGTAGCCGGCGAATTCCGCCGTGCCCGCCACCCGCAGGCGGTCGGCCAGCCGGGAATACACCATCTTTGCCTCGTCGTCGATCAGGCTGACTTCGCTGACCAGCGCACCCGCTTGCAGCGGCACGCTGATCGAGTAGCCCTTGGCCGGATAGACGGGAATGCCGATGCCCACCTGGCGCATCAACAGCGTTGAGTAACTGCCCAGTGCGACGACGTAAGCGTCAGCGGTCAGCCTCTCGCCATTGCCGAGCCGCACGGCGGCCACCCGCCCGCCGGCGGTTTCCAGCCCGGCCAGCGGGGTGTTGTACCGAAACTTCACCCCGCGCGCCGCGCAGTGGTCGGCCAGCGCCGCAGTGAACCGTTGCGCATCGCCCGACTCGTCATCCGCCGTGTACGTGCCGCCGACAATCGGCGCGGCGGCGTGAGCCAGCGCCGGCTCGATGGCCAGGCACTCCGCAGCCGACTTGACGACGCGCTCGCAGCCGAACTCGCGCATCAGCGCAGCCTGCGGCAGGGCGCGGGTGAATTCCGCCGGATCGGTATAGAAATGCAGGATGCCGCGTTCCAGACAGGAATAGTCGAGCGCCAGTTCGTGGCGCAGCGCCTTCAGGCGCGCCCGGCTGTCGAGCGCCAAGGCGAGGATCGCGCGAATGTTGGCACGGGTGCGCTCCGGGCAGCATTCGCGCAGGAAGCGCAGCCCCCAAGCCCATTGCGCCGGGTCGGCGGAAAACCGCCACAGCAGGGGCGCATCTTCACGTCCCAGCCATTTCAGCACCTTGAGCGGCGCGGCCGGGTTGGCCCAGGGTTCGGCATGGCTGGTGGAAATCTGGCCGCCGTTGGCGAAGCTGGTTTCAAGCGCCGGGCCGGGTTGGCGATCAATTACGGTAAGCTCGTGTCCATCCGCGGCAAGGAACCAAGCCGAGGTCACACCGGTCAAACCCGCGCCAAGCACTACGATACGCATCACCAACACCCAGACCCAAAATGAGCGACGATTATAAGGACAGTCAAGCCAATAACGCCCGTCAGATCAGCGCTGCCGAATGGCAGGCACGCCTGACGCCCGAACAGTACCGCGTCGCCCGAACCAAGGGTACCGAACGACCGTTTACCGGCGAATACTGGAATTGCACCGATCCCGGCGCCTATCTCTGCGTCTGTTGCGGCGCGCCGCTGTTCGACGCTGCCGACAAGTTCGACGCCGGCTGCGGCTGGCCAAGCTTCACGCAGCCGAAAGTCGCGGCAAACATCGCCACGGCAGAAGACGAAAGTCACCACATGCAACGCACCGAAGTGGTGTGCAGCCAGTGCGGCGCCCACCTCGGCCATGTGTTCCCCGATGGCCCGCGCCCGACCGGGCTGCGCTACTGCATCAACTCGGTTTCGCTCAGGCTGGAACGCAAGTAAACTTGCAGCACGCGATCCATAACAAGGAACCCACCCGATGCTCTACATGATTCAAGGTGAAGACAACCCCGGCACGCTGGACAAGCGCCTTGCCGCCCGCGCCGCCCATCTCGAGCGCCTGCAGGCCCTGCTGGCCGCCGGGCGGCTGATTCTCGCCGGTCCCTGCCCGGCGATCGACAGTCCTGACCCCGGCCCGGCCGGTTTTTCCGGCAGCCTGATCGTTGCCGAATTCGCCTCGCTCGAAGCGGCGCGCGCCTGGGCGGACGCCGACCCCTACGTCGCCGCCGGCGTCTATGCGCGGGTTGCCGTCAAGCCGTTCAAGAAGGTTTTACCAATATGAGCCCCCCCCGTAAACTCCGCTTTGCGAAGTTCTCCCCCCAGGGGGCCAAGCAACACTTGGGGCGGCCCGGCGTGTTTCTTGTATGAGCGCCGCGGATTACCTGCGGGAAAAGCTGGAACAGCTTGCCCCCGTACAACTCGACATCAAGGACGACAGCGCCCGCCATGCCGGGCATGCCGGTGCCAAAAGCGGTGGCCACTATGTGGTCAGAATTGTGTCGCCGCGCTTTGCCGGACTGGGCGTAATGCAGCGCCATCGCCTGGTGTATGATGCCGCAGGCGATTTAATGCAAAATGGCATCCATGCCCTGAGCATCACCGCCAGGACACCCGAAGAGATGCAAGCCTGAATCCCAACCCCTCCATCAAAATCAGGAAAATCATGAAACGCGCCCTACTCGCCGCCTCCCTGTTTGCCTTTACCGCCGCATTTACCGCTGCCCCTGCCTACGCCCAAGCCACCGCCAAGACGGTCGCCACGGTGAATGGAAAGGCAATTCCCGCCAGCCGCGCCGACCTGCTGCTCGCCGGTCAGGTTGCACAAGGCCAGCCCAATACGCCTGAGCTGCAGGCCGCGGTGCGCGAGGAGCTGGTTCGCCGTGAAGTCCTCTCGCAGGAGGCCGCCAAGAAAGGCGTCGGCAAAAAGCCCGAAGTGTTGAACCAGCTTGAGCTCGCCCGCCAGGGTGTGTTGATCGGCGCCTATCTCAATGACTTCGCCACCAACCTGAAGTTTTCCGACGCCGACGTGCAGAAGGAATACGACAGCATTCGCGCCACGCTCGGCGAAAAGGAATACAAGGCCCGGCATATCCTGGTCGAGCAGGAAACCGAGGCGATGAGCATCATCGACAAGATCAAGAAGGGCGAAAAATTCGAGGAACTCGCCAAGGCCTCGAAAGACCCGGGCTCCAAGGATCGGGGCGGCGACCTCGGCTGGGCCAACAAGACGACTTACGTCCCCGCATTTTCCGCCGCTCTGGTGAAACTCGAAAAAGGCAAATACACCGAAGCCCCCGTCCAGAGCAACTTCGGCTGGCATGTCATCCAGCTTGACGACATGCGCGAACTGAAGGCACCCGGACTTGACGAAGTCAAGCCGCAGCTGGTCCAGGGCATGCGCCAGCGCGCTGTCGAGAAGCACATCCTCGAATTGCGCGGCAAGGCTAAAGTGGAGTGAACACCCGCCCCCCTTCGCCCCCCCTCGCGGGGGGTTCGAAACGGCTCGCTGCGCTCGGCTATCACGGGGCGCGGCGGTTCGAGGTGAGTACGGATTGCGGCTGGCGCCGCGTGCCGCCTTGCCTTGGGGCGGCCCGGCGGCAAGGCTACTTGGGTATGGGCTGTGGGGCTGCTGTGGTGCTGTCGCAAACGCTGCGGTGTTTTTCGCGCTACGGAAGCGCTGATCAAGTCCGTCACACCGGCGTAGGCCGGTGTCCAGCTTGTTGATTTTCCTGGATTCCGGCTTTCGCCGGAATGACGAATCTGGTCTTAATCAGCATTTCCCTAAGTAAAAGTCGGCGCTGGCAGGACGGCGCTCATGAACCAAACGGGAGCCCTCGTCCAGGGCTCCCGTTATACATTGCACGCCATGAACCTCCGCGTTTCACCCTATCTGCTGCTCACGCTGGCCAACCTGTTCTGGGCCGGCAACTGGATTGTCGGGCGCGGCATGCGCGACGAAGTGCCGCCGGTCGCCTTGTCGTTCTGGCGCTGGGTGATCGCACTGGCCTGCCTGCTGCCGCTGGCCTGGCCGTATCTGCGGCGCGACCGGGCAATTCTCCTCGCCGGCTGGCGCTGGCTGCTGCTGTTCGGCATCCTCGGCACCTGCCTGTATAACGCGCTGACCTACATCGGCCTGCAGCAGACCGAGGCGATCAACGGCCTGCTGCTCAACTCGTTCATTCCCATCGTCATCGTCCTGCTGGCCTGGTTGTTCCAGGGCAAACGCCTGCGGCGCATCGAGACAGTGGGCATCGTCATGTCATTCATCGGCGTAGTGGCGATCGTCGCGCGCGGCGACCTGGGCACACTGCAATCGTTGACCCTCAACATCGGCGACATCTGGATATTGCTTTCCGTCTTCGCCTGGGCAAGCTATACGCTGCTGCTGCCGCACCGCCCGGCCGCGCACCCGCTGGCCTTTCTGTTCGCCATCGCCCTGATCGGCGTGCTCGCCACGCTGCCTTTTTATCTGCTCGAACATTTCACCATGCGCCAGATCACCCCCTCGACAGGCGCCTGGCTGACGCTCGCCTACGCCGGCATCTTTCCCGCCTTTCTCGGCTTCATCTTCTGGAACAAGGGCGTCGAGCAAGTCGGCGCCGCGCAGGCCGGGCTGTTCATCCATCTCATGCCCGCTTTCGGCATCGTGCTCGCCGCCGTGTTTCTCGACGAACGGCTGATGAGTTTTCATTTCATCGGCATCGCGCTGATCTTCGGCGGCATTTTCCTCACCACGATGAAACGGCGGCTGGCATGATCGAAGCCTTCCGGGCCTGGCGGCGTCAGCGCGCCGCGGCAAAAATCGCAATCAGCGCGGAACAATGGCAGACGGCCGAATACGCCCTGCC
Organism: Rhodocyclaceae bacterium; assembly: GCA_030682175.1. Taxonomy (GTDB): domain Bacteria; phylum Pseudomonadota; class Gammaproteobacteria; order Burkholderiales; family Rhodocyclaceae; genus Sulfuricystis. The sequence continues at coordinate 121,975 of JAUXOM010000134.1, forward strand.
CTTCCTCGACCGACTTTCTGACGACGAACGCCGCCGCCTGCGCGAACTGGCCCGCCAGTTCATCGCCACCAAGGAATGGGACGGCGCACAGGGCCTGGAACTGACCGCCGCGCTGCAGATTTCCATCGCCCTGCAGGCCTGCCTGCCAATCCTCAACCTCGGCCTCGACTGGTATCGCGGCTGGATCAGCATCATCATCTACCCCGGCGACTTCCTCATCCCGCGCCAGATGATCGGCGCCGACGGCGTCGTGCATGAATATGACGACGCCGTGCTCGGCGAAGCCTGGGAAGGCGGCCCGGTGCTGCTCTCGTGGTTCGACAACCTCAACGAGATCGGCGACGTCAGCATCGTCATCCACGAATTCGCCCACAAGCTCGACATGCTCAACGGCGAGGTCGACGGCATGCCGGCCCTGCACGACAACATGACGCGGGACGCCTGGATCGCCGCCTTCGCGCCCGCCTATGAAAACTTCTGCCGGCGCGTCGATGCGGGCGAGGAAACCCCCATCGACCCCTACGCCGCCGAACATCCCGGCGAATTCTTCGCCGTCGGCAGCGAAGTCTTCTTCGAAGCGCCCGAAGTGCTGCGCGATGCCTATCCGGCCGTCTATGAACAGTTGCGCCTGTTCTACCGCCAGGACCCGCTGCAGCACTGAGTATTCGGCGTCACCGCGGGGAATCCCCGCAGGACCGGGCTACGACCTACCCGGCTTTCAGCCGGAACTCCACCCGCGCGGCCGCATCATGCCGGCGATCTTGCAGGCCTGCTTGACGTAACCGTAGGGGAAAAGACTGAACAGCCGGTCCTTGGCAGCCTTCTTGTCCATGCTGCGCTCGTCGGCAAGAAAACCGACGACGTGGCGAACGTCCGGTGCGACCTGGTGCTCGCGCCAGTAATCGCGCATGAAACGCAGGATCGGCCAATAGGGCTCGGCCAGCTCCAGTTGTTCTTCGGCGGCCAGTTGGCGGGCGAGGCTCTCGTCCCAAGCTTCCGGGTCGGTCAGATAGCCTTCGGGGTCGCGCGTGGCTTCGATTGCGCTAGTCATGCTTGATCTCCTCTCTCTGCTTGGTGCTGGAATTCAGCTTGCGGTGAAGCTTAGCGAAGGCTATAAATACCGGTCAAGCGATATTATTTTGTAGTACATATCGTAAATCACGATATAAAGGCCGGAACCATGGACATCAATCAGGCACGCACCTTTCTTGCCATCGCCGCGCACGGCAGCTTCATCGAAGCGGCGCAGCGCTTGCACCTCACGCAGTCGACGGTCAGTGCGCGCATCCAGCGGCTGGAAGAAGAACTCGGCGTGCGGCTGTTCGTGCGTAACCGTTCCGGCGCCACGCTCACGGTGGGCGGGCGGCGCTATACCGAATACGCCAAGCGCCTGGTGCTGACGGCCGAGCAGGCGCGCCACCACGTCGGCCTGCCGAGCCGCTATCGCGCCAACCTGCGCATCGGCGGGCGCATCGCGCTCTGGGAAGGGCTGATGCCGGCCTGGGTGCTCTGGCTGCGCGCGCGGGCGGCGGACGTGGCGGTGCGCGGCGAGATCGGCTTCGAAGAAGACCTGATGCGGCGGCTGATCGAAGGCTCGCTCGACATCGGCCTGATGTACAGCCCGAGCCACAGCCCCGGGCTGGTGGTCGAGCATCTGTTCGACGAGACGCTGATGCTGGTGAGCAGCCGGCCCGGCGACGTGCAGCCGGGCGAAGACTACATCTACGTGGAATGGGGGCCGGCCTTCGACATCCAGCACACGCAGAGCTACCCCGACATCGAGCCACCGCCGCAGGTGGTGAACATCGGCTGGCTGGGCGTGCAACTGATGCTGGCCAACGGCGGTGCCTGCTACCTGCCCGCACGCATGGCCGAACCGCTGATTGCCGCCGGCCGGCTCCACCCGGTAGCCGGCGCGCCGCGCTTCCCGCACCCGACCTACATGGTCTATGCGAAGGACAGCGACAACCCGATGGTCGCCCTCGCGCTGGAAGGTCTGCGCGCCCTGACCCGCGCGGGGTGAACAAACGCGTAATGCCTGGATTGCCCGCGCATCAGGCTGTCCATGAACCGTCGCGTCGTTCCAGCGCCAGAACCCGCTACAGCGCAAAAGTCGGCGTTGGCGGGACGGTGCATTATTGCCCATGACATATTGCATTTCGGCTTGAATGCTGCAATGCTTCGGGGCTGATGCGCATCCGGATTCTTTGGAATACTCCACCCTCTTTAATTTCCCTTGATCATGCCTATTCCTGACTACCAATCATGCATGCTTCCTTTCATGAATTTTTTGAGCGATGGAAATGACCACACATTACGGGAAGCCGAGGAGGCGCTTGCCGACCATTTCAATCTGACACCGAGCGAACAGGCAGAGCTCCTTCCAAGTGGGCAACAAGGCATCTTTAAGAACCGTATTGGTTGGGCGCGGACCTATTTGAAAAAAGCTGGACTAATTGAGGCACCGAAGCGAGGTGTATTCAAAATCACCGACCGAGGGACGAAATCACTGGCATCCTGCCCTGCTCGAATAGACGTCAAGTACCTGGAGCAGTTCGCGGAATTCATCGAATTCCGGGACGCTTCAAAGCCAGAGAATGGACCCGCAGCCGCGTCTGAGATTCCAGCGTCGAGAACCACGCCCGAAGAAGCGATTGAACTCGCGCATCAAGGTTTGCGAGAACAACTTGCACAAGAACTATTGTCTCGAATTCTGTCCTGTTCGCCATCATTCTTCGAGCAACTCGTCGTCGAACTTCTGGTCAAGATGGGTTACGGCGGTTCTCGCAAGGACGCTGGTGAACGCATCGGTCAGACCGGCGACGGTGGAATCGATGGAATCATCAAGGAGGATCGCCTCGGTCTCGACACTATATTCATTCAAGCGAAACGTTGGCAGGGATCAGTCGGGAGACCCGAAATTCAGAAATTCGTCGGCGCGCTTCAGGGGCAACGAGCAAGAAAGGGAGTGTTCATCACTACATCGACATACTCTTCCGAAGCAATCGACTACGCTTCCAGAATTGACACGAAGGTCGTCCTCATTGATGGAAAGCAGTTAGCCAGTCTCATGACTGACTTCGATGTTGGCGTTTCAATCTCCGCGTCATACGTCGTGAAGCGCGTTGACTCTGACTACTTCGAGGAAGGCTGAGATGCCGGTTCAGAAGGAAAAGGGGGCCACCCATTAGCCGACCGGTGTCAAGCGAGTAAACGAGAGGAAAAGGGAAAAGGGGCCAGGCTCGATTTGTTTTCGAAGATTTCCACTTGGCATGAATTGCTTATTTCATGAATTTTTGCAATGCCGACACCGTCGCAAATTTAATTCGAGCCTGGCACCTTTTATTCCCGGAGCCAGCTTCGCTCGCGTTACTCGGCCTGGGATTGGTCGGTCTGGTAGCGGGACGGCGGCGCAAGTCCTGATATCCCCCTTCAGGGAACGCCAACGACGGGAGCTTCGGCTCCCGTCGTTATTACTGAATGACCAATGCAGGGATGCAAAAGGGGCTAGGGGCGACTGGTTTTTGATAACTCAGACCCCCCGCCAGCGCCAACTTTCGGGCAGGGAAACCGTGGTCTGAGCTACCAGGAATAATTCCGCACAGCTTGTATGCGCGCTGGCGCACGGTGCTGAAACTCATACGCGCTTAGTCTGGGCACTGGATTCACCCTGACGCTTTTCCGTCGAACACCTTACGGATGGTCTCATGGCTGATTCCTGTTTTATCCACCCATTCGGCAAAGGAGAGCAAAGATGAGTCAATTGAATGTGTTTTCAAGTTCCCCTCAAAAGGCATCGAACATCATCGGCAGCAAGGTTGTCAATCCCACAGGCGACACCCTTGGCGACATCAAGGAAATCGTCATTGACCCCCGTTCCGGCAAAGTCGCGTATGCAGTCGTGGCCTTCGGTGGTTTTTTCAGCATGGGGGAAAAGTTGTTCGCCATCCCGTTCGGTTCGTTTGAGTTCAACGTGACGAAGAACGAATACGTACTCAATGTTTCCAAGGAACGCATGGAATCGGCGCCAGGATTTGCCGCGGATAAATGGCCGTTGATGTCAGATGAAAAATGGAACCGCGACACGCACAAATATTTCGAGCGTTCGCCGTACTGGGAGTGACGTCATTCTCGTCATCGTCATGAAAGGGACAGCGCAATGCACCCGCAAACTATTGCCAATTTTCTCGCTGTGTCCCGTTGCTACTTCATTAGCTAAGGCAACCGATTCCCCTTGGTAGCCGGCCGCCCCCTGCCGGCTACCCGGAAGCCCCGTTCGCGGGGCTTCCGTTATTGTGCGCCCGGCAGGGGGCACTCACTGGGAGTTGAAAGTCCTCTACTCGCCCGACAAGGGGAAGAGTTGGCTGAACGGCAAGGGTGTCATGGGCAACTGTGAATCTGGACCATAAATAGGGGGGGTCAAGACCACGGTTTCCGCCGTACCCCATGCGGGGCATTTCATCCCGCCAGCGCCGACTTTTGGTTTCAGTTTGGCAGGATTGACCTATTCATGGCGGCATGTGTGCGATTCCGCACAGAACACAAGCTCCGGGGCGCCTATCATTTATATCGTTCTGAGAGCGACCTCGATGATTCAGCCTTGCCGCTGATTGAAAACTCTCACGTTGCCGGTACCTCGCTGTACTAAATATCCGAAAGGAAGGTTGCCTTCATGAATATCACTCTGGGTCTTACCCCCCTGATATCGCTAATAGCCGGGATCCTGATTCTTGTCATGCCCCGCTTGCTGAACTTCATCGTCGCCATATACTTGATCGTGATCGGGCTGATCGGGCTCTTCGGCCTCGGCAGCATGCACTTTCGATAGCACAGGTGTGCGTCAGCACGCACAACTGCTCTTGGAATTAAATGGTGGAATAAATTGGGGCATGGTTTCCGCCGTACCCCATGCGGGGCTTTTCATCCCGCCAGCACCGACTTTTGGTTCCAGTTGGGCAGAGCGTTTGCTCGCTTGACACCGTTCGACTAATGGGTGTCCCCAATTTATTGGGAGGAAGTCCTGTAGGCACCGGCGGTGGCACGGCTGACGGTGGTGTCATCGGCCACGAAGTCAGCCAGCAGTGACAAGCGGTAGCTCCCGGAACATTCCGGAAAAATCAAAAGCCCCAAGTGATTGGGGCTTTCTTTTTATGCTTGTCAGACACCAGCAGCGCAGTCCGTACGTCATCGCACATCAATGAAAAACACTCGAATCTGTGCGTTGGCGTACAGCGCCGGGCATTTCGTGGTGGCATCCTTCACAAAATTGGACAAGGAGTCATACGAATGAAAAAGTTGAACATTCTGGGAATCGTGGGTAGTTTGCGCAAGGCCTCCTATAACCGTTCTGCACTCAAGGCGGCACAGGAACTGGTGCCGGTTGGTGCCGTACTGGAGTTGATCGAACTCCATGACATTCCGGTTTTCGACCAGGATAGTGAAATGAACCCCCCGGCCAGCGTAGTTGAATTCAAGCGGCAGATACTGGCCGCTGATGCCATCCTGTTCGCTACCCCGGAGTACAACTATTCCGTTCCTGGCGTACTCAAGAACGCTATCGACTGGGCATCAAGGCCCAATGGTGAAAGCGCATGGCTGGGAAAACCGGCAGCGATCATGGGGGCTTCCGCAGGCAGTTTGGGAACCGCTCGCGCGCAATACCATCTGCGGCAAATCCTTGTCGCGCTGAACATGCCCGTGGTCAATCAGCCGGAAGTGATGATTGGCAATGCCGCACAGCGAGTTGGCTTGGACGGCAAGCTGACCGATGAAACCACACGAAAGTTAATTCGGGAGCTGCTGGTCGCACTGGTTAAGCTGGCAACGATTAGCCGTGACGGTCATGGGGCAACGAAATGACTCAGATCGTAAACATGATTGGGGAATACTGGCACTACTTTGGCATCCCCCTGCTTTTCCTGGCGATTGTGGCGTGGGTCTACCGGCCTACCGCAAAAAAACGTTATGAAGCCGATGGAAACATTCCTTTCGTAGGAAAAATATATGAGGGCAAGACAAACCATGAACTACATAACGACAACCGATAACACCAAGCTTTATGTCAAGGACTGGGGTACTGGCAGCCCAGTCATCCTGCTGCACGGCTGGCCACTGACCTCCGATAGCTGGGACGATCATGCGATGGTGATTGCCAACGCTGGCTATCGAGCCATTGCCTATGATCGCCGTGGTTTCGGCCGCTCATCGCAGCCTTGGGGCGGTTACGACTATGACACGCTTGCCGACGACCTGGCCTGCGTGATCGAGCAAACCGGCGCCCAGGGCGCAGTACTGGTGGGCTTCTCGATGGGCGGAGGCGAGGTGGCGCGCTATATGTCTCGCCATGGCGGCAAGTCGGTGGTGAAGGCTGCACTCATATCTTCCATCCTGCCGTACCGGCTGAAGACGAGCGACAACCCTGCCGGCACGGAACAAGGTGCATTTGACGAAACAGCTCAAGCGATCACCGAAGATCGAGCGCAGTTCTTCACCGGCTTTTTCAAGAACTTCTTCGGTGTCGGGCTGCTCACACAGCCGGTCAGCGATGAATTGCTGGAATGGGCACGAAACCTCTCGATGCAGGCCAGCCTGAAAGCAACCCTAGAGTGTTTGAGGTCATTCTCGACGACTGACTTCAGGGGTGATCTGCCAGCGTTCAAGGTTCCAACCCTCATTATCCACGGGACGGAAGACAAGACCGTGCCGATAGACGCATCGGCGCGCGCCGCAGCGCAGGGCATCCCTCACAGCACGCTGATCGAATACGACGGTGCACCGCATGGACTGTTTGCAACAGAGAAGGAACGCTTGGCCAGCGACCTGCTCGACTTCCTTGGACAATAACTGGTTCGATGGTTTGGTGGTCAGGAGGTAGCATGAAATTAATCTGCGGATTGCTGATGTGCTCAGCGGAGAGGGTGCGGTGGCGGAATATCGCTTGCTGACAACCTGGCGTATCGAGGCGCCGCTTGAGCTCGTGTATGCGGCTATCCAAAACTCCCTGTGCTGGCCGGACTGGTGGTCGAGCGTTAAAAAGGTTAAGCAGGTCGCGGCAGGCGATGCGAATGGCATCGATAGTGTCTGGCGCTATACCTGGCGCGGACGATTACCTTATCGGGTGGTGTTCGAAGTATCGCCCACGCGCATTGAAGATCTGGTGACGATCGAAGGAACCACCCGCGGGGATCTTGAAGGCACCGGCGGTTGGTATTTCTCCCGCCAAGGCACGGTCAGCATTGTCCGTTGCGAGTGGCATGTCCGCAGCACCCGGTGGTGGATGAACCTGCTCGCCCCCGTTGCCCGCCCGATATTCACCCGTAATCATGCCTTGGTGATGAAGCAGGGAGGAGATGGCTTGGCGCGCTTGCTTGGGGCGACGCTGATTGGCCAGGAAACCATCGACTTGCTGGCGGCTACCGCTGTGCCTCGGGTAGTGCCCGGACGCTGGCGGGAACGCGGGCGGATGATTCCGGCGCTGGTGCTGCTGGTCGGCCTCGGTGCCGGGCTGATCGCCACCGTGACGCAACTATTCCTCTGGTGGCTGAGTGAAATACCGCTGCTGGAAACCCTTTTTCGAGATGCACGCCTGACGGCTGCCGTGGTCATGGGCCCGGGTGTCCTGCCCCCGCCGTCAACAATACAGTGGGATATCCTGCTGGTCGCGACGCTGGTTCACTCTGCCCTGTCCGTCGTTTATGCACTGATTCCAGCCTACCTATCCAGCCGTTTGCGGATTGGCCCGGCTTTGCTTGTAGGCGCCCTGTACGGACTGGTCGTTTACGTGGTCAACCTGTACGGCTTCACACTGTTGTTCCCCTGGTTCGCTGTAACTCGCGACTGGATAACGCTGGTTGCCCACCTCGCATTCGGTGTTGCCTTGATGGGAGGATGCCAGTTGTTGTCGAAGCATGCGCATAAATTGGGGTCAAGACCACGGTTTGCGCCGAAATGACCATGCGCCGTCCCACCAGCGCCGACTTTTGGTTCCGTTGGCCGGGGCGTTTGCGCGCTTGACACCGGTCGGCTAATGGATGACCCCAATTTGTTTGGGGGCGGCACTGTACGAGAACGCACAGACGCTGCCAAGTCAGCCGGGTAGGTTGAATCTCTTCCGTCTCGCACGGTTTCGCAAGGAGTAAAGATATGAACGAATATCGCCACCATGTATCGGGCTTTTTTGCCCACCGCGAAGAAGCAGAGGGCGCGCTGTCCAGGCTTGTTGAAAAGGGATTGCCACGAGAACAGCTACAGATATTTGCAGCCGATGCTGCCGCACCAGCGAAGGGCGCACAAGCCGACAGCAATGAAGTGTTGCAGAATGTACTTGTAGACGGCGCAATCGGCACCGCGGTGGGAACCGGTATCGGCGCGCTGGGTAGTGTGGCACTGGCTGCGGCGAGCGTGAGTCTGTTCGTCGCCAGCCCGTTGCTTGCTCCCCTCATGATGTTGGGCTGGGGTGCCAGCATCGGCGCGATTGTTGGTGCTGCAACGGGTGCCACGGCGAACGCGGATAAAAAGGAAGGACGGTTAGCCGACCTGATCCAGGATGCGATCAAGAGTGGTCAGTTCGTGTTGGTGGCGACCACGCTAACCGAGCAGGAAACGGCGATCACACGCGAAGTCATCAAGACTTCAGTTGGCGCATTCGAGGATGTCGCCACAGGATGATCGAAGTTCACTACGCTCCAAGAGGCTTTAGCGATCAAATCGCCTATCGGTTCGTCCGATTATTGCGGTTCTTTGCGGATGTCTTCTTTGCACATCGTTATGGCCACCGTGCAGTGGTTCTGGAAACCATTGCGGCCATACCGGGGATGGTTGGCGGCACCTTGCAGCACCTGCGCGCTGTGCGGCGGATGGAAAACGATGCTGGCCGCATACGCACACTGCTGGATGAGGCAGAGAATGAGCGCATCCACTTGATGACCTTCATCCAGATCGCTCGACCAACGCAATTCGAGCGTCTTCTGATCTTGCTTGCCCAAGGCGTCTTTTACAACTTCTATTTTTTGCTCTACATCATGGTTCCGAGAGGTGCGCATCGCGTGGTGGGCTATCTTGAGGAGGAGGCGGTATTTAGCTACACGGAATATCTGGCGGGTGTGGACAATGGTACCTATGCCAACGTCCCCGCACCAAAGATCGCAATCGAATACTGGAACCTCGCGCCGGATGCAAGATTGCGCGACGTCATCCTCGCGGTCCGCCTGGATGAAGCCCATCATCGCGATGTCAATCACCAGTTTGCCGACGAGAATGTTTCTTCCTGATCCGCATGCCCGGATCAAAGATAGACATGTATCACGATAATCTTGACAACATCAGGAGATAGATATGAGCAACGTCATTTATCAGGAGCCCGTAGAGGAACTTTCCGTCGAAATACGGGATATGCACAGAGCGCTGGTTTCCCTGATGGAAGAGCTTGAGGCCGTCGATTCATACAACCAGCGGGCCGACGTATGCAAAGACAAGGAGCTGAAGGCAATCCTCGAGCATAACCGTGATGAAGAAAAGGAGCATGCATCCATGCTCATGGAATGGATTCGCCGCAAAGATGGACGATTTTCAGAGCAGTTCAAGGACTACTTATTCACCACCAAGCCAATTGCGCATGAGTGAAGCTCCAAGGAGAGCAAACGGTAAAGCAAAGGCAATTGGGGTCAGACACCATTCTCCACAACCCTACGCTCAAGCGGGACTGCGCAAAAGCGCGCAGTCCCTTGGCTCCACGTTGGGCGTCTTGAAAACCCCGCTTGTCCGACATGGTGACATAAGGCACACAGCGGCGTAGACTGGATAGATGAAACCATTTCGCTGGAGCCCCGAGAAGAACGAGACCGTCAAAACCGAACGGGGAATTTCCTTCGAAAGCGTTGTTGTTGCAATCGAGACCGGTGGGCTACTGGACATCCTGGCTCACCCGAACCAGGCGAAGTACCCCAAGCAGCGCGTTCTCGTCGTCTCGTGTGACAACTATGCCTGCTTGGTACCGTTTGTCGAAGAGGAAGACTATTTCTTTCTCAAGACCGTAATCCCCAACCGCAAGGCAACAAGGGATTATTTAAATCAAGGTGAAACAGATGCCGAAAATTGACGCCTATGAAAATGAAGTTCTCACCGCCTTTGAGAAAGGGCAATTGAGGTCCGTTGCCACGAAAGCCGAGCTTGCGAAATTCAAGGCAGCTGCCCGCGCTACGGCAATTAAAGACCGCCGAGTCAACATCCGCCTATCCTCGGGTGACCTGAACGATATTCAAGTTAAGGCACTTGAAGAGGGTGTGCCGTACCAAACGCTTATCGCTAGCGTCCTCCACAAGTACGTTACGGGCCGGCTGGCCGAGCCGCACACCATAAAGCAAGCAAGTCGCCCTGCTGCAAAGCGCCGTGCCACGTCTGGCGGCTGATCTTTAATAAAAAAGGATCAGACCACGGTTTCCGCCGTACCCCATGCGGGGCATTTCATACCCGCTGCGGGGCACGCCGTACCCTATGCGGGGCATTTCATCCCGTCAGCGCCGACTTTCGGGCAGGAAAACCGCATCAAACAAACAGGAAACAAATAGGGTTGAAACTCCCATTTAAATCGCGCCGCCATGACCGAGCTTGCTGACGTCGAATTCGCACTGTGCTGGCACGATGCCCGGGCGAACCATTGTGACCGCCGCTTTGTCGCCGGCGTCACTCCGGCCGGCGACCACCTTGCCGGCATCCCGCTCGCTCCCCTGCTCGGCGCTTCGCCGGGCGCAACGATCACCCTGCACCAAGGCCTGCTGCCCGGCCCCACCCGCGCGCAGCAACGCGTGGTTACACACCGCGCCGACTGGCCGGCACGATTCGCCGGCATGGCCATCGCCCCGCGCCTCGGCCGCTGGTATCCGCGCCAGTTGCTCGCCGCCATCGCCGCCATTCCCGCCGGCAGCAGCCCCTTGCGCGTCGTCGCCATTGATGGCGACGACATCAGCGTTGACCTCGCTCCGCCGCTTGCCATCATCGACGTCACGATCGAGGGCCGCGTCCACGCGCGGCGCCAGGGCACCGCCCCCGCTCCGCGCGACCTGCTGCCGCTCGTCGCCGAACACGGCCCCGGCCTGCAGGCCGCGCTGCCTGACGCCGCCACCGACTTTCTCGCCGGCGACGCGCTCGCCCGCAGCGACGAAGCCGCCGACGCCGACTTCTACGCCGGCCCGCGCCTGGTCGACCACCTCGACACCACGGCGCTAGCCGAACTCGCCGCGCTGCACGCCCGCTTCCTGCAACCCGGCCAGCAGGTGCTCGACCTCATGGCCAGCGCCAATTCGCACCTGCCGGCGAATGCGCCTGCCCTGACGGTTGTCGGCCTCGGTATGAACGCCGCGGAACTGGCCGCCAACCCGCATCTCGCCGAAAGCATCGTGCATGACCTCAACACCGCACCCGAGCTGCCCTGCGCCAGCGGCCGCTTCGACCTCGTGCTGTGCGCCCTCTCGGTCGAATACCTCATCCGCCCCGTCGCGGTCTTCCGCGAGGTGGCGCGCGTGCTCAAACCCGGCGGCATCTTTCTCGTCACATTTTCCGAGCGCTGGTTTCCGCCCAAGGCCATCAAGCTCTGGGGCGAGTTGCACCCCTTCGAGCGCATGGGGCTGGCGCTGGACTATTTTTGTCGCAGCGGTGACTTCGCCGACCTCGCCACCGAGTCACTGCGCGGCCTGCCGCGCCCCCCCGACGACAAGTACTACCGCATGACGAAACTCGCCGACCCGATCTATGCAGTCTGGGGAACGGCTCGGTGCCAGCGGCAAGGCGGGCTAGGCCATCAGCCGCCGGCAGATCTCGGCGACCTTTAATCAGATAGCGGTCAGAGCACGGATTCCGCCGTACCGCCAGCGCCGACTTTTCCGGAGCCCAACCGGGGATGCTCCCGGCCTGCCCCCTCCGGCCCATGCCCGTGATACGCGTGTCATCATGCCGCCATTGCGGGCAAGCGCCCCGTTCGCAACCATGACCACAGCATGGTTGATAGCCATGACCCGACGGTGGTAACTTGGCACTCCCAACCACAACAGGAGGGTTTCCCCATGAGTCGTTCGACCTCGATCGCGGCCGTTGGCGTCGTCTGTGCCGCACTCACACTTCCCGCCTTCGCGCAGAGCGTGAAGGTCACGCCGCTGGGCGGCATCGACGGCGAATTCTGCCCCCAGGACCGCGCGCTGGTCTTCGAGGATCCGAATGGCACGCGCATCCTCTACGATCCCGGCCGTACCGTTGCCGGTGCCACTGATCCGCGGCTCGGCAAGATCGACATCATCCTCGTCAGCCACATGCACGGCGACCATGTCGGCAACGCGCATAACAAGGAGCCGAACGCAGGCAGCTGCGACAAGCCCGATACGTCGGTGTCGGCGATGCCCAACACCAATGCCGTCAACATCGCGCTGGCCAAGAAGTCGAAGATTGTCACCGGCAGCGAGATGCCGCCCTTCTTTGCGGCCAAGCTCAAGGCGAACGACGGCGATCCCGCCAACTCGATCCTCGCCCGCTTCGGCGGCAGCGTGACCATCGGCGGCGTACGCATCGCCACGGTGGCCGCACTGCACAGCAACGGCCTCGATCCCGATTATTTCGGCGGCGTCGTCGGCAAGGCGATGAAGGAAGCGGGAATCGCCGGCAACGTGGGTCCGGCGACCGGCTACGTCGTCCGCTTCAGCAACGGCCTGGTGACCTACCTCTCCGGCGACACCGGCATCACCGCCGACCAGGAACTGGTGGTGCGCAACCACTACAACGTCAAGCTCGCCGTCATGAACATCGGCGACGTGTTCACGACCGGACCCGTCGAGGCCACCTACGTGATCAACGAACTTGTCAAGCCGGCAGCGGTAATCGCCTCGCACGCCAACGAAGTCGGCACCATCGGCGGCAAGCTGCGCCCGGGCAGCAGGACGGAGGCCTTCATGAAGGCCGTCAAGGTGCCGGTGCACATCCCGCTCTCGGGCAGGACGATGGAGTTCGACGCCGCCGGGAAATGCACCGCGGGGTGCTGAGTGAATTCGCCTGACGCCGTCTCGCCGGCGCCGACTTTTGCGCGCAAGCCTTAATCAATCACCCTGCCCTACGCCACCATGCTCAACCAATTCCTGCTCTTCCTGCATATATCCAGCGTCATCATCTGGGTGGGCGGCATGTTCTTTGCCTACTTCTGCCTGCGTCCCGCCGCCGTGCAGGTGCTCGAACCGCCCCAGCGCCTGCCGCTCTGGGCGGCCACCTTCAGGTCGTTCTTTCGCATCACCGCGGTTGCCGTCGTCATCCTGCTGATCAGCGGCTTTGCCCTGTTTTTGCAGGTGGGCTTCAAGTTCGCACCGCTCGGCTGGCACCTCATGATGACACTCGGCCTGCTGATGGCGGGCATTTTCGGCCATGTTTACGCCGTGCTCTATCCACGGCTGAGCAAGCATTGCGCGGCAGCCGCGTGGCCAGCGGCGGCGGCCACGCTCAACTCGATTCGCAAAATGGTCGGCATCAATCTCCTGCTGGCACTTTGTACCGTGGCATCGGTGCTGCTGATTCGCTGATGCAGGCGTTTTGCAAGCGGCCCCTGGAGGGCGGCATCGACCGCGCGGCCAGGTGCTGGCCGCGGTTATTGAACAAATGACTGAGGCAGACACATGAAAACATTCCGGTTCTATCTGATAACGGTGGCGGCAGTTCTGCTGAGCGCGCTGGCGCAGGCGGAAAACACGGTGGTGGTTCTCGGTACGGCCACCCCCGGGGGCGGCTTCCAGCTTTATGGCCAGCATCTGGCCGAGGTGTTGACCGATGCCGATCCGACTTTGCGAATCGAGGCGCGCGCCACCCGTGGCAGCGCTGAAAACCTGCAGCTGCTGGAGGCTGGCAAACTCGACATCGGCCTGGTCGAAGGCAATGCCGCACAGGCGGCTTTTGCCGGCGCCGGTCAGCCGGTCAGCGCATTGCGCATCGTGGCCACGATGTACCCCGGCCCCGGCATGTTCGTCGTACGCGGCAATAGTCCCTATCGCACGATTGCCGACTTGAAGGGCCTGCCGGTCGCCTTCGGAACGCCTGCCTCCGGGCTGACGAAACTGGCCCGCGACGTGCTTGACGGCCTGGGGCTGGTGCCGGAACGGGATTTTCAGGCGGTTTTTCTGGAAAAGGCCGGCGACGGCCCAACAATGGTGCTTTCCGGCAAGGTCGCCGCCTTGTGGGGTGGCGGCATCGGCTGGCCCGGATTCACCGAGGTGGCCGCCGCACCCGACGGGGCACGTTTCATCGTGCCGGATGCCGGGCAGATCAGCCGCATCCAGGCCAGACATCCGTTCCTGCGCTCCATGGAAGTCCCGGCGGGAACCTATGCCGGTCAGCAGACGGCGCTTCAGTCGGTCGGCCTGTGGTCGTTTGTGCTGGCGCGCGCCGATTTGCCGGATGAGGTCGCCTACCGTCTCGCCCGTGCCGTGCATCGCGGCGAGGCGAAACTGGCAGCGCGAATGGCGCAGGGCCGCTACACCACCGCGGCCAACACGGCCAACGAAGTTCCGCGCAGCGAGTTGCTGCACCCCGGCGCAGCCCGCTATCTGCGCGAGATCGGCGCCTTGCGCTGAATAGCCGATTGTTCGTGTCGTGGTTTTTTTGCATCATGGGCTACCCTGGATTTATCCTAGAAAAAGCAGTTCACCACGGAGGACACGGTGATCACGGAGGAAAAACAAGGCGTTACGTAATAAGAGCATGTCGCCCGTTGGGTGCGCCTGAATTTTGTATGCTTGCGCCGTTTCTCCGTGTCCTCCGTGATCTCCGTGGTGCGAACTGAGATTTTAGGTTTATTGGCCATCGGACAAGTGAATATCAGGAGGTGCTCGCATGCGTGAGTTGAAACTGAGCAAAGCCTTTACCCTGATGGAATCAGGGCCGGTTGTCCTCGTGACGACCCATGATGGGCAGAAAGACAACATCATGACGATCTCCTGGACCATGGTGGTGGATTTCACTCCGGTATTTGCCATCACCACGGGTAAATGGAATCACTCTTTCGCGGCGTTGCGCAAGCATCGGGAGTGCGTCATTGCCATTCCCACGGTTGACCTGCTGGACAAGGTCGTCGGCATCGGGACCTGCTCCGGGGCAGACACGGACAAATTTGCCAGGTTCAAGCTCACACCCGTGCCGGGTAAGGTCGTCAGGGCGCCCCTGATCAAGGAGTGCCTCGCCAATATGGAATGCAAGCTCATCGACATCGTTAAAAAGCACAACATTGTCGTGTTGGAGGCGGTTGCCGCATATATCGATACCGCACGCAAGGAGACGCGCACGGTTCACGCTGTCGGCGACGGAACGTTCATCGTCGACGGGCGCAAGATCGACCGGAAGAAGATGATGGCCGCCAAGCTCCCCTACGGCGTTTAGCGTTCATTGGCCCGCCACCATGACGAATGCAACCATGAGGGCTCGGACCACGGTTTCCGCCGTACCCCATGCGGGGCACGCCGTACCGCCAGCGCCGACTTTCGGTTCCAGCTGGGCAGTGAAATCGTGCTCGCCGGTCAGTGCCCGCCTTGACCCACGGTCTCGGAGCCGGATTAAGCTGCTGGTTTTCCCAATGAGGCGAAAATGATTCATCTGCCAAAAGCCGTGAAGGCGTGGAACCAGCCGGACTTCCGCGCGACGCTCAAGCTTGAGATCGAGCAGCTGCCGGGCGGCCAATTGCCGCTGCAGCAGTGTCTGTCTTCCAGCAGCCATGCCCTGGATGACGGAGTCAGCGTGATGGTCCTCGGCGTCAGTGACGATCCTGGCTTCATCCATGCCAGGGTGGGCGTGTTCTTTTCCGGCATCATTGCCGGCTGCAGTTGCGCCGATGATCCCACGCCGGTCGACACGCAGAACGAATACTGCGAACTGCGGCTGACCATCGCCAAGGCGACGGCCGAGACTGCGGTCACGCCCCTGGCCGACCGGGAGGAAGATGCCGGGCCGGGATAATGCCGGCAGCCTAGCAATCCACCCCATATTCAGATTGCCACCGTGTCCAGGCGCAATAAATTTTCCGGCAATTCCATTGGGTTCGCTGCAGAATGCGGCCTGTAAAGACTTTTTCCACGGCTTCGTTGAACCTCGCATCTGATGTCGCGCATACTCCTCGCCTACTCGACCGTTGACGGCCACACCCGCAAAATCTGCGACCGGCTGCGCCGCTGTCTGGAGAGTCAGGGGCACGCAGTGACACTGGCCGCCCTCGGTGACACGGCGCCTGCGGACGTGACCTCCCATGACAAGGTCGTGATCGGCGCCAGCATCCGTTACGGCAAGCATCGTCAAGAGGTCTTCGACTTCATCCGGGTCAACCAACATGCGCTGGCGGACAGGCCCGGTGCCTTTTTCACCGTCAATGTCGTTGCCCGCAAGCCAGGGAAGGACTCGCCCGATACGAACCCGTACATGAAGGCCTTCAGGCGGCAGACCAGCCAGACGGTCTGGCGGCCTGCCCTGCTCGGCGTGTTCGCCGGCAAGATCGATTATCAGGGCTACAGCTTCTTCGACCGCCAGATGATCCGCTTCATCATGTGGCTGACCCACGGGCCGACGGGCGCACATGACTGCGTTGAGTTCACGAATTGGGCGAGCGTGGATGATTTCGGAGAACGCATCTCGCAACTTTAGTCAAACCGGGTTAGCTCAGATCACGGTTTGCGCCGTACCGCCAGCGCCGACTTTTGCATGACTCGACCCTGGTCCCATTTCCCAGCCAACCCAGCATCATGCGGCAGGTCACCAGCGCGCCTTGCGCCATGCCGCCTGCTGCACTGGATTCAGGAAAGTCCAGGCAATCAGGCGGCTTTTCTTTTGGCCCTGGCTCATGGCGATGGTTTTGTGTTCAAGCACTTTGGATTGCTTCAGCGCCGCGGATATGCCGGGCAAGCTCGCCGCTTTCGACACCAGCGTGCTGAACCAGAAACAACGCGTGGAAATCTGCGCGCTTTCCTTGATCATTTGTTGGATAAAGGATTGCTCGCCCCCCGGGCACCACAATTCCGCTTCCTGACCACCGAAATTCAAGCCCGGGTTTGTCGTGCGCCCGCCCTCCGGTTTTCCGAGATTTTGCCATTTGCGCTGTGTGCCGGCGCGCGCCTCGGCCAGGGACGCATGAAATGGCGGATTGCACATCGTCAGGTCAAACCATTCATCGGCAAGGACCATGTTTTTCAGAATCGCGGCGGCTGATGGCTGCAGGCGCAACGTGATCTGCTGCGCCAGAGCGGGGTTGGCATCCAGAATCGCCTGGGCATTTTCCAGCGCAGCCGGATTGATGTCGGTGGCGACAAAGCGCCAGCCGAATTCGCTGGCGCCGATCAAAGGGTAGATGCAGTTGGCCCCCGTACCAATATCCAACACCTGCACCGTCTTGGTTGCTGGTATGACGCCGCGATTTTTGTCGGCCAGCAGATCAGCCAGATAATGCAGGTAATCGGCCCGTCCCGGCACCGATGGGCAAAGATTCTGCGGCGGGATGTCCCATCCTTGAATGCGGTAGCTGTCTTTGAGTATGGCGCGATTCAAAGCCTTGACCGCATGCGGGTTGGCGAAATCGATACTCAGTTCGCCATGGGCGTTGACGCCAACATAATTGCCCAGTTCGGCATCAGCCTGTATCAAGCGTGGAAAGTCATACCGCCCCCCATGGCGGTTACGCGGATGCAGTTTGCCTGCCAGTATTGTCATCATCACTTGATCCCGTGCTCGCCGAACTGCACGACGCGGCCGCATTCTATTCGCTGCAGGCGGATGTCAAACTTGGTCCGGCGTTGGTGGCCGGGATTGAACGAACCGCCAGCGCCGACTTTAGCCGGTCGTATAATCCGTCCCTTTTTCAGATTGCCGCCGTGTCCAAGCTCGCCCACGAAATCGCCCGTCGCCGCACCTTTGCCATTATTTCGCACCCGGATGCGGGCAAGACCACGTTGACCGAGAAGCTGCTGTGGTTCGGCGGCGCGATTCAGGTCGCTGGCGAAGTGCGCGCCCGCAAGGCGGCGCGCCATGCCACCTCGGACTGGATGGAACTGGAAAAGCAGCGCGGCATTTCGGTCACCTCGTCGGTGATGCAGTTTCCCTACCGCGAGTGCATGATCAACCTGCTCGATACGCCGGGCCACGAGGACTTCTCGGAAGACACCTACCGCACGCTCACCGCCGTCGATTCGGCCACCATGGTGATCGACTCGGTGAACGGCGTCGAGGCGCAGACCATCAAGCTGCTCAACGTCTGCCGCTTGCGCGACACGCCGATCATCACCTTCATCAACAAGCTCGACCGCGAAGGCCGCGCGCCGATCGACCTGCTGGACGAGATCGAAGCGGTGCTGCAGATCCAGTGCGCGCCGATGACCTGGCCGATCGGCATGGGCAAGGGCTTTCGCGGCGTTTACGACCTCTACGACGACAGCATTCTATTCTTCGACCCGCAGGCGGAAAAAGGCACCTCGCGGGTCATCGACGGTCTGGACAACCCGCTGCTCGACGAACTGCTCGGCTATCAGGCCGGCGAGCTGCGGCAGGAAATCGAGCTGGTGCGCGGCGCTTCGCATACCTTCGACAAGGATGCCTATCTGGCCGGCAAGCAGACGCCGGTGTTCTTCGGCTCGGCGATCAACAACTTCGGCGTGCAATCGCTGCTCGACGCCATTGTCGACCTGTCCCCCGCGCCCCTGCACCGCGCCGCTGCCACGCGTCAGGTCGAACCGCTGGAGCCGAAGTTTTCCGGCTTCGTGTTCAAGATCCAGGCCAACATGGACCCCAAGCACCGCGACCGCATCGCCTTCGTACGCGTCTGTTCCGGGCGCTTCGAGCGCGGCATCAAGCTGAAGCAGTTGTCTACCGGCAAGACGCTGGCGGTGAACAACGCCATCACCTTCATGGCGCAGGACCGCAACACCACCGACGAAGCCTGGCCCGGCGACATCATCGGCATTCCCAACCACGGCACCGTGGTGCTGGGCGACAGTTTCACCGAAGGCGAGGAGTTGAAGTTCACCGGCATCCCCTGTTTTGCGCCGGAACATTTCCGCCGCGCGCAGATTCGCAATCCGATGAAGATGAAGCAGTTGCAGAAGGGCCTGCAACAGCTCGCCGAGGAAGGCGCAACCCAGCTGTTCAAGCCGCTGGCCAGTAACGACCTGATTCTCGGCGCCGTCGGCACCCTGCAGTTCGACGTGGTTGCCCACCGGCTCGAATTCGAATACGGCGTCGACTGCTTCTTCGAGCCCGTCAATGTCGCCACCGCGCGCTGGTTGCGCGGTACGGATGCCGATTTGCAGGCCTTGGCCGACAAGGCGGGCGTCAACCTGGCGCTGGATGGCGCCGGCGATTACGTCTATCTCGCGCCGAACCGCGTCAACCTGCAGATGACACAGGAACGCCACCCCAATCTCATCTTTCTGGAAACCCGGGAAATTCACTGATTCGTCACAGCGGCGCAGGCCGCTGTCCAGATGTCTGAAAGCACACGATTCCGGCTTGCGCAGAAATGATGCATTTGGACTTGTTCGGCACTTCCTTTACAGTGAGTCGCCATGTTCGGAACCCTGACCCAGTTTTTCCAGCTTAACCGCCCCCGGCTGGTCGGCGATGCCTGGGGCGGGCTGGCGGCCATGCTGGTGGCGCTGCCCGCGGCGATTGCCTTCGGCGTCACCATCTTCGCGCCGCTGGGCGGCTCGCTGGCGGCGCATGGCGCGCTGGCCGGCATCCTCGGCGCCATCGCGCTCGGACTGATCGCCCCGGCCTTTGGCGGCAGCAGCCGGCTCATCACGGCACCCTGCGCGCCCGCCGCCGCCGTGCTGGCCGCGCTGGCGGTCGGCTTTGCCCAGCAAGGCGCGCCCGCCGAAACCATCATCCTGCTGCTGGCCCTGATCGGCCTGCTGGCCGGCGGCATCCAGATCTCGCTGGGGCTGGCCGGCATCGGCCGCCTGATCAACTACATCCCCTACCCCGTGGTCAGCGGCTATCTCTCCGGCGTCGGGCTGATCATCATCGGCAGCCAGATTCCCAAGTTGCTGGGCGCGCCAACCGGGACGACCTTGCTCGCCACGCTCGGCAGCCCGGGCCTGTGGGCCTGGCAAAGCATCGTCGTCGGCGCGGTGGTAATCATCACCATGTTGCAGGTGTCGCGCCTGACCACCGTGGTGCCGGCCGCCATCCTGGCCCTGCTGGCGGGAGTCGCCAGTTACCTGCTGCTCGGCCTGACGAACCCGGCCCTCCTCGACACGGCGGGCAACCCCCTGCTGGTCGGCGCACTGACCAGCAGCGAGGCCAGCCTCGGCGACAGCATCAGCCTGCACGTGCAGGCCCTGCGCGGCCTGGGCCTCAGCGTCGTCCTGCAGGTCCTCGTGCCGGCACTGACGCTGGCGCTGCTGCTCTCCATCGACACGCTGAAAACCTGCGTGGTGATCGACGCCCTGACCCGCACGCATCACGACTCGAACCGCACGCTGGTCGGCCAGGGGCTCGGCAACATGGCCGCAGCGCTGATTGGCGGCATTCCCGGCGCCGGCACCATGGGCGCTTCACTGATCAATGTTTCCAGCGGCGGCACCACCAGGGCATCAGGCATGATGACCGGCGTCTTTTCGCTCGCGGCATTCCTGGTGCTCGCGCCACTCATCGCCTGGGTGCCGGTTGCCGCACTGGCGGCGATTCTGCTGGTCATCGGCTTCCGCATGATCGACCGGCAAAGCCTGAACTTCTTCTCGACGGCATCGACGCGCGTCGACTTCTTCGTCATTCTGGCCGTGGTGCTGGTGGCGGTGTTCGGCAACCTGATCGCCGCGTCGGGTGTCGGCGTGGCGCTCGCCATGCTGCTGTTCATCCGCGAACAAACCAAAAGCACGGTGATCCGCAACCGCATCGAGGGCAGCGAAATTCTCATGAAGCGCGCCCGCTCTCAGGCCGAGCGCGAGAAGCTGGAGCAGGAAAGCGGCGATATGGTCGTTTTCGAGTTGCAGGGCAGCCTGTTCTTCGGCACCGCCAACCAGTTGCATACCGCACTGGAGAAGGAAATCGGCCAGCGCAAATACGTCGTTCTGAGCATGCGCCGCGTACAGTCGCTCGATGTCACTGCCACTCATGTGCTTGAGCTGATCAAGGACCGTCTTGAGGAAAACGACGCCTATCTGGTGTTCTGCGATATCCCCAAAGATCTGCCCAGCGGATTGAAAATGAAGCGCTTTCTCAAGGAAACCGGCGTGGTGCGGCCGACCAACAAGGCCTTCGCCTTCCGCCAGCTCGATGAGGCACTGGATTGGGTCAAGTTGCAAACGCTCGCCGAATCTCCGGCTGATACGGCTGCCGCCACCGTGCTCGACCTGCCCGCCATGCCGGCATTCGCCCACTGTTCGCCCGCATCCATCGCCGCGCTGGAAGCAGCGATGACGCTGCGCACCTTCAAGGCCGGCAATCGCGTGTTCAAGGCCGGCAACCCCGGCAACGAACTGTTCATCATCCGGCGCGGCGCGATCAAACTGCTGCTGCCGATTCGCAAGAAGGAGCATTATCATCTCGCCACCTGCGGCCCCGGCGAGATGATCGGCGGCAGAAGGTTTCTCGATGCCAGCGCAGACTCGGCGCATGCCTCCGACGCCGTGGCCCTCGGCGATGTTGAAGCCTATGTATTGCCGCACGAGAATTTTGACGCGCTGGTGGATGCTCATCGCGGCGTGGCCATCGCTATTCTGAAGAGCCTGGGGAGCACGCTGGCGAGCCGGCTGAGCGTCACCATCGCCGAATTGCAGGCACTGCGCGGCTAGTACCCGCCCTCCCGCAAGCGGGAGAGGGAAGCTATCTGCCTCCTCTCTCCCTCTGGGAGAGAGGTCGGGAGAGAGGGAGTGGCCCGGCGGCAAGGCTGCTGTCGGGTGTTTTTCGGCGCGTATAATCGGCCGATTTTGCAGATTCGAGAATCCACCATGGAAGCAGAACGCATCAACGCCGTCGCCCACCACATCGCCGACCTCGCAGCGCGCGGCGATCAGCTCCGGAGGTATCTTTGACTACGCTGGCAAAGCAGAAAAACTCGCCGAGCTGAAGCAGGTCATGGAAGACCCCGGCATCTGGAACGATGCCGCGCGCGCCCAGTCACTGGGCAAGGAAAAGAAATCCCTCGAAGCCGTCGTGCTCACCCTCTCCGGCGTGCAGCAGCAGCTCAAGGACGCCAGTGATCTGTTCGACCTCGCCAAGGAAGAGGCCGACGAAGAAACGCTCGCCTCGGTCGAAGCCGACCTCGCCACGGTTGAAGCGAAAGTGGCCGACCTCGAATTTCGCCGCATGTTTTCCAATCCGGCCGACCCGAACAACTGCTTCATCGACATCCAGGCTGGCGCCGGCGGCACCGAAGCCTGCGACTGGGCCAGCATGTTGCTGCGCCAGTACCTCAAGTACTGCGAGAAAAAAGGCTTCAAGACCGAGATACTGGAACAGACCGACGGCGATGTCGCCGGCATCCGCAGCGCGGCGCTCAAGGTCGAGGGCGATTATGCCTATGGCTATTTGCGCACCGAAACCGGCGTGCACCGCCTGGTGCGCAAGTCGCCCTTCGATTCGTCCGGCGGCCGCCACACCAGCTTCGCCAGCCTGTATGTCTATCCGGAAATCGACGACTCCATCGAAGTCGAGATCAACCCCGCCGACCTGCGCGTCGACACCTTCCGCGCTTCCGGTGCCGGCGGCCAGCACATCAACAAGACCGACTCGGCGATCCGCATCACGCATAACCCGACCGGTATCGTCGTGCAGTGCCAGAACGACCGCTCCCAACACAAGAACCGCGCCGAGGCGATGAAGATGCTGAAAGCACGCCTGTACGAACTGGAAATGCGCAAACGCCAGGCCGCGGCCGACGTGCTCGAAGCCGGCAAAACCGACGTCGGCTGGGGCCACCAGATTCGCAGCTATGTGCTCGACAATTCCCGCATCAAGGATCTGCGCACCAACGTCGAGATTTCCAATACCCAGAAGGTGCTCGACGGCGATCTGGATCAGTTCATCCAAGCGAGTTTGAAGCAGGGGGTATAGGCGGCGCCATGGTGCATGAGGCACGGCTACCGCCGACCGAAACCGACGAACGTCTCGCCGCCTACCTCGCTCCCTCCATCGTCGCCGACGATCTGCCGGGGCTGTTCCCCCTCCTCCAGCATCCAGCGCTGCTTGCCGCCTTTGGCGCGCTGTTTCACGGCAGCCTCGCGGCAGCGCAGATACGCCTGCTGGTTCTGCGCGAAATCGGCCAGCGCAGCGCAGCGCCGCGCTGGAGTCGGCGCGAGATCGACACCCATTTCGCCTATCTCGATCCGGCCAAGCTCGACACCGTCATCAAGCGCCTCGCCGATAACGAACTGCTGCTGTGGGACAACGAAGGCCGCGACTACCGGGTTTCCACCCTCGGCCACGGCGCGCTGGCGGCGCTTTCCGCGTTGATGCAGTTCGCCGACGGCGAGGACGCCGGCCTTGGTTTCCTCGCCGCGCAACTGGCCGGCGGCGCGGCCGCCGGTCGCATCGCGCCAGACCATCTGGCGCAGATGCTCTCGCGCCTGGCCGAACTCGAAGAAGACTTCGCCGCCGCCGTGCGCTCCGGGTCGGAACTACAACTCGTCTCAGCGCAGGAACGCTGGCAATCGGTTTTCCTGTGGATGGAAAAAGGTACCGCGGCGATCAAGACGCTGACCCGCGACGACCTGCTCGACGCCGCCGGCTGGCGACTGGCGCAGGAAATCGGCCAGCGTCAGTCACGACTGATGCGCATGACCGGCGTATTCGGCCGCGAACTCGCCGCCATGGCGCGTCAGCGCGTGCATCTGTCGCAAGGTGGACTGAGCTCGACCGAACTGGCCGCATGGCTCAAAACGCGCACGCCCACCACGCTGGCGGCATGCGCCGACAGCGCTATCGCCTTTGTCCCCGAACCGCTGTTCGTCACCCCCGATGTGCTGCTCGACGTCGCCGAAGCCGAACTACTGCGCGAAAAAGTCGGCTCTGGCGGGACGGCGCTGCCCGCCCCAGAGGATGTCGCTGAAACGCACGATTTCGCCGCCCCGCTGCCGCCGCAACTGCCGGCGCTGGTCGCCCTGCTTGCCGGCCTCGCCGAACGCACGTCCGTCGCCGACGCCGTCGTCGCCGACGGCTGGCGCGAAGCTGCCTACCGTTTCTCGCTGCTGCCGCTGATCGGCGAGGCAACCGATGATCCGACCCTGGCAGATCTGGCCGGTCTGCCGCTCGACATTGTCGCCGCCAGCGACGCATTGCAGCTGGTCGCGCGGCATGCGGTGCATTTGATCGAAGACCTGCATCTGGAACCCCAGCATGACTGACCCACAAACCGATTGCGCCCGCCTCATCGCCCAACTGCTCGCCACGCGCTTTGTGCCGCGCACCGCGCCGCTCGCCCAACGCGCGCTGATTGATATCGACTTTCGCGTCGAGGTGGAACGGCGGCTGGCCGAAAGCGGCCTGCGCCTGCTCGCCAACCCCTTCGCCGAACACCTCGCCGTCGCCTTGCATCACGATGCCGAGCAGGCGGTATTCGGTCTGGGCGCGACCTGGCTCAACAACAACTTCGGCCTGACGCGCGATGGCGTGGCGCTGCTGGTGCTGCTGTGGGCTTTGATCGTCCTGCCCAAACGCGAGCGCCAGTGGTCGCGCGACGCCGATCAGCAATCCGACATGTTCGGCGCCGCCAAGCCGCTGCCCGCCGCCGCCGAAGCCGCGCGCGGCATCGCCGAAAGCACGCTGCGCGCCGATTACGCCGACGCCTGCGGCGGCTGGACGCGCATCAACATGAACCTCGGCATCCTTTCGCGGCTGGGCTTCATCGAACGCCGCAACAAGATCATTCACGAAGGCCCGCTGCTCGACCTCGCGCTTGATTACGAAACCCTCGCACCGCGCCTGATCGACGGGGCGCTCGCCGATCTGCTGGCCAGCAAGCCGCCCGCTGCCGTCCCACCAGCGCCGACTTTCGCGAGCAGCGCGCCGCCGGACACCGCAAGCCTCGTCAAATCCGCAGCGGCTGCCTTGAATCAGGACGACTGATGTTCCCCATCCTCACCCTCGAACTTGTCCACTGGGACTACTGGCAGCGCGTGGCGCTGCCGCTCGACGCGCCCATCGTCACCATCGTCGGCCCGAACGGCTCCGGCAAGACGACGCTGCTCGACGGCCTGCGCACCCTGCTCGGGCAGGATTGCTCGAAGAAGCGCGACTACAAGCGCTATGTGCGCAAGAACGGCCAGCCCTACGCCTGGCTGCGCGCAGTGGTGGATAATCGCCGCCACGGCACGCGCACCCATCCGTTCTTCCCGCTGCTTGCCGATCAGGTTACGTTGGCCTGCCGCATCGAGAAGAAAGGCGGCGACTGGACGCGCGAATATGCCGTCGTCGAGGGCGCGGCGAGCATCGAGCAACTGGCCGCCACGACGCAGTGGCTCGGCCTCAAGGAATACCAGCGGCGGATGGAACACGCCGGGCTATCGCGCGCCATCGCTCGCGTCCTGTCGCTTGAGCAAGGCCAGACCGACAAGCTGTGCGAATACGCGCCGCGCGAACTGCTCGATCTGGTCTTTCACGTGTTCGGCGACAAGGCTGTGCTGGAACGCTATCAGGAAGCGCGCGAACACCAGCGCCAGACCGCGCTAGAACTCGCCGCCCGCGAAGGCCAGTTGCAGCGGCTCGGCGCGGAAGTCGAGAAGCTCAACGGCCAAGTAAATCGTTACCGTGAATGGCGGCGCCTCACCGACGAGCGCATCGCGCTGACCAGCGAAATCCTGCCGCGCGTCGAGTACCATTACCTGCGCGAATCGACCCGCATGGCCGGCGTGCAACTGGCCGGCAAGCGCCGCGACCACGCCCAGGCGAAGGCGCAACTCGCCATGCTGGAAAAACGCCTGCCGCAGTTGCAAGCCGAGGTCTCGCACGCAAATGCCGCGCTGGACGACTGGGATGCCGAACTGTCCCGCCTACAAGCTGACAAAGATGCTGTGCAACGCCGCGAGACGCGTGCCGCCACGCTGCTGGAACGGCGCGATACGCTGCTCGCCGCCGCCGCGCAAGCCGGCGCCACGGATGCCGCCACGTTGGTCGCTCAACTTGAAACGCGTCGCCAGCGCGAGGATCATCTGCGTCTGCATTGCCTGCCACTGAAGGAACAGATCGCCGATCTCGACGAGCGCATCGCGCGCCTGCTGCGCGGCGAACGCGCCGACCCGGCGGAAGTGCGCGCACTGACCGAAGCCCTCGCCGCCGCCGGGATCGGGCACCGCCTTCTGCCGGATATTGTCGAAGTCGCCGACGCAGCTTGGCAAACTGCCGTCGAAGCCTTGCTCGCCCCCTATCGCCATCTGGTCGTTCTGGAAAATCCCGACGATCAGGCGCGCGCCTTCGCCATTGGCGAAAAATTGCGCTACCGCCACTTCATCGTCCCCGACCGTGCCGTACCGCCAGCGCCGACTTTTGAAAGCGTTCTTGAAATCGCGCAATTCACCGCCCCGGCGCCAAGCTGGCTGATGCAACTCCTCGACCGCATCCAGCGCGTCGAGGCCGTCAGAGACGGCGCGCAGCTACCGCGCGGTCAGGACTGGATCACGCGCGACGGCTATCTGCGCGAACGGCGCGGCGGACGCCATGCCGCAACCACCGAGCGCCACTTCGGCCGCGCCCGGCTCGCCAGTTTGCAAGAAGAACGCAGCACGCTCGCCGCCAAACTCGCCACGCTCGACACCCAGCGCGACAAGAACCGCAGCGAAATTGAAGCCCTGGCCGCCGCCCTCGCCGGCAGCCAAGCGCCACAGGAGCTGGCCGCCCGTGTGGAAGAGTTCGCCAGCGCCGAACGCGAGCGCCGGGAAGCGCAGCGCGAACTCGCCGCACTGCTCGCCCAACAAAACGCTGCCTACGCGGCCAGCCAGACCGCCCGCGAAGCCACCACCGCCACCCGACTCGCGCTGGCCGCAACAGACAACCAGCGCAAGATGCACGAAAAGGCGCTGACCGACTCCGCCAACCGCCCGGCGCGCGAAGAACAGGCGCGCCGCATCCTGCGCCTGCGTCACGATCGCCACGCCCTGCCTGCCGCCTGGAAAGACCGCGCCGCCAACGCCGCGCTCGCCGCGCAGTGGGACAGCGCGGCCGCCGTCAAGCGCGAGATAGAGCGCAGCGAACAACGCCTGCGCGAAGACGACTGGATCACCGACGCCAACGTCATCGCCATGCGCGATCTGCGTCTGGCCGATCTGGAAAAGCAAAGCTCCGAGCAGGAACGCAGCGCCAGCGAAAACCGCCGCGCCGCCGAGCAAACCGACGCCGCGCGCGGCGCCTACATCGAAGTGCTGCGCCACACTTTGAAGAGCTATGGCCATCACCTGAAGACCCTCGGCCAGCTCGCCAACGTCGGCGTCGAACCGATCCTGCCGCGCCTGGAAAACGACGATGTAACGCTCGCCCAGGCCGGCCTCGATGTGCGCTTCAACTTCGACCAGAAAGGCTTTGCGGGGCTCAACGACGGCGAAGCCTCGGGCGGCCAGCAGGTCATCAAATCACTGATCCTGCTCATCGCGCTGATGATGGACAAGGCGAACGAAAACCGCCCCGGCGGCTTCGTCTTCATCGACGAGCCCTTCGCCCACCTGGACATCATGAACATCGACCGCGTCGCCGGTTTCCTCAAGGCGACCAAGGCGCAATACCTGATCACCACGCCGATCACTCACAACGTGAACGTCTACGACCCGGCGATGCTGACCTTGGTCACTTACAAGAAAAAACCGGGGGAAAGCTGGGCGCCACGCATCGCCCGACTGGTCCGCGCGGCGCATGGCTGAACGCATCGTTGCGACCGTCGCTCGTCGGCGCAGACGCCACGCCGACGGATCGCCAATCCGCCTCGACGCCTGGCCGGCCGCCTGGCGCGCGCTTGCCGCGCGCTGGCTACGCCGCAACAGCGCGCGCGCCAGGTGGCCGACGCTATTGACCAGCGCCGGCAGCGACGCTTTCGAAATCGCCCATGATGTGCTCGATGCGCTGTTGGAAAGCGGCTGGATCGCCGTCGAGGAAACCTGGCGCAGCGGGCGCTGGCAACCGCTCTGGATCGAGTTCACCGACTTACCGGCCTTGCGCGCCGCGCTCGGCCTGCCCGCGCCGGGCGCCCGACAAGCAGCCAGCGCAGCGGCGCGCGCCGCATTGCTCGACGCAATCGAACGCTGGGCAAACTGGCCGCAGCGCCCGGAACAAGCCACGCGCCGCGACTTCGCCCAGTTTGCGCGCGGCGACACCAAGGGCATCAGCGCCGCCGAATGGGAGTGGCTGGCAACGCAAGTCGACCTCGCCGCCCTCGGTATCGGCGACCACGCGCCGCTGCTGTGCCTGGCCGCCCCGTTGATACTGCAACTGCCGCGCGGACACCTGGACTGCAATGCCGTGCCGGATTTTCTCGCCTTGACACCCACAACGCCGGAACTGGCCAGCGCCGCGGAAGGCCATGTCGGCCAATGGACGCTAGTCGAAAACCGCACCAGCTTCGAGCGCGTTACCCGTGGCCGCGCCGCCGCCGAAGGCGTGCTGTGGCTACCGGGATTTCCGCCCGGCTGGTGGCAGACAGCTGTCGCCCGCCTGCTTGCGCTGGCCCCGGCGCCAGCCAGAATCGCTTGCGACCCCGATCCGGCCGGCATCGAGATCGCGTTGACGGCCGGCAAACTGTGGGAAGCCGCCGGCCTTGACTGGCAGCCGTGGCGCATGAATTCCGCGGACCTTGCCCGCCTGCCGGCGCGCAAACCACTCACGCCCCGCGACCGCGAACGACTGGACGCGCTAACGGCCGCCGATCTGCCGAACGACCTGCGGGAATTGGCCGCACTTCTGGCGGCAAGCGGGGAAAAGGGCGAGCAGGAAGGCTACTTGTAGCGCCCCGGACAACCTATAATTCATCCCTTTGCCCGCGCGCCCCATGCCCCGAGCCCCCCAACATGAATCGCTCTTCGGCGAACCACAAGAACGCAATCTCACCGTTGTCGACGCGCTGGCACAAACGAAACCGCAAGACAAGCAGCAGGCGACATTCCAGCGACTGATCAAGCAAATCCACGAGCAGCGCGTCCAGATCGAGGAGTGGCAAACATATCGGGAACGGTATAACCGGCGCGTGGCCGAGAAATTGATGCCGCTTTACGCCGCGATACGCGGCAAACGCATTGCCATGGCGCTATTGCTCGACGCGCAGTATCACCGCAAGGACGCCATCCGCGGCAAACGGCTGCGGGGCAAATTGCAGAGCATGATTGTCGATCTGACGCGCGACCTGCTGCTGGAAGAGCGCGACGAAGACATCGTCGCGCTGCACGACCGGCACAGCGACCTCACTTATGACGAGGACAAAGAACTCGACAAGGCGTTTTCGCAAGATATCGTCGAGAACATCTTCGGCGTGCGCCTCGACGATGGCGACGATGGCGACAGCATTGAAGCAATGATCCTCAAGGCGCAGCGCAAGCTGGCGCAGGAAGAGGCAGGGCGCACCGCGCAACGGCCACCGCGCCGCAAATCGGCCAAGGCAGCCGCCGCGGAAGAAAAACGCGCCGCCGCGGAAAAGGCGGTCAGCCAGTCGGTGCGCGAGGTCTATCGCAAGCTCGCCAGCGCCTTGCACCCCGACCGCGCCGGCGGCGACTTGACTGCGGAACGGAAAACCGAGTTGATGCAGCGCGTCAATCGTGCCTACGACAACGGCAACCTGCTCGAACTGCTCAACATCCAGCTCGAAATCGAGCAGATCGACGCCGCACACCTCGCCAACCTGTCCGCCGAACGCGTGGCGCACTTCAACCAGGTGCTGCGCGAGCAAGTGGCGGAACTCAAGGCGGAACTCGAAATGCTGTTGGCGCCCTACCGGATACTGGTTCCTTTCAACTTGAAGCCCAAGCCAATCCACGTCGATATGGCGATGGACGGCGAAATCGTGCGCCAGAAAAACGATCTGCGGCAACTCAAGACTGATCTCATCACCTTCGAAGATATTCGGCAACTCGCGCTTGCGCTCAAGGATTATCAACCCGCCGACGGTCTCGACGGACTCGACGAATTCGCAGACTTGGGCGCTTTGATGGACAGCTTCGGCGCGCCACCAACTCGTTCGCACCGTCGCAAGCGCTGAGCGCCGCACAGCGGAAAGTCGGCGCTGGCGGGACGGCGCATTTGCTATCGATCGACGCATGTGACACAATTTAGCTGTTCGTGACACGCAACGGAAAACCGCCATGAAAACCGTCACCATCCGCGAGGCCCGCGAAGGCCTTTCTCACCCGGATCAGCTGTTCGCCGACAACGACGAAGTCATCGTCACGCGCCGCGGCGAGCCGGTAGCACGCATTTTGCCGATTACGCCAGCCAAGCCGAAATTCCGCTCCCTGGCAGCGTTCCGCGCCAGCCAGAAGCCGCTCGACCCGCCGCTCTCGCAAACCATCATCGAAGACCGGGAAGATCGCTGCTGATGATTTATGCGGACACCAGTGCGCTGGTCAAGCGTTATCTGGACGAACCGTTCAGCGCCGAGTTCGAGGATCTCCTCCGGCAAGGTCCGATGGCCGTTAGCCACCTCTCCCTCGTCGAGATGCGCTGTGCACTGGCACGCCGGCGCCGCAACCGGGAGATCGACGCCGTACGCGAAAACCGCGCGAATGCGGAACTGGCCGCTGACATCCATGCTGGCGCGCTACGCGTTGGCGACATCGACAATGCCCACTTCACCACCGCCTACCATCTGATCGGCCGCCTGACGGACTCCCCTCTGCGCACGCTGGACGCCCTGCATCTGGCCGTCGCGGAACAGCTGGCCGTCACGGAATTCGCCACCGCCGACAAAACCCAGGCCGATGCCGCGCAAGCGCTCGGCTTTACCGTTCATCGTTTCTACTGAAGACCATCATGACCGACACCACCCAACCCGCCGCCCAAGACGACAACCACATCATCACCGAACGCCGCGAAAAGCTCGCGCAATGGCGCAAGAGCGGGCGC
The DNA here is from genome assembly GCA_030682175.1 of Rhodocyclaceae bacterium. GTDB lineage: Bacteria > Pseudomonadota > Gammaproteobacteria > Burkholderiales > Rhodocyclaceae > Sulfuricystis. The sequence continues at coordinate 152,992 of JAUXOM010000134.1, forward strand.
GCCTATCCCAACGACTTCACGCGCGAAAACCTCGCCGGCCGGCTCGATGAGCTGTATGGCGACAAGACCCGCGAGGAACTCGAAGCCACGCCCATCGCGGTCAAGGTGGCCGGGCGCATCATGCTGAAGCGCGTGATGGGCAAAGCGAGTTTCGCGACGATCCAGGACCTCTCCGGCCGCATCCAGCTGTACCTCAACAACGATGGCGTCGGCATCGAGGTGCATGACGACTTCAAGAAATGGGACCTCGGCGACATCGTCGGCGCGGTCGGCACGCTGTTCAAGACCAAGACCGGCGAACTCACCGTGCAGTGCGCGGAAATCCGCCTGCTTTCAAAGTGCCTGCGGCCGCTGCCGGAAAAATTCCACGGCCTCACCGATGTCGAGCAGAAATATCGCCAGCGTTATCTCGACCTGATCACCAACGAGGAAACGCGCTTCACCTTCGTCGCCCGCAGCCGCCTGGTGCAGTCGGTGCGCAACTACATGAGCGGCCACGGTTTCCTCGAAGTCGAAACGCCGATGATGCACCCGCTGCCGGGCGGCGCGGCAGCCAAGCCCTTCACCACCCATCACAATGCGCTGGACATGGAACTGTTCCTGCGCATCGCGCCCGAGCTGTATCTGAAGCGGCTGGTGGTCGGCGGCTTCGAGCGGGTCTTCGAGATCAACCGCATCTTCCGCAACGAAGGCCTGAGCCCGCGCCACAACCCCGAATTCACCATGATGGAGTTCTATGAGGCGTATGCGAATTATCAAAGCCTGATGAATTTCACCGAAGGCCTGATCCGCCACGCCGCCCGCGAAGCGCTCGGCACCGAAACCTTCGACTATCAGGGCCGCACGCTCGATCTGTCCAAGCCCTTCCGCCGCATGACCACGGTCGACGCGATTCATTACCACCACCCCGGCTACAACGTGACGATGCTCAATGATGCCGGCTGGCTGAAAGAGAAACTCGCCGACCTCAAGGTGGAGGTAAAACCGCTGGCTGGTCTCGGCACCTTGCAGATGCAGTTGTTCGAGGAAACCACCGAAGCCGAACTGTGGGAGCCGACTTACATCATCGACTATCCCACCGAAGTCTCGCCGCTGGCGCGCCGCTCCGACACCAATCCGGACGTCACCGAGCGCTTCGAGCTGTATATCGCCGGTCGCGAAATCGCCAACGGCTTTTCCGAGCTCAACGACCCTGAAGATCAGGCCGCGCGCTTCCTCGATCAGGCCAAGGCAAAGGACGCCGGCGACGAGGAGGCGATGTTCTACGATGCCGACTATGTCCGCGCCCTCGAATACGGCCTGCCGCCGACCGGCGGCTGCGGCATCGGCATCGACCGGCTGGTGATGCTGCTGACCAATTCGCCGTCCATCCGTGACGTCATCCTCTTCCCGCAAATGCGGCCGCAAATCAGCCAGGAGTGAGCCACCCCCCGCTCGACCTTCCCGGCAGGCAAGGCCTGCCGGAGCGCTGGGCGGGTCGCGCTTCATTCGCCATCCTGGAAGCCGGCTGCGCTTCCGGCGCCAACTTTCTGGCGACCTGGCAGGCCTGGCGCGACGATCCACAACGTCCACAACGGTTGCACTATTTTTGCGTCGACGCAGCGCCGCCTTGTCGCGACGAACTCGCCCGCCGACTCCAGCCGCTCACCGCTTTTTCCGCGCAACTGTGCGCAGCCTGGCCCAGCAGCGTCAACGGTTTTCACCGCCGGCATTTTAATGACGGACGTGTATCTTTGACGCTCGTCATTGGTGACATACGCACGGTGATCCCGCGCATCGAAGGCCGCTTCGATGCTTTCATTCTCGACGACTTGTCGCTGACGGAGCAAGAGTCCCCCGCGCTTCGCGAAGACCTCCTCTGGCTGGCCGCGGACCCGCAGGTAACCCCAACTGGCCCAGCTTTACAGCACCGCGCCGCCGTCATCGGTGCCGGCATCGCCGGTGTCAGTTGCGCCGAACGACTGGCGCAACGCGGCTGGGAAGTCACGCTGTTCGACCGACAGGATGCGCCCGCCGCGGAAACTTCGGGCAACCGCCAGGCCGTGATGCTGCCGGTGCTGTCCGTCGATGAAACCCGGCTGGCCCGCCTCAACCGCGTTGCCTACCTGTATGTGCTGCGGCAACTCGCGGCACTGGCTGAAGCGGGCCACCCGGTGATCTGGGACAACTGCGGTGTATTCCAGATCGCCCGCCATGCCGACCATGCCAGGAAGCAGCAGGCCATCGTTGCCAACCAGCAGTTGCCGGCAGAGTTCGTCCAATACCTTGATGCCGCAGCGGCCAGCCGGCTTGCCGGCACGATGGTCAGCGATGGTGGTTGGTGGTTTCCGCAGGCCGGCTGGCTATCGCCGCTTTCGCTCTGCCAGGCATTGCTGGCGGCAGCCGGCGCAAACCTCAACTTTCGCCCCGCGACCGAAATTACGGCGCTCACCCACTCGGCACAGGGCTGGCAACTCCTGGGCAGCGCCGGCCAGGCACTGTGGGACGGCCCGACGGTCATCCTCGCCAATGCCCATGGACTGCGCACGCTGGAACAATCCGCCCACCTGCCGCTGCGCTGCTTTCGCGGCCAGGTCAGCCATCTGCCGGAATCCCCCGATCTGCCGCGTTGCGTGGTTTGCCGCGAAGGCTACATCGCACCGCCGCATGATGATTATGCCGGACTCGGGGCCACTTTCCAGCGCAGTCACGATACGGAAATGCACGTAGAAGACCATCAGTCCAACCTTGCCCGTCTGGCGGCCATGCTGCCTGAACTGGCAGACCGTTTCGATCCCGCCATTCTGATGGGTCGCGTTGGCCTGCGCCCCGTCTCGCCGGACAAGCTCCCCATGGTCGGCGCGCTGCCCCTGGCGAGTTGCGAGCCGCGCCCGGCCGCCCATGTCGAATGGCCGCGCTGGCCGGGGTTGTTCGTCGCCAGCGGCTATGGCGCGCGTGGCTTTGTCTGGGCGCCCCTGATGGCGGAACTGATGGCCAGCCAGATTTGCGGCGAACCGCTGCCCATCGAGGCTGAACTCGCCGCCGCCGTCGATCCGGCCCGGTTTGCCTGGAAGGGGACTTTGTAACGGTCTGTTTCATGGGTGCACCGCACGCCGGTGAACACGTTAATGCATAAAGTAACCCCTAATATCTGAGAGGACACCCATGAACGCCCCCACCACCACTTCCCGCCTGCATCCGCTGGTTGCCGTCGCCGCTGTCGCCGTGACTCTGCTTTCGCTGACCGGCATCGCCGCCATGACGGGCTATTTGCCGACAGGCAAGGCCGCGACTGGCGAATCCACTGCTGCTGGCGCCGTCCCCAGCAACGCGGCGGGAGCGGCTGGCGCCGTCCCGCCAGCGCCGACTTTGGCCCAGCCGGCCAATGAAATTGTGCCAACCGGGAAGAAGGTCGAGAAACCTGCACCCAAACCCGTTGCCAAGCTCGCCCAGGCGCCCGCGACACCCGCGCCACCTCCGCCTGTTGCTGCTCCGGCCCCCTGCCAGACCTGCGGTGTTATCGATAATGTGCGTGAAGTCACGCAAGCTGGCGAAGGCAGTGGTCTGGGCGCCGTGGCCGGCGGTGTCATCGGCGGCATTCTCGGCAATCAGATTGGCGGCGGCACCGGCAATAAAATCGCCACCGTGGCGGGTGTAGCCGGCGGCGCATATGCGGGTCACCAGGTTGAAAAGAGCCAGAAGAAAACCACGCGCTATGAAATCACCGTGCGCATGAATGATGGCTCGCTACGCAACATGACGCAGGACAGCGTCCCTGGCTGGCGCATCGGTGAGCGCGTTCGGGTTGAGAACGGCGTTCTGGTGGGGGTGAATTGACCCGCCCCTCCCGCCCTCCCCTCGCGGGGAGGTGACTGTGGCTCGCTGCGCTCGTTTGTTACGGGGAGCTCCCGTTCAAGCTTGGGTGCGGATTGCGGCTGGCGCCGCGTGCCGCCTTGCCTTGGGGCGGCCCGGCGGCAAGGCTGCTGAAGTTTTCTGGCCACTGCCCCGCCCGCCCTCCCCTCGCGGGGAGGCTCAGGCGAGAATCTGATCCAGCCGCCGCAAGGTTTCTTCCCGGCCCAGCACCGCCAACACGCGGTCGATGGCCGGGCTTTGCGGTTGGCCCAGCAGGGCCACGCGCAACGGGATCGCCACTTGCGGCATCTTGAGGCCGGTGGCGGCCAGGGTTGCCTTCAGCGCTTGCGCCAGTTCCGCGGCGACCCACGCCACATTGGCCAGTCGCGTGCGCAGCTCAGCCAGTGCGGCTTGTGCCGGGGCAGTCAAATGTTGCGCCGTCAGTTCTTCGGAGGCTTGCACCGAGGCATAGAACGGATGCGCGCAGTCGGCCAGCTCGTTGAGGTTGACGACGCGATCCTTGTAGAGCGCGGCGATCAGCGCCGGATCGGGAACCTTGCCGGCCGGCACGCCCTCCTTGACCAGTCGACGCACGATTTCCCCGCCCAGCCGTGCATCGTCGGCCAGCTTGATGTAATGGGCATTCAGCCAGTTCAGCTTTTCGGTATTGAACTGCGCGGCGGATGCGGTGATGTGGTCGAGGTCGAACCAGGCGACAAACTGCTCCAGCGAAAAGACTTCCTCATCGCCATGCGACCAGCCGAGGCGTGCGAGGTAGTTGAGCACCGCCTCCGGCAGGTAGCCGTTCTCTTCATATTGCATCACGCTGACCGCACCGTGACGCTTCGACAGCTTGGTGCCGTCGTCGCCGAGGATCATCGAGACATGGCCGTAGCGCGGCACCGGCGCGCCCAGGGCCTGTAACAGGTTGATCTGGCGCGGCGTGTTGTTGACATGGTCGTCGCCACGGATGACATGAGTGATCTGCATGTCCGAATCATCGACGACGACGCAGAAATTGTAGGTGGGCGTGCCGTCGGCGCGGGCAATGATGAAATCGTCGAGTTCGGCGTTGGCGATCTCGATACGCCCCTTCACCAGGTCATCCCAGGCCACCACGCCGTCGGCAGGATTCCTGAAGCGCACCACCGGGCTGCAACCCGGCGGTATTGCGGGCAGCGTCTTGCCGGGTGCGGGCCGCCAGCGTCCATCGTAGCGCGGCTTTTCCTTGTTCGCTTCCTGTTCGGCACGCAACGCATCGAGCTCTTCGATCGAGGTGTAGCAATGGTAGGCGGTTCCGGCAGCCAGCATCTGGCCGATTACCTCCCTGTAGCGATCCATGCGTTCCATCTGGTAGAACGGGCCCTCATCGTGCGCCAGACCCAGCCATTGCATGCCGTCCAGAATGGCCTGCACCGCCTCCGGCGTCGAGCGCGCCACGTCGGTGTCTTCGATGCGCAGAATGAACTGGCCAGCGTGATGGCGGGCATAGGCCCAGGCGAACAAGGCAGTACGCGCTCCGCCAATGTGAAGGTAGCCGGTCGGGCTGGGGGCGAAACGGGTTCTGACTATCGAGGTGCGGGTGGTCATGACGATGCGACTGATGAGAAAGTGCGTATTCTAAGTCAAGCCATTCCCGGCCATGTTGCCCTTAGCCGCTAGCAGCCTGTCGGACTTTATTCGTGGGATGCGTTGCCGGCAAACCGGGATGGATGCAAGGCGCGCCGCGCGGGCAATGGTTGTTCCATTGCCAAGCGGTGCAACGCCGCAGACGCCCGGTTTGCCGACAACCCTT